>NZ_JBMOJE010000010.1:0-76311 GCF_049316945.1 Propionivibrio sp. | reverse complement strand
CGCTACCGGCACCTTCCGCAAAATCGGCTCAACCCTACGGAATCGTTTGCAAACCATCCACTGTGCGTCTCGTGCGTCAGCTATTCGGAAACGAAGTCCGCGTACTCATCACTTCGCTCCTTGATCTTGTGCAGTATCCCGCTGCCGCATTCAGCGCGCTCTACCATTCCAGGTGGCGGATCGAAGAAGCATTCAAGCGCATCAAACACCGCCTTTCACTTGAACATACTTCAGGTTTGACCTGGCTTGCCGCGCAACAGGATTTTGCGGCCAAAATCCTTTGTGACAATATCAACGCTCTGGCCGTTTATGCCGCCGCTGACTCACTCGATGCTGACGTCCGTGGCCGTTACATCATCAACCGCGCTGATACCTTCGTCCAAATCAAGCGAACTCTCGGTCGTTGGCTCGTTTTCGGTCTCGACGCCCTCGCAAACATCGACACCGTCTTCAGTGAATTAATCCGTAATCTCGTCAGGGTAAAACCAAACCGATCATGCCCTCGAATATTTAAACAAAAGCCACATAAATCACATGCTTACAAATAATTACAATGACAAAAGAGTGTTACGTTGAGAGCATTGCCCCCAGCCCCCCTTGTCAGGGGGGAGTCAAGCGGTGCGGTCCGGTTGCCCCTCCCCTGACAAGGGGAGGTCGGGAGGGGTTTTGCAGCGGTTCCGACGTATATCGGTGACCATTTGCTGACAATATCGCTGCGCTTAAGTGAGCTTTCGTCTGCGTTCGATAAGAAGACGAATATGGGAAATGATGACCGCAACGCCGCTAATCCGGTCCGGCGCAATCTTTTCATGAACGAACCGCTCAAGCAGCCATCCCGATAGCGCATCAAGTTCTTCCTCGATGGCGCTTAACTGATCGAGAGGGACTGATTTTGCCTCGCGCATCATGGCCGGCAGGCGCGCGAGATTCTTTTGTATCTCATCAGGACGATGCCTCCGCCAGAAGCCGCTCAACCATAGCGCGAGCGAACCCAGCACACCGCCAATAATCGAAAAATTAAAAAGCTGGTTCATGGCCTGATCAAAAATTGTCTCCTGAGTGCCATCAATGTAGGCGGCGGCGCCCGGATGGGCGCGAAGCACACCTTTCTTGTCGGTGTCCGGCGCTTCAATCTGGCCGGCTTGCGGCAAAGTCGTGGCGAGCTTGGCTCGGGTTGTCAGCAGCAACCGCGTAATCTCGCCAGCGACGTCATTCAACATGGAATTTTTCGCCACCAGCCGAATGGCTACCGCTACCGTCGTCAAGTCTTCGCCAGGGATGGCGGGAGCCGCCAAAAACGCTCCTGGAGAAATGGTTATTTCTTCGTATAAAGGGTGCTGTGCGGCAATTTCCGTTGCTTCCAGATCAATCAATTTCGGCGGCTTGTTTGTCGCCTTGATGATTGCTTTTACGGCTTCTGCAATCGCCCCCGGTCCGGCGGAGCCGATGACGACAACAGCCGCCACCTGCTTGCTGCGCAGCGCTGCCCCGACATCGGCCTGCGCCGTCTTGGCGAGGTCGGTCGGTTTAATGCTGTAGAAATCCATTACCGTCCGCAGTAGTGGATCGTCGTCCGGCGTGCCTTCAAGAACAGCGATCTTTTTTCCGACAAGATCCTTCATTGATTTGGCGTGCGAATTGGCGGGAACAATAATGACCAGTGAAATTCGTCTTAATACTACAACCGTACCTCCACTGGCCGCTGCCGGGTGATCGCTGCGGACAACAGCGAGATCGAACTTGCCGCTTTGAAAAGCTTCGGCACTTTCCTGAAGGCTCCCGGCTTCCTCCAAAGCCAGGCGGACGCGGGGGTGCCCTTCCGCCACTTCACGTTTAAACGCCGCAATGAATTTTTGCCCAAAACTGCCGACCGGACCGGTCGCGATGTGAATCGTGTAGTGCGGCGAAAATACCCACGGATACCAGACCCAGGCAACGACACCAGCACCAAGGGCGATAATCAACAATCCCGCAATTGCTAACCTTTTAACCATTTTGGGTATCAGCATCCATTCGAATCATTTTTCATCATGTCGTCAAGCACGACCGCCCAGGGTACCAAGGTAAATTTGTTCTACCATCCGCCGTCATTCCGGGCTTGACCCGGAATGACGGTAAATCAATGGGTTATCGGCAGAACAAATTTACCGTGCCCAGGGTACCTAGGGTAAAGCCTTCTTGTCGCCGTCGTCCGTGAAATTGTAAAGGTGAGTGTTGTCCGCGGCTTCGCCGATCCTTGTGCCGCTCGGCTCGAACGGAAGATTCCGACGGAACTTCTCGCTATCCAGACTGGCGCTCCGGGTGGCCAGTTCGGCGGCCTCCGCGTAGCCTATTGGGTTCTTGCTCTTCTCTATCTCAAGCAGTTTCGTCTGGTCATTCACCCGCACGCTGTACTTGCCCATGTTGTAGAGGAGGTACATGGCGAAGAGGTTGTCGAAATCCTCGTACGCGCCCTCCTCCCTGCGAAAGTCCCGAGACAGAACCGAAGGAAAACGGTTGGGCAGGTCCTTGAACGCCACCCTTTCTTCCTCATGTGGATCCACGTAGGTCGAGCCGCTGTATTTCTTGTACAGCACCACGTCCATTCCGTACCCGCGCTTGTTCCACTCCTTGACGAGTTTCATTGCCATCTCGGTGGGAATATTGGCCTTGGCGGCCACTACCACCCTCCGCCGGGTGAATATCTTTGCGCTGGGGATATCCAGATCGCTGTACCCGGCACCAAATCTGAAAGCAGAACCAATGGTCTTGGCGCAGTTGAGGCGCATGTAGTCGTATTTGATTTCGCCGTCGTGGTACTCGGTATTTTTTGCCTGATGGTGATAGTCGTCATTGAGGCGACTGAAAAAAGCCATTACGGCGCCCTTCTCGCCAGCCGGCACGCCGTAAACGCGTACACCGATCACCGATCGCTTGTAAATTTCGCCGAAGTCGAGGCCAAACGAGGCGGTGTCACCGAGCGAAGATACCGTCTTGAACAGGTACTCCTTCTTCGGAACGCTGATCATCAGATCCTCGGTGTAGAAGCCGCTCTCGTGCCTGGGCGACCGGTCGGCATAGAAGTTGGCTGAGTAGACCCGATCATCGCCAAGAACTTCGTCCCGGACAGCCAAGGCAAGGTGCCCGGCCGAGCCGCCCTTGGAGGTGCCGAAACTGATCAGTAACTCCAGATCGTAGGGGTCCTGTCGAAGGAGGCTGGCAATCTCGTCGATGTTGACTGGTTCAGGCCCGCCCTTGCTGCCGAAGTCGGCGGCCGCCGTATCCGTTACGAACACAACAGCCGCCACCATGAACCAGGCCACTAACCTCATCCGCAATACTCCTTTCTCGACCAGAGCAAGCTCAAGCCAACTTGCGTTAACTCAAGACGGATCGTCTACCTTCTTCCAGGATGCATCCGGGTTGAATTCCTTGATCAGCGCAGCGTTCTTCCCGAGATTCTTTTGGTAAATATTCCCGTTATTGCTGACGATGAAGGTCATCACGCCGCTTACGCCCGGTTCGGCAGGATAGGCGACCATGGCAAAACCAGCGATCATGTGGCCGTTGATGACATAGTTGAATGCGCCCCCAGGAGCGTTCTTGCCCTGCCGCGTCAGGATTCGGAAGTGGTAGCCACGGAAAGCATCACCCGTTTTATGCCCTTTCAGATACTCCGCACTGGCTGCGATCAGCGGCCCGAAGGGGCTGGCTTCTTCGCCCTTGGCCGTATCCGCCGGCCAGAAGAGGCCATCCTGCTTGCCGGGCGAACTGCCCAGCTTCTGGGCGTACTCCAGCACATCGTCGCCATTACGGTCTTTGGCAGCGTACAGCCGCTGCGCATCGAGATAGGCGCGCAGAACAGCAATCGCTTCCCGCTCATTGGCACCGATCCGACGGTTGATGATTTCGTTTTCGCCCAGTTCGGTGGCAAAACGCCAGGAACCCTTTTCACGCACGAGCGGAATCGGCACCGGCCAGGCCTCGTCACCGATCAACAAGGTGCGACGATCAGGACCAGACTCTTCGAGCACATGAAAAGCCTGTAGCGCGGCCAGCGCTTTGGCCCGCGAAGCCGTGTTTTCCGCCCGATCCGGCGAAACCACCAGACGCTTGTGCTGCTCGCCGAAAATCGAGATCAACGCGGCATCGTCATCGGCCTTGAAAGCTGCGATCAGTGCACTCACCGCCTCGTCGGGCGTGGCAAAGGTCTGTTGTTCGGCAGCGATACCTAGCAACGGGATCGATAGCAGCATGGCCAGCACAAGGCCGCGAAGCGCCGACGCAAACCGTGAGAGTTGAATGAGCATGGAAATCCTTTTGGCAGTTTTGATATTAGTCATCTCGTTCTCCTTAACGACGGCCACCACCACCGCGACCTCCACCTCCGCCACCTCCGCCACCACCTCCGCCGCCACCCATGGAGGCACGACCACCGCCACCGCCTCCTCCGCCATAAGATGATGAACGACTTCCGCCACCGCCGCCCTGGAACGATTGCCCGCGCCCTGACGACGACATCGACTCGCGACTCGCCGCGCCACGCGAACTATCGGCTCGCGCAGCACCACCCGAGCCGTAGCCGCCAAAGGCATCTCCGCCACGGTTCTGAGCACTCCGATCGCCGGCCTGTGCAGAGGAAGGCGATCGGTCATTCAAGCCTGAACTCGGCCGTGATGCTGGCTGGGTTGAAGGTCGAGCGCCGCCGCCGGCCAGATTGCTTCCACCACCTACACCACCTACACCACCTACACCACCTACACCACCTACACCACCTACTCCACCAGCACCTGCTGCTCCGCCGCCACCCCGTTGTGCATCACCGACACGCGCCGTATTGCCCGTGCGACCCGCGCCGCTGCTGACTTGACCCGGTTTCTTTTCGGATTTCCAGGCCGTTCCCTGCGCTGAGGCACGGTTAACATTGGCGTTATTGATAGTTGTATTGCGGTTGACGTTGATATTGTTGTTGCCGCCCCCGTAGCCATAGTGTGTGGCATAGTGGCCACCACTCCACGCGGCGGTAATCGCTGCGCCCCAGATCAGGCCGGTAGCAAAGGCGGCGCCTGGCGCGTAGGGGTAGTAATAGACCGGATAAGGCGCCGGGTAATAGCCATAACTCGAATACCCACCTGAAACAACGATGGTCGAAGGGTTGTACTGCGGCACATAAATCACCTCAGGGTTGGCCTGAACCACCTGGATGACTTCCTTCTCCACAATGACCTTCTGCTTGTCGTCGGATTTCAGATTGCCCGCCGCTTGAACCTGGCGCCGAAAACGCTGAATGGCCGCCAGGACGGCGCCCTGATCGGCAACCACCGCTTCACCCAGGGCGGTCGTCCAATCGAGTTCATTACTCATTTTCTTGACCACATCGGGGTAGTTGAGAAGGGACTTGATCGACTCGTGCCAGGCTTCATTGATCGGCAGATTCTTGTCTTTCTTCCGCTTGTCGAGGAAACGATCCGCCTGCACGATGTCCAGCGGATAGGTCGCCCCTGGCAGGATGATACCGATCAGGTCATCCGGATAAAGTGCAATCGGCCCCACCAGTTGGTCGAGTTGGGCGGCGCTCATGGGCGGTGGGGCACCACCGCTGGCGGCCGGAGCCTGAGCGAAACTTCCGGCAGCAAAAAACAGCATCCACACCAAAAGTATTTTGCCAACAAGTGAGCGCATTTCCTTCCTGGCCAAGTTCAAACAAATGGTTTTCATCCCTGCAACCTCCTGTCGATTAACTCCCGCCGGGGTTGGCGGTGTAGCCGCAATTACAAGCTCAAGAGCACCAACCGGGAACGCTGGAGGAGCCGTTTGGTATTGGATGCGGTATTGATGGTTCATTTGACGGTGTATCCGCGACCTTCGAGGCACGCCGCACGCGCCTTACCGAAGCTTGCCTGTTGCTGCTGAGTGGCGGCCTGCTGCTGTTGCTGCCCCTGCTGTGCAGTAGCGGCATTTTGCCGGCGGCTTTGCCCACGTGCGGCAACGGCACCCACCGCCGCGCCGGTGCCGGCATCCCCGCCAAGGGCGCTACCCACAATCGCACCCCGTGCCGCACCACGCGCTCCCGCACCCGGGGTCGTTCCTGTTGCCGTCGTTGCTGGCTGTGCCGCAGCTTGCGCTGGCGGCGGCTTCGCGGGATCGAAACCGCTTTGCTGGACCGCCCAGGAATAGCAGTTCGCCTCGTCACTCTTTTGCTGCTGCGCTGACTGCCCCTTGGCCGGGTAAACAAATTGCTGCGCACTCGCCTCTGCGATCAGGGCAACAGACAACGCCAGCAGGTACAGGGTTCGTTTTGTCACTTTCATGTCAATATCCCGACTTTGAATTCGCTCTGGCAATCGACCCACTGTCGATGCCTCAGCGCCAAGGTGCCGCAGCCGCCTCTCGAAGTTCAGATTTTCTTTACTTCACTGCCTTGGCAGGCTTGGCTGCCCTGACGGAAATCACGGTGGCCTCGACATAGTTGGCCTCGACCTGATCGCCAACGGCTATATCCTTCAACATGGCTTTGTCCTTGACCTTCAAATCAAGCGTCCGTTGAGGGCCGCGCAAGGTGACCATTCCGGTTTTCTTGTTGACCGCCGTCACATCCGCGATTACCCGAACCTTCATGGCCTCTCCGCCCATCGGCTTCTCGCCTGGGTTGGCACTCACTGTTTCGCCACTCTCCGTACGTTGTCGTAACGCATTGCCACCCTTTTTCAATTCAAGCGCCAGTGACTGGACGAAGTTCAATGTCACGATATCGCCGACTTTCAACTGCGCAAAGTTTTTCACCTCGGGGCCGGCAACCAATGACAGTTCATTGCCGCTCCCGCCTTTGATGGTCACGCGCCGGGTTTCCTGGTCAATGGCAGTAATGGCACCTTGCAGGGTGACAGACTCGGCGGTCCGCACCGCGCCTTTCTCCTTCTGTACAACTACCGAACTAGTGGGTGCCATCTGCGCCAAGGCCAGTGAAGGTAAAACCGCGAGAACTGCAACAATCATTGAAAGCTTGTGTTTCATGGAAGACTCCTTGTAAAAATCAAAAAAATAACAAACCATCGATCATTGGCCCTGAATTGAACAGACCATCAATTCAAGTCATCGTTCTTGTAATACTTGGTTCCTTTGCCTGTAAGTTCGAGCGCCAACCCCTTGTCGGTCATCTGGTACATCCACACGCCAGGCATCACCGAAACAGCGCCCTGGTACGCCCCGCCTCGGCCCCCATCCGTTGCTGCCGCCGTGGCCTGCCCGCCAAACTCCCAGCCTGAGTTGACGAACTCGTTCAATGCCTTCTCCGTTTCAAAGATGAATACCACGCTGAATTTCTTGACGCCAAAACCCAGCCCGGCCTGGACCTCGACCATCTTCATGAAAACTTCCTTTTTGGTGGCGTTATTCACGGCCATTCCTGACCCGCCGCCGCCACCGGCTAAAAATAATTTCATGCCGAAGTTGCTGAACACGGCATAGCCGGCGGTCGAGGCGACGGCTCCTTTGGCCGAGGGACTGACACGATAGAGTTGGTTCAGGATCTTCTGGCTGGTCTTGCGCACTTCCGCCCGCTGCGCTTCCTTGCTGTCCTTGGCAAACGTTGGAGAACTGCCCAACAGGGTGAGGCTCAGGGCGAATGCGATGCTGACCAGGAATCTTCCAAGCATGATATTTCTCCTTTATCAGGGTGTTCCAAGAAACAGGTAAAAACTGGAGGCGCCGGCATCGGATCGCCCATAGCCAAGATAGACCGGCCCGATCGGTGTCTCACCGCCGAGGTAAACAGATGCTGAATTCATCCATCCCGTACGCTGCGTTTCAGTATAGGGTTTCCCGACCTTGCCGGTTTCGAGCGACATCCCGATGCGCATATCACCGCGCAGGCCCATCGGCAAGCGTCCGATAATTTTCTCGGCCCGAATGCCGGCGTAGCGAATGTCATCGCCAATCAACTGCCCCTCCGCAAAACCACCCAGGTTGTTGAGGCCGCCCAGAGTGCCGGCATCGTAGACTGGCAACTCGCCTTTGGGTGAGCCCTGATAGCTGAGTCTTGCGTTCAGCACATAATCCCCCAGGGAATAAGCGCCCATCAACTGGGCAAAAACCTTGCTGTAGCCTCCCTTTGACGAATCGAAATAAGCGAGCCGGGAAGACCAGCCAGAGGTGGGGAAATACAAACGATCCATCTGGTCAAAATCCAGTCCGGCGTAGGCCCCACCATAGGATCTGTCACCGCTGGCCGGAAACATGGGGGATGGAACCCCTGTCTCCAGACTCGCGTCCAGCCAGGTCTGCCGCCAGCCGACGCGTAGCTGTCCGAGCAGACCCACATTGACCCCTGCACCAACCGAAGCGTTGCCCTTGGTGACCCCGTATTCCGCCAGTTTCTTGTCATTCTGATAAATGTTGGTGGTACTTGCGTTATATGACGCCGATGACTCCAGAAAATAACGCTGCTTATCCTCAACCGGCTGATAGAGGTCCACGATCAGCCCATTATTTTGGCCAATTTGCCCAATGACGAGAAGTTCTCCCCCCAGGCTATTAAGCCAGGTCTTGTCGTAGGCAGCACGCAGGGTAAAGGATGAGTCCTGCTTGAAATCGGTATACAGATTCACGCCGAAGCGCAGGTAATCCGGTCCCCAGCTTTTTTCCACTGGCGTCACACGCAGGATGTTGCGATCCCGTTCGCTTAGCATTGAATAGTCCACACCCTCGAACCAGCCATCGCCGTAGGCACGCAACATGTCCTGATTGAGCTTCGCATCGTCGATCCGGTCTCCGGGCTTGACCCGCAGATGCCGCTCGACCGCCGACGGATTGACCACCTTCATCTGAGCAATCCGGATTTCGTCAATGGGCGGACCGTCATGCCCGTCTCTGCTGTATGCAATTTTTTGAGACCATGCGGCGTAGGTTTCTTCGCTCACCGAAAACGCTTTCAGACGCTCGGCCACTTCCTCCGCCGCCTTTTTACCGCGATCCGCCGTTTCCGAACTTTTGCTGAAATCACCGGCTGTAATCCCCTCCAGATCGGGCTTGATATAAATATCGGTCGGCTTGAGGGAGGCGATCGAACGGGTGACGTTCTGTTCGGTCAGGATATTGACCATCTGCACCGACACCGTGAGCAATGAACCGACATCTTCCGCTTTCATCAGTGGCGAGCCGACATTCACGGCAATCACGATATCGGCCTGACAACGCTCGCGCGCTTCGGCAATGGGCACGTTATCGACCAGCCCGCCATCGACCAGTTTGTGCCCCTGATGATCGACCGGTGCCATCAGGCCGGGAACCGACATGCTGGCGCGCATGGCCTTGGTCAAACTGCCCTCGCGAAACACCACCTTGTCGCCATTGCCGATATCGGTGGCGATGATCGACAAGGGCAAAGGCAGCGATTCGATGTTGCGCTCACCCTGATCTGAATGCACCAGGCGGTTGAAGAAAAGCTTGATCTTCTGCCCGGAGACAATCCCGCCCTGATAGGTAATGCCCTTTTCGCCCATCCCGGTTTCAGAACCCGGCATGAAACGCGTTGAAATGCTCTTGTTGCGGTAATTGATCTCGGAGTACTTGGGGTTGTCCTGGAACATGTCGTTCCAGTCGGCCTTGGCCAGTTCCGAGCGCATTTCGGCCGGTGACAGCCCGGCGGCATAAGCACCGGAAACCAGCGCACCCATGCTGGTCCCCGCCACGCAATCGACCGGCACGCGCAGCTTCTCCAAAACCTCGAGCACACCGATATGCGCTGCTCCGCGCGCCCCGCCACCACCGAGAACCAGACCGATGCGCGGTCGCGTTCCTTCGGCGGCATGAGCCAGCGCTCCGATGACAAGCAAACCGGCAAGCGCCACATTCAGAAAACCAGAACGAGTATTCATGCCATCCCGGTACGTCGTAAATGATGCAATAAGGATTTCACTGGAAAAATTTATTTCAGATTCGCACAACAGCCTGCAAGCCAATGAATACGGCCATCTTCAGGCACGATTCAATGGAAGCCACCATTCACGGTGCTCCCAGGGGATACCCACTGCAGATCGCCGATTGACGCGCCTTCCAGCCTACTTCCCGGCCGCCGGTGGAGCACTCATCTTCTCCGCCTCGGCCACCCAGCCGCCGCCCATCGCCTTGTACAGATTGACCATCGCCTGCAACTGCGTCTGCTGCGTTTGCGTGTATTGCAACTGGGCGTTGAACAGGCTGCGCTCGGCGTCGAGCACCTCGAGAAAACTGGTATAGCCATTGTCGTAGCGCAAGCGCGCGGTTTCCGCGTACTGCACCAGCGCCTCGACCTGCCGGCCTTGGGCGGCCAGTTGGACGCGCGTCCGGTCCTGATCGATCAGCGAATCATTGACTTCGCCAAAAGCGTTCTGAATCGTCTTCTGGTAAGAGAACAGCGCCTGTTGTTGCTGCGCTTCGGCGACCAGCAACTGCCCGGCGAGGCTGCCGCCCGTGAAGATCGGCAGGTTGACTGCGCCGGCGTACTGCCAGATGCGCGATGAGGCATTGAACAGGTTCGACAGGCTGCCGCTGGCCACGCCAAAAAGGCCGGTCAGCGAAATGCTCGGGAAGTAGGAGGCCTTGGCGGCGCCGATCAGCGCATTGGCCGCGATCAGCTGTTGTTCCGCCTGGCGGATGTCCGGGCGACGCTCCAGCAGGCTGGACGGCAGACCTTCCGGAATGGTCGGCAGGTTCAACTGGTCGATGCTCTTGCCGCGCGCAATCGGCCCGGGATTGCGGCCAAGCAGCAGGCTCAGCGAGTTTTCCTGCTGGGCGATCGATTTTTCGAGCGATGGAATGGTGGCCAGCGCTTCCTCGTACTGCGACTTGTTCTGGCTCAGTTCGAGCAACGAGATGACGCCGCCCTCGAAGCGATCCTGGAATATCTTGTAGGACGCACCACGGGCTTCTGCCGTGCTGGTCGAGATTTCAAGCTGCCGATCGAGGTCGCGCAGGTTGATGTAGGCGGTGGCCACGTTGCCAACCAGCGACAGAATGACGCCCTGCTTGCCTTCCTCGCTGGCGACGATCTGCGCGCGTGCCGCTTCGCTCTGGCGGCGGATCTTGCCCCACAGGTCGATTTCCCAACTGGCGCTGAGCAGCGCGTCGTAGGTGTTGTAGGTTCCCTTGACGGTGGTTCCGGGAATAGTGCTTTTCTGTTTGGCGACGTTGTATCCGGCGCCGAGCTGCGGAAAGAGCTGGGAACGGGTGATGCCGTATTGCCCGGCGAACTCCTCGATGCGTGCACTGGCGATCATCAGGTCCTTGTTCTCGCGCAGCGCGGTGGCCACCAGGTCGTTCAGCACCGGATCGTTGAACTGTTCCCACCACGCAGTATTGGCCAGATCCCTGGCCGCCTGGTCGCTGACGCGCCAGGCCGGCGGGGTGTCCACCGTCGGGCGGAAGTAGTCGGGGCCGATCATGCAGCCGCTGAGCAGCAGGGCCAGCAAACTGGCCAGGGCAGTTTTACGCATGTTCGCCGCCCTCCTTGGTGGTGGTATGGGTGGCATCCGCCGGTTTCTTGTTGTCCGGTGGCTGCACCTCGCCCTTGTGGCCGAGTTTCTCGACGACGTAGAAGGTGACCGGGACGATGAAGATGGCGATGAACGAGGCGGCCAGCATGCCGCCGATCACCGTGCTGCCCATCACCTGCCGCGAAATCGAGCCGGCGCCCTGGGCAATGGCCAGCGGCACACAGCCGAGGATGAAGGCGAACGAGGTCATCAGGATCGGCCGCAACCTCAAGCGCGCACCCTCGAGGGTGGCTTCGATCAGCGTGCGCTCGCCTTTCTCGGCTTCCATCTTGGCGAACTCGACGATCAGGATGGCGTTCTTGGCGGCCAGGCCGATCAGCATGACCAGGCCGATCTGCGCGTAGACGTTGTTTTCCTGTCCGCGCAACAGCAGGGCCGCAAAGGCACCGGCCACCGCGATCGGCGTGCCGAGCAGCACCGAGAAAGGCAACGACCAGCTTTCGTACTGCGCGGCCAGGATCAGGAAGACGCAGAGCAGCGAGAAGGCGAAGATAACCATCGGCGAAATGCCTTCCTGGGCTTTCTTCTCCTGAAACGACATGCCCATGTAGTCGTAGCCCATTTCCTTGGGCATGGTTTCGGCGAAGACTTCCTCGAGCGCCCGCATGACCTGCGCCGAGCTGACGCCGGGCGCGCCGGAGGCGTTGATCTGGGAACTGCGGTAGAGGTTGTAGCGCATGGTGAATTCCGGCCCGGAGATATGCCGGATCGAGGTCAGCGCCGAGAGCGGGACGGTTTCGCCCTTGGCGTTGCGCACGTAGAACTGGCCGATATTCTCGATGTTCGTCCGGTAATCGCCTTCGGCCTGGATATAGACCTGCCACTGCCGCCCGAAGCGGTTGAAGTAGTTGATGAAACCGCTGCCGAGGAAGCTTTGCAGCGTCTTGAATACGTCGCCGATATTGACGCCCTGCTTGAGCACCTGGTCACGGTCGACGTCAATGAATATCTGCGGCACTGTGGGACGGAAGGTGGTGGAAACGCCGACCAGTTCAGGGCGCTTTTTGGCGGCTTCGATGAACTTGGTGGTGTTCTCGGCGAGGAACTCGATGTCCTTGCCGGCGCGATCTTCGAGGATGAAGGTGGCGCCGCCCGAGGTGCCGACACCGGGAATGGCCGGCGGCGGGAAGGCGAAGCCAATGGCGCCGCTCAGACCGCCGAGCTTTTGCGTCAGCGCGGCCTTGATGGCGCCGTACTGTTCCTCCGGCGCCTTGCGCTCGGACCAGTCCTTGAGGGTGATGAAGAAAAAGGCGCTGTAGGTATTCGAGACCTGGCTGAGCATGCTGTAGCCGACGACGGTGGTGGCGTATTTGACGCCCGGCGTGGCCATGATCAGTTCTTCGGCCTGCCGGGCGATTTCGCTGGTGCGTTGCAGGGAGGCGCCGTCAGGGAGCTGGACGCCGCCAAAGACGTAGCCTTGGTCTTCGTCGGGCAGGAAGCCGGCCGGCACGATCTTGCCGAAGAAGCCGGCCGAGGCGGCGACGGCGACCAGGAAGACGAGGCTGAGCAGGCTCTTGCGGATGGCGAAGCGGCAGACTCCGACGTAGCCGTCGGTGACGCGGCCGAAGCCGCGGTTGAACCAGTCGTAAAACTTCTGCAGCGGTCCCGTACCCTTGACCTTCGGCTTGAGGAGCAGGGCGCACAGTGCCGGGCTGAGGGTCAGCGCGTTGAACGCGGAGATGATCACCGAGATGGCGATGGTCACGGCGAACTGCTGGTAGAGCTGGCCGGTGATGCCGGGGATGAAGGCCGTTGGCACAAACACTGCTGCCAGGATGACGGCGATGGCGATCACCGGGCCGGTGACTTCCTCCATGGCCCGCAGCGTCGCTTCCTTCGGCGTCATGCCGTGTTCAATGTGGTGTTCGACGGCTTCGACGACGACGATGGCGTCATCGACGACGAGGCCGATGGCCAGCACCAGTCCGAACAGCGAGAGGGTGTTGATCGAGAAGCCGAAGGCCGGGAACAGCATGAAGGTGCCGACCAGTGACACCGGCACGGCAAGCAGCGGGATCAGCGTGGCGCGCCAGCCCTGCAGGAAGACGAAGACGACGAGGATGACCAGGAGCAGGGCTTCGATCAGCGTACTCTTGATTTCCTTGATGCCTTCGGTCACCGACAGCGTGGTGTCGAGGGCGACGACGTAGTCGAGGTCGGGCGGGAAGCTTTCCTTGATCTTTTCCATCATCTTCTTGGCGCCGCCGGCGGCTTCCAGGGCGTTGGCGCCGGGCAACTGGTAGAGGGCGACGAGCGCCGCCGGCTTGCCGTTGAGCCGGCCTTGCTGGCTGTAGGATTGGGCGCCGAGTTCGATGCGCGCGACGTCCTTGACGCGAACGATGGAGCCATCGGTATTGGCGCGCAGGACCACTTCGCCGAATTCTTCCGGACTTTGCAGGCGCCCTTGCGCGCGTACCGCGTAGGTGAATTCCTGGCCTTTCGGCACCGGTTCGGCGCCGACCGTGCCGGCCGGGTTGACGGTGTTCTGGGAATTGACGGCGTTGACGATTTCCGGGATCGTGATGTTCAGCTTGGCCAACTGGTCGGGGCTGACCCACAGGCGCATGGCGTACTGGCCGGCACCGAATATGGTGATGCTGGCGATGCCCTTGACGCGGGTCATCTGGTCGTTGATGTTGATGTAGGCGTAGTTGGCCAGGAAGATGTTGTCGTAGGTGCCGTTCGGCGAGTAGAGGGCGAACATGATGAGCGGCGAGGACGTCGATTTCTGCACGGTGACGCCGTAGTTGGTGACGTCGGCGGGCAGTTGCGAGGCGGCCTGCCCTTGCCGCATCTGGGCCAGTAGCTGGTCGGTGTTGGCGTTGGTGGCAATGTCGAAGTTCACCGTCAGCGTCGACTGGCCGTTGTTGGCGTTGATCGAATACATGTAGTTCATGTTGTCGACGCCGGACATCTGCTGCTCGATCGGGGTGGCCACCGCCTGTTCGACGGTCAGCGCATCGGCGCCGGTGTAGGTACTGTTGACCTTGATTTCGGGCGGGACGATGTTGGGGAACTGGGCGATGGGCAGGCCGGACATGGCGACTAGCCCGATGATGGTCATCAGGATCGAGATGACCATCGCCACGATCGGGCGGTTGATGAAGAACTTGGACATGGCGGCTTACCCCTTGTCCGCGGGCTGCGCTGGCTTGGCGTCGGTGTTCGCGCCGGGGCTGGCGCCGGGGGTGGCTTCGGGGGCGTAGGGTTTGGGATTGACGATGGCGCCGGGGCGGACTTTCTGCGTTCCTTCGACGACGATGGTTTCTCCGTGCTTGAGCCCTTCGCTGATGATCCAGTCCGAGCCGATGCGTTCGCCGGGCTTGACCGGGCGGATTTCGACCTTGTTGCCTTCGCCGACGACGGCGATCAGGTATTTGCCCTGGATGTCGGTGACGGCGCGCTGGGGGACGAGCAGGGCGTCCTTGTGCACGGCGAAGGTGGCGCGGATCTTGGCGAACTGGCCGGGGCGCAGGCGTGAGTCGGGGTTGGGGAACAGCGCGCCGACCTTGAAGGTGCCGGTGGTCGGGTCGACCTGCCGGTTGAACAGGCTGAACTTGCCGGTTTTCGGGTAGGTGCTGCCGTCAAGCAGGATGAGGGCCAGCGGGATGTTTTCGGGTTTGCCCCGGGTGCCGGCGGTTTCCAGGAACTTCAGGTACTCGCGCTCGCTGATGTTGATGTAGACCTTGATCGGGTTGACGGTCGAGACGGTGGTCAGTTCGGTCGGCGAGCCGGGGCTGAGCAGGTCGCCGATCTGGGCCTTGGCCAGCCCGGCGATGCCGTCGATCGGGGAGACGATGCGGGTGAAGCCGAGGTTGAGCTTGGCGGTGTCGAGCGCGGCGATGGCCTGGTCGAGCAGGGCGCGGGCTTGCAGTTCGGAGCCGGTGGCGTCGTCGAGATCCTTGCGGCTGAGCGCGTTCTTTTCGGCCAGTGGCTTGACCCGCGCCAGGTTGGCGGCGGCGGTGGCGTAGTTGGCCTGCTGCTGGCTGCGCGCGGCCTTGGCCTGGTCGACGGTGGCCTGGAAGGTGCGCGGGTCAATTTCGAAGAGCGTCTGCCCTTTCTTGACGGCGTCGCCTTCGCGGTAGTTCTGCTTGATCAGGTAGCCGGTAACTTGCGGGCGGATGGTGGCGTTGACGTCGCCGTCAAGACTGCCGACCCATTCGCGGTAGATCGGGACGTCCTTTTGCGTGACGGTGATGACGTCGACAACCTGTGGCAACGGCGGGGGCGGGGTGGACTTGCCACAGGCCGAGGTGAATAGCAGGGCCAGGATGGCGAACGCGATGGTGGTTTTACGGAGTGCGCTCGCACCAAGGAAATGTGGTAATTCGCTGCGCTTCATGACCGCTCCCAGTATGGACATTTCGTAGAATGTTAACATAAGAAAACTTGATAAGTTACGAGTGCAGTGAACGATTGTTTTGTCATGCTGTCAGGCGAAGCGGATAAATTGTCAGCTCACTTGTTGTCAGCTCACTTCGACAAGGGTTGTGGGTTGCGCAATTCAGCGAAACGCTGCGCAACAAGCAGTGACCATTTGTCAAAAGCATTCTTGGCGTACGACCAGGCCTGGAACGAGTTCAGGTAGCCGTTTGCCCAGGTCTTTGCTGCGCCATCCGCACCCGAATTGACGTCGGCGGCGTACTTGCGCCCGATCTGGGTGTCCCTGCACTCACCGAGAACGGTGCCCGATACGCCATCACGAAACTGCATCTCCATGCTGGTCTCTCCCAGATAGGGTGTGGACCCCGCTGGCCTGCCAGTGGCCACGCCGGAGCCTGCTTCGGCAACAAAGGCGAATGGGATCAGCGTGCCGGCAACGCTGTTGCTCACCTTGGTCGGCACCAGATTGGTCAACGCGATCCGGATGACCACGACACCCGCTCCCGGCTGGTCGACGATCTGCATCTGCGGCTTCAGCGCCTTGACCAGCGAGTCGTGGAAGTAGTCGGTGAGCGTCTTCAGGTCGGCAGGATCGATCATCTGCTCTTCGCTACCGTCTTTAGGCGGTGCGAGCGATACGAAGATGCGTGAGAACAGCGCCTTGTCGTAGTTCCTGGCATCAAGCTTGGGGTTGCGCCAGCACTCGATCCCTTCACCCCACGCGGTTGGTTTCAATTTCGCGTAGTCGGACAAAAAGCCGCTCTTGGTCATGCGTGTCTTGTCAGAGGCGGTTACGTTGGCGCCGCTCGATGCCGCATTATCGGTCGCGCAGCCAGAGAGAAGAGTGCCGGCGGCAAGAACAACCATACCCATGGCACGTACATCAACCGACCGATCAAGAATGCGTGGTATTTTCATGATTACTCACTGAATAAATGGTGTTATGAATCATTGGCCAGGAAACCAGCCCAAGTCGAACGCCCGCTCAGCGGCCCGCGCCCAACTCTGCTTGCCGTGACGCCTGTCCGTACCCGGCTCCTAGCGTAGATTAGTCGTTAATCGAAGTGCTGTGACCTCGGGATATTACGGGGTGTTTATCTGTGAAACTACGAGGCTCACGGGCCGCAGGGTCGCACAGGTTGCGCAGAAAAAACCTTGAACAATCCGGATTGAACCTGGAGGAATAAACAGGGCTACTGCCCTGAAAGCCTCATGGGACGGCAATCTACACCTTATACGCCTGAAGAGTGGCGTATTCACTGGATCTTCAGCATGTATCATCGTAGAACGCCAATTCACAAGGCTCTCAGCTTGGCAAAAGGGTAAATTTGTTTGGCTATGTGTATAACGTGGTTGGAAACGCCAAAGTTTTTGCCGGTTGTTTTGACCATCAACAAATTTGCGCTTGGTTGGAATTTAGTGGCCGATGGATATGATCGCTTTAGGTGCTGTGGTTGGAAATTGCAGAAATGCGCAAACAGTTATACATTTGGAATTGCTACCCAACCGGCCACTTCCGACCCGTTGCAGACATTCGCAGCCTCATTACCGAGCGACGGCTTAGCTGCACGAAGCGGACACACCGGTTCAGCAAAGTAGCACGCTCATCGGCCCGATGAAATCGGTGATCGAGTATTTGCCAACTGTGCTTACATTCCCAGGGTCATTATTGGAAAGCCGGTCAAGTCATGCAGGAGGCTACAATGACCGGATTCTAACCTGTGCATGACCCGGCCACCATGGTGCCATTTTCCTTCGATCCGTTCAGCAGTTACGCCTTCGCCAACAGTCAGGAGCCGGCAAACAAGTATGGTCTGGCGCAGATATGGCTGGAGCCGGCGGAACGTATCGCAGCGATCAAGCCATTTGCTCCCTTCGATATTCGTCAGGCTTCGTCGCGCGAGCAGACCGCCTACTGGGTGAGCTTCGCCTACCGCTTGCGAATGGAAGGGCTGGTCATTGCCATCCCGTTGCTGGAAGCGCTGCAGGACGTTGCCAGCCAGCGCATGCTGCGGGCTTTGCTCGCCTCGCCACCGTCTGCCCGCGACTTCCGTCAGCGCGTCAAGCCATACCGGGAACAGGTGTTGCGGGAGGAATCAGCGCGTTTTGCCATGATCCGCAAGGCGGCACTGGCCGTATTCCGTGGCCGGGACGCGAGGGCAGTGCTTGCTGGATTGACTGACGAAGAGCGCTTGCTGGCGCAGGCTCGAAGCGACGAACTCTGGCAGCAGGAAAAGGAACGCCCACCTCCGCACAGCACACCCAGCCCGTCGTTTCATGTACCGGCCAGAGCGAGTCACGTCGAATTGGCGGCGCTGTTCCACTTCCTTGATCGCGCTTTCCGGGAGGGGGAGCAAATCTGGTCGGTGGAGTGTTATATCGATTTTGGCGACGGCACCGTCTCGCCCTATGCCGAACCCTTTCTCGACTATGCGCTCAGCCAGGCGGGCCATAATTATCGAGCGGCGGCAATGGTGAGCGCGAATCTCAGGCAACGCGAAAAAGCCTTGCTGCACGCGCTTGCCAACCGTCTGGATGCGCTGACGGCCTATTTCGTCGAGCTGCTGAACGACGAAACCAGCCCCGAGCATCTGCTAAGCCGACTGAACAGCTACTGGCCGGAAGACGCCTTCGCCAATGCCCGTCAACTGCGTGATCAAGGGGAAGGCGAGGCCACCCGATGACTACGTCGCACTGCGCGCCGGAACGCTGCTTTGCCGCCATCCTGGCACTTTACGCGACACCGCCGACCGTACCGCTCGATCTGGCCCGCATCGCCCGCCATTGGCCGCGCCCGTTGGCGATGCGCCTGCTTTCCGGCCTGCCGACCGATTGCGCCGTCGCCAGCCTGCTGGTGCTGCCCAGCCGATTAGAAACCGCCCGCGTCGGCCAGTTGCTGCGCGCCATGGCGCTGGACGGAGCAGCCGACTCGGCCGTTTCCCGCACACTCCGCGCCCTGGCCCAAGTCAATTTCGCTCGGGCGGCCACGTTACGCCGGGACATGGAATGGGAAGCGCAAGACGCGGCATTCTTTCCCGCCGAGCGTGTGCTGCCGGGTGACGAACTCCCGCTGCATCTGGCGCTACTGGCCGACGCGTTGTGGGACGACCTGCCGCTCCCCTGCTTCTACCGCCTGCCGGCGCCGAAGGATCATCCCGACACCTGGCCGGAACCTGCCGCCGCCAGTGTGCCGATCGAACTGCCCGAAGCAATTGTCACCGGCACCGCCACCCACGCACTTCGCGCCGGCCTCGAATGGCTGCATCTCTGGCGGCTGGATGCGGCGCTGGCCGAGCTTGTCTGGCAATCGGTGCCTGCCGGGCAAGCGCAAGGCTGGATCGAGGCCTTGCAGGAAGTCACCCGACCGGACAGCAGCGAAGCGCTGCCCTACGACATGGTGGTGCTGGAACATGTCATGGACGAACACGAAAGTTTCCTGTCCCAGCTCGAAGTCGATGCCCTGCTGCGCCCGCTCTGCGATTCGCCCGATACCGACGCGCCGCAGCGCTACACCGAAGACGTGCGAAGCTTGATTCAAGGGGCAGTGCAGGCGTGGTTGAAGCGGGCAGGACGTGGGTAGCCGATCCGGTTTGACCAGACCAGGCAGGAGGCGGGATGGCAGAGCAATCTCCCGGCAATCCGTCGCTTAACTGAGCTATGGCTCGCCTCGTGGCGTTTCCTGTTGATGAACGTGAAGCCCGCCGTGGATGGGCGCGCATAGAATTTTCTGCTCAATCCGCTGCATCCCAAAGCACCGGACTGCCGCATCCTTTCGATGCACGTTATCCGTTTGACGACCGGTTGCTCGGCTGGGCTGAGCGGGAATAGGGGTATTTTTACGGTAAGTGAAAATTTATCAATTGGTCTGTACGACATGATCGGCAACGCCTGGGAATGGACAGAGGACTGCTGGAACAAGAGCTACGCCGGAGCGCCGAGTGATGGCAGTGCGTGGACGACGGGAGAATGTTCTGTCGGGCGCGTGCTGCGGGGCGGCTCCTGGAGCAACGGTCCAGCGGACGCCCGCGCAGCCCTCCGCTACAGGGACGGCGCGTCGATCCGGTACATCTTCGCGGGGTTCCGTCCCGCCAGGATGCTTCCGTAAACGGAAGCTTAGACCTTGCTTCTTTACCCCTTTACCCCTTGAATGGAGAAGCACGAAGCGACGGAGCGCCGGGTTACCGGGGTGCAGGGGCATCACCCCTGTCGGCGTTTTTTTTGGGCATAAGTCCGTAGGGTGCACTAAGCGGAGCGCATCCACCAAGTCTCGGAGATACTATCGGTGGGTGCGCTGCGCTTATCCACCCTACAAATATATTGGTACGCTTGAATTTTCGCGATCCATCACATGTGTTGATATCGCAATCCAGCCCGTAGGGTGCACTAAGCGTAGCGCATTGCACCAGCGGCGATTTGTGCCCCCAAGGGATTTCCTGCCGGTGCAATGCGCTTTGCTTATTGCACCCTACAATGTCGCAAGCGCATGGACAGGCGATCTGCCAGCAACCTGAGCCGGTCGAGCGGGAACCAAAAAGCCCTGCGGCGCGCTCTGGTTTTCCCCCTCTCCCCCAACCCCACAAGTGGGCGAGGGGAGAATTGCGCGAAGCCCGTAGGATGTAGTTTTCAGCGAAGCAGGGTTTCCGCAATGCGCATCTGTTCATTCTCAAAGGCTGGGGCGAAGTCCTCCAGGTCCTGGAGCGACATGCCCACCTCGGCGAACGTAGCTACCTGACGCCACCCCAGCACGGCCGTGAACACCTCGCCCAGCACCCGGCGGGTGGCTGCGGCGTCGAGCCTGAAATAACTGGCGCGGTCGACTATGGCCGTAATCGAATCGACTGGCCCGTAGGCCTCATCCAGCCAAAGCTTCAGCTCCTGGTCTTTATCCGGGAATGGATTGATGTCGAAGGCCGGCGCCAGGCGCCACTGGCCATGCTCGACATGCAAGAAACCGTGGTTGTGCACGTGGTCGTCGACATTGGTGATCAGCAGGTTGAACGCCAGCCGGCGCCATAGCTCTTCCAGGTCCTGGTTCGGCTGAATACTTTTCGCGATGATGGCGTCCGCAATCTCCGTGTAGGCATGGTCATCCTCTCGGGAGGCTTGGATCATGGAGCCGGCAGACAGGTAAGGAATGCGACCGCCATTTAGCCGGTCGAACCGGCGAATGAGCGCGACCGGGATGTCGTCTGACATCACCACGCGCGACCCCGCTACCGAGATGCCGGCCGCATTAGCCAGGTGCAAGGCAAGCACCTCGCCGCGGGTGACACTACGGTCATCCTTTACGCTGGGAAACTTGCCAATCGCCAGGTGGCCATCTTCATCAACGATGGTGCACTTCGGGCGCATGCCACCCAGGGAGGTTCCCCGGCCGCGCAGGTAGCGCAGGTCCGCTTCGGTTTCCTTGTTCATCTCGACGGCGCGTGTGGCGGCCATCATTTGCGCGAGCTCCAACAATGGCGGGGTGCCTCGGCCGTCATCTTCAAGGGTACGCAGGAACCGGCCGCGGTCATCCATTAGTCGGATGGCGCCGATACGGCTCATATCGTCCACGCCACGCAGGTAATCCATCTCGGTGAGAGAAGCGCTCGGTACCGGCTCGCCGGCGGCCTGGGCCGCTTTGCGCCGCTTTGCGTGGTCGCGCGCAATAACCCGGCAGCCCCAGCCATCGGGCTCCGTGTCTGCAAACGCGAAGTGGAAGATGGAGTCTTCCTTTGAAGGCGCCTTGCGGAACTGGTGGCCGGCGATGAGAGGTAGGTCCGGCGAAATCTCGAACCTGCTTGCATCGGAAAGCCAGGACTCACCGTACGCGAATGTCGAGTATTCACGTTTCCCGTCTTTGCCGTAGGTCAACGACCCCAAGGAGAGGGCGGCCTCACCCAAGGCAACCTGCACGGTCTGCTGGATGGTGGCCATGCTTACAGCGCTCCAGTAGGCGGTTTCCCGCCCTTGCTACGAATGCGCTGAGGCAGCTGCTCGTTCATCAGCGACAGGCCAATTTCATCGTTTGCGGTATCGAGCAGGCTGTTTATTTTTTCCAGCTCACCCAGCACGAAAAGTGCCTGAGCAACCAGCCCGACACTGATACGCGAATCGCCCTTCTCCAATCGACGGAGGGTGGCCACCGAAGTCTGCACGCGCTCTGCCATCGACGCCTGCGTAAATCTGCGGCGCCGACGAGCCAGTGCCAGGTCATGCCCAAGCTTCTTCAATGCTCGCGCAACCGGCAACGGCAATAGCTTATCGCTTACGTATGAGCTGTTTTGCTTTCTAAAAGGTTCCATGTGAGCGCTTATCATTAAACTAGGTCAATGAGAACATTATCAACTACAGCATGGATTCCGTCAAGCACCTGGATGGTTAAACGCTTACTTATAATCGCTTATACAAGATTTAGGAGCACATGTGAGTGGTTACGCCCTTGGCGGTGATGCAACAGTTGTTCGGGCAGGGCGGAAACCGCATCGAGAACCGCCGACAGACTTCCGCTGGTGTCCAGTTGACGTCCCCGGCCTAAAGAGACCGGCATCTGGGCGGCCATAAACAAAGGCGCTCCTCTTTCGAAGATCGCCTTGAGCGTATATCAACTACTTTTCGCAACGGCTAGGGCGCGCTCTGGTTTCCCCCCTCCCACTCGTGGGAGGGCCGTGGATAACCAGCGACTTGGCTACCGGTTTTTGGTGGCCTAGTCGAATGGCTAGTGTTTCATCAGAGGGCAGCTCCGTCGTGGCAAGGTCGAAATCCCCCTCTCCCCCAACCCCTCTCCCACAAGTGGGCGAGGGGAGAATTGCGCGAAGCCCGTAGGGTGCAGTAGATCGCTATCGGCTGCGGCTCTCTGGATGGTGTGTTTATTTTTATTAACAGACTTGTTAACCGACTTGCATGCCGAGCGCCGCGCCTTCACAATGAGCGACTGCCAACGCCAAAGCAAATCTCATGCGCCCCGTCCTGGATCGATTGCCCTGCTTCGCCGCGCTGATCGTGGCGCTGGCGCTCTACACCGCCGCTGCCCAAGCCGCCGAAAAGCGCGTCGCGCTGCTCATCGGCAACGCCGCCTACAGCAATGGGTTGCCTCCCCTGGCAAACCCGCCACGCGATGTCAGGCTGCTTGAAGCGAGCCTGAGCCGCCTCGGCTTTCAAGTCAGCGCGCAGGTCGACCTCAGCCAGAAAGCCTTGCAACGTGCCGTACGCGATTTTGGCGACAAGGCGCAGGGCGCCGATGTCGCCTTCTTCTACTTCTCGGGCCACGGCATGCAAAGCCGGGGCGAGAACTACCTGCTGCCCGTTGGCGCGCAGATCGACAAGGAAAGCGACCTCGACATCGAAGCCATCTCGGCCGCCGCCGTCCTGCGCCAGATCGAGGATGCCGCGCCGCGCGCCGCCGTGGTCGTCCTCGACGCTTGCCGCGACAACCCGGTGCAGGTGCGCACAAAGAGCGCCAGCAAGGGTCTGGCACGAATGAACGCGCCGAGCGGCACCCTGGTCGCCTACGCCACATCACCGGGCAGCACCGCCAGCGACGATGGTTTCTACGCCCGCTACCTGGCCGACAATCTGGGCAAACCGGGGATGGAACTCAAGGAAGTCTTCAACGAAACCGCCTTGGCCGTTGAAAAGGCGAGCAGTGGCAAGCAGCGCCCGCGTGAAGATGTCGGCCTGCGGGCCAAGGTCTATCTGACGGAAGGCACGCAAGTAGCCAGCCTGAAGCCCGAGGCGGTCATTCCCGCTGCCGCGCCACGCCTGCCGGCGCAGCCTGCGGCCAGCGCCGACCCTGAAACGCAGTTCTGGAACGAAGTAAAGGCGAGCGGCGCACGCGAATACTACGACGCCTACCTCAAGCAATACCCGAAGGGAAAGTACATAGCACTGGCGCGCATCGAGCTGAAGAATCTGGACGAGCGGAGCAAGGCGCAGCGGGCGGACGAAGCCGCGGAAGCGCAACGCGCCGAACAGACGGCATGGGAGCAAGCCAAATCGAGCGGCAGCGCCGCCGCTTATTCAAGCTATATCAACAGCTACCCGAAAGGCAGCTACGTCGCCCTGGCGCAAGCCGCGCAGCAAAAAGCGCAGCGCGACGGCGCCGAACGTGAAAAACAGGAAGCCGCCGCCGAGCGCACCCGGCAGGAAACGCAGCGCAAGGCCGACGCCGAAATGAAACCGGGGAAAGTGTTCAAGGACTGCGCCGACTGCCCCGAGATGTTGACCATCCCGGCCGGCAGCTACCAGATGGGCGGCACGGCAAGCGACGAACAACCGGTTCACAACGTCAGCCTGAAAGCCTTCGCGCTGGGCAAGACCGAAGTCACGCAAGGGCAATGGAAAGCCCTGATGGGCAACAACCCGAGCCATTTCGCCCAATGTGGCGACAACTGCCCGGTCGAACAAGTCAGTTGGGACGATGCGCAGGCCTACATCAGCAAACTCAACCAGAAGACCGGCAAGACCTACCGGCTGCCAAGCGAAGCCGAATGGGAATACGCCTGCCGGGCGGGAGGCAGGAACGAATACTGTGGCAGTGACAGCGTTGACAGCGTCGCCTGGAATAACAGCAACAGTGGAAAAAGGACTCATCCGGCCGCCGGCAAGCAGGCCAACGCCTGGGGCCTCTACGACATGAGCGGCAACGTCTGGGAATGGACGCAGGACTGCTGGAACGACAACTACAACGGCGCACCAAGCGACGGCAGTGCGTGGACAACGGGTCAATGTTTTGTCGGGCGCGTGCTGCGGGGCGGCTCCTGCTTCAACGCTCCAGCGCTCGCCCGCGCTGCCCACCGCCTCAGGAGCGTCGCGACGTTCCGGGACAGCGTCACGGGGTTCCGTCCCGCCAGGATGCTTCCGTAAACGGAAGCTTAGCCCTTGCTTCTTTACTCCTTTACCTGGGGATGGAGAAGAGGGGTGCTACGGAGAGAAGTTTTGGCGGTTGGGGTGCAGGGGCGAAGCCCCTGCTGACGATTTTTTTTGACAGAAAGTCCGCATTGTGTTTCGCTTTGCCGCACCAGGCGGGTTAGAAATGCCCGAAGACTTCAATCGGTAATGGTCTGTAAGCCCCATGATTAAAGGCTTCGCAATGAGGCATCGTGAACAATGGCGTGTTTATTGGCTCTTCAGCCTGCCATGCGGTAGAGCGCCAATCCATGCGGCGTCCAGCGGATGCAATGCAGTCGAGTACCAGGATTGATCTAAAGCAGTACGAAACGGAGATTGGGACATGCCTGAAGTAACGCAGAACAGCACTGGAAGAATTTCATGGTCGTTGAGGAAGAGGACGGTGCTGTCAATCGTATTTTGCAGCCTGCTGATCCTGCAAGCGCCGCTTGTTCACGCGGCCAAACGGATTGCTTTTGTGATTGGCAACGCCAACTACGCTAGCGAAACGCCGCTCAAGAATCCGCTGCGCGATGTAGCGCTGCTGGCCGGGGTTATGCGCCAGGAGCTCGGATTTGACGAAGTGATCGAAAAGAAGGACCTGACGCGCGCCCAGCTCTTCGATCTGGTCAATGAAATCGGTCGCAAGAGCAAGGGTGCTGATGCCGTTGTGGTCTATTACTCGGGGCACGGCATGCGCGGACCGGGCGGTAACTACCTGATCCCGGTCGATGCCAGGATCAGCGAGGAAGAGCATGTCAGGCGCGACGGCATCGCTGCGGGCGATCTGGTCGAAGTACTCAAGGACAGCAACGCGCGCGTCGCGTTGCTCATTCTCGATGCCTGCCGTGACAGCCCGTACACCAAGCGCAGCAAAGGCACGGCCAAGGGGCTGACGCGCATGAACGTCAATGGCGGCAACATCCTCGTTGCCTACGCGACGACCGAGAACAACACCGCCGACGACGGAGCGGCGGCAAACAGCCCCTACGCGAGGGCGTTGGCTGAAAACCTCAGGGACAGAACCAAGCCCCTGCTGGCGCAACTCGACGGCGTCAGAAGGCAGGTCCGCGACAACACCGCTGGCAAGCAGAACCCGACGCGCGAAGGCGACCTCGAAGTGAACGTCTACCTGATCAACCCGACGATCACGGTAAATGCCGCGCCGCCGCCGGCCAGGGGTCATAGCGAAGCCGAGATCGAGCAGTCGGCGTGGGAAGCGGCGCAGAAGTCGGCGACGACGGCGGCCTATGGTGCCTACCTTCAGGAATACCCGAAAGGGCGCTATGCCTCGGCGGCACGCGTCTCACTCGCCGGTTTGCAGCCCCCAGCCGCCAATCCCCGGTCGGAGGCGGCGGCCGCCACCGCACCGGTACTCCAGCCCGCAGCGAGCGCCGCCATCAAGCCGGGCCAAGTGTTCAAGGACTGCGCCGACTGCCCGGAGATGGTGGTGATCCCTTCTGGAAAATTCACGATGGGCTCATCAGCGGCAGAGCAAGCGGCGGCGGTCCGGGAAGGCGTGCCGAAAGCGACAACAGACCGAGAAAGCCCACAGCATGAGGTGAGCATTGGTATGCTGGCGGTGGGCAAGTCGGAAGTTACGCGAGGCGAGTTTAGTCGTTTCATCGGAGCAAGCGGCTATCGGACGGAGGCTGAGACGGGAGGCGGTTGTTATGTACTCAAGGCAGATGGAAGTGACTGGGAGAAAAAAGAAAACGTCAACTGGAAGAGTCCTGGATTTGAGCAAAGCGACGAGCACCCGGTCGTCTGTGTGAGCTGGAATGACGCCAAAGCATACGTTAAATGGTTAGGAGAGAAGACAAAGAAGGGCTACCGGTTGTTAAGCGAATCTGAATGGGAGTATGCTGCCCGGGCTGGGAGCAACAGCCCTTATCCTTGGGGTGAGGACAAGGATCACCGGAAGATGTGCAAGTATGCCAACCATAGAGACAAGACCTTTGCGGAAAAATTTCCGAACGTCGCATTTGTTGTAAACAAGGAGTGTTCGGATGGACGGGTAAATACTGCTGAAGTGAAACATTACCTGGCGAACGATTTTGGTTTATACAACATGATTGGAAATGTGTATGAATGGGTAGAAGATTGTTTCTATGACAGCTATAACGGAGCGCCGAAGGACGGGAGTGCGTGGGCAAGCGGAAAGTGCGAGGCGCGCGTGCTGCGGGGCGGCTCCTGGTACTACGATCCAGCGAACGCCCGCGCAGCCCGCCGCGACAGGTCCGGCGCGACGGACCGGGACGACCTCTCGGGGTTCCGTCCCGCCAGGATGCTTCCGTAGCGAAGCGAAGGGAGCTTGGTCCTTGCTTCTTTACTCCTTTACCCGGGGATGGAGAAGGACGTTGCTACGGCGAGAAGGTTTGGCGGTAGGGGTGCAGGGGCGAAGCCCCTGCTGACGATTTTTTTAAGGGTGATTTCCATGTCAGAAATGGATCACAGCCGTAAAAGTGGCGTGGCACTGGAAAAAGCCTACCAGTTCTTGCTCTGGCTGATTCCGGCGGTCGAAAAATTTCCCCGTTCGCAAAAATTTCTGCTCGGCGACCGGATGCAAACCCTCGCGCTGGACGTGCAGGAGAGCCTGATTGAAGCGACTTACTCCAAAAATCCGGCCCCCCCGTTGCTCGCCTGCAATCTCCGGCTGGAAAAGCTGCGCTTCCTGTTTCGTATGGCGATGGATTTGCACTATCTCGATTTGAAGCGTTATGAATTTGCCGCCCGTGCCATCGATGAGATCGGTCGTCTGGTTGGTGGCTGGCTGAAAGCGCAACGTGCCGCGCCAGCATGACCATTTGTTCTCCGGCATTGCCAGCTTCCGGGCATTGCATGAGGCCGCCGAGCGAGCCCTGAGCGGCAAGCGCCGCAAACCCGGTGCAGCGAGCTTTATGGCCAACCGGGAGAAGGAGTTGCTATGCATCGAGCGGCAACTTAACGACGGGACCTGGCACGGAGGCGGCTATACCGTGATCGAAGTTCGCGAGCCAAAGCCCCGCCGGGTTTCCGCCGCGCCATTCCGTGACCGGGTGGTGCACCACGCCCTGTGTGCAGTGATCGCCCCGATTTTCGAGCGTGGTTTTATCGCCGACAGCTACGCCAATCGCGTTGGCTATGGCACACACCGCGCCGTGGCACGTTATGAGCACTACCGGAACCGCTATCGTTACGTCTTGCGCGCCGACATCTTTCGTTATTTCCCGGCCATCGATCACGACATTCTCAAGGCCGATTTCCGCCGCCGTATTGTTTGCGAGAAAACGCTGAGGCTGATGGATACACTCGTCGATGGCTCCAATCTTCAGGAGCCGGTGAATCTTTTTTTTCCCGGCGACGATCTGTTTACGCCGTATTCCCGGCGGCGCGGCTTGCCCATTGGCAATCTGACCAGCCAGTGGTTTGCCAACATTTACCTTGACGGTCTCGACCATTATGTCAAAGAGGTATTGCGTGCGCCTTATCTGCGCTATGTGGATGATTTCGCCCTGTTCCATGACGACCCCGCCATGCTGATCGACTGGCGCGAAAAGATCGCCCGTTACCTTGACGGTCGCCGCCTTGTGTTGCACCCGAAGAAGACGTTTATCAGCGCCACCGTGGAAGACGCCTGTTTTCTCGGGTATGTGCTATGCGGTAACGGCGTGCGCCGGCTGCCGGAAGATAATGTGCGGCGTTTTCGCAACCGCTTGCGCGGCTTGCGCGACCGCTGGCAGGCGGGTGCAGCCGATGAAATAAAGATCAAGCAACGCGTGTCGTCGTGGGTTGCCCATGCCGAACACGCCCAGACCTGGCGCTTGCGCCATGCCCTCTTTCGCGGCGGGTGGTTTGACCCAGCGCGGGAGCCTGACGGCTCGCCCGAGGCGCGCGTGCTGCGGGGCGGCTCCTGGAACAACAAACCAGCGAACGCCCGCACAGCCCACCGCAACAGGAACGACGCGACGAACCGGAACAACAACACGGGGTTCCGTCCCGCCAGTACGCTTTCCAATGCCGGAGCCGTTGCGTCCATGGACGCAACGGGTGTGCACGAAAGCATCCACGAGCCGTCATGATGAGTGAAGCAAGCGCCCTCCGTCTTGCCGGATCACCGGGACGGAGGGCGCGACAGACTTTTCGGCTTTCAACTCTGACCGCTCTGAACCTCATCAGCTCGCCTAATGGATAGCTGCGTCTTGAAATCGCCGGCAAACTCGCTGCGCCTGGCACGCGGACGCAGCGGCTTGCGGCGCTGGGCGGCGCTGCTCGTTGTGCTGGCGGCGATATCGGCCGGGTTCTCATGGTTCGAGCGTGTCGACCATCTGCTGCTCGATGCCCAATTCCGGCTGTTGCGCAAGTTGCTGCCACGTCCTCTGGAAAATGACGTGCTGGTGGTGGGTATCGATGAAGCGGCCTTCAATGCCTTGCGCGAGCCTTTCGCGCTGTGGCACCCGCATCTGGGCAAGTTTCTCCAGGCGATGGCCGTGGCCAAGCCTTCGGTGCTTGGCCTGGATATCGTGCTGCCAGACCGCTCGTTCCAGTTCTTGCTGCCTGGCTATGATCGGTCGCTGCTGCAAGGCCTGCTGGCCGTCAAGGCAGTGCAGGTGCCGGTGGTGCTCGGGCAAGGCATGGATGAGGACGGATTGGCACACCCGGTGTTTTCGCCCTATCTGGCCCTGACCGGTGTGAAAGCGCTAGCCTCGGCCGTCATGTGCGCGGATCGCGATGCGGTGATCCGACTGGCTGGAAGCATTGCCTGCACCGGCGACGATGTCGCGCAGGGCTTGTCCGGCTCGATGGCCGAGCGGCTGGGGGTGGCCGACGGGCAGCGTGGGCTGATCGATTACAGCGTCGGTGGCGAACTGAGCTATGTGCCGTTTCTGCAGGTGCTCGATTGGTTCGAGCGAGGAGAACTTGAAAAACTGATTTCAACCTTCGGCAGGCGACCGGTTCTGTTGGGCGTCACCATCCCGTTTCGCGATCGGGTCAGGGTGCCTGTCGCACTCGCTGTCTGGGAACCTTTGAACCAGCGCGTTCCCGGCGTGCTGGTGCATGCCCAGAGCCTGCGCTCGATGCTGTCGCAGGGTCTGATCGTGGAGGCGCCACGCCCCCTGCTGGTGTTGATCGGGGCCTTGAGCGCCCTGTTCTGGTTCGGGCGCAGCACCGGGTTGAAGCTGCTGCTTGCTGCCGGCTTCGTGGTTAGCTGTCTTGTGCTGTCGACCTGGCTGCTCAGTTTGGGCAACTTTTTGCCAATAGCCAACATCATGGGCTGTTCGCTGTTTGCCGTCGCGGCCAGGATGGCGCTCGACGGGTGGACTCATGCGCAGGAAAAACACGCGCTGAAACTGTCCTTTGGCAGCTATGTCAGCCCGCAGATCATGCAGCACATCCTTTCCGGCGAGATCAGGCCGGGCCTTGGCGGCGAGCGGCACAAGGTGTGCGTGTTGTTTGCCGATATTCGGGATTTTACGACGCGCAGCGAACACCTGTCGCCCGAGGCTATTGTCGAGCTATTGAACCGGTATTTTACGCAGATGACGCTGGCGATACATGGGCACGGCGGAACACTCGACAAATTCATCGGTGACGGCCTGATGGCTTTCTTCGGCGCGCCTCAGGAACTGGATCACCCAGTTCAGAACGCTCTGGCGGCGGCGCGGGAAATGCTGCTGCAACTGCACGATCTGAATCGGCAGCTCGAAGCCGAGGGCGCCGCGCCAATCCAAATCGGTATCGGATTGCACTACGGCGAGGCGGTCATCGGCCACGTCGGTTCGGCTTCGCGCCATGAATACACGGCCATTGGCGATGTCGTGAATCTGGCTGCCCGCCTGGAAGGGCTGAGCCGGGACGTCGGGTTTCCGATTATCTGCTCGGCCGCAGTGGCTGAAAATTCGGCTGGGGCGGCGGCGCTGCAAGAGATTGGCGTTTTTCCGATCAAAGGGCGCTCGCCCGAGCGGGTATTCGCCTGGCAGGGCGATTGATTTGCAGTCATATTTATGGAGTACCGGGAGACGTGATGAAAACAGCGCGGGTTATTTCGGGGAGCGGCCTCATGCTGGCGCTCCTTTTTGTTGGCCAAATGGTGCAGGCTGCGGAGCCGGTGGCAATGGTCACCGATCTGACGGGGAATGCCTGGTTGCGGGAAAGCGGGAAGGAGAAGCGGCTCGACCTGCTGTCCTATCTCGACGCGGGAGCCAGCATACGCCTGGATGGCCAGGCGGCGATTACCATCACGCTGTTCAGTCCGGCTGCGGAGTATGTCGCTAATGGCCCCGCCCGGCTTGAGTTGGCGGCTGCGGAGGTTCGCCGCACGGGCGGCGGGACATTGCACAGACGTTCCCTCGATGAGCGCCGGGTCAATGCCGCGCAACGGCTTTTTGCAACGCAGCGCGAGCGGCTCACGCTAGCGGCCTACGAGATGAAGGCGCTGCCGCCGGGCCTGCAACTGCTGGCGCCGGTGCACGCCGAGTCGTTGACGCTGCGGCCTGTTTTTAAATGGTCTGCGCCGCTGCAATCAACACGCTATGCAGTGACACTCGTCGATCAGAGCGATGGGGTATTGCTGGCCGAGGCGACGGTCAGCGAGCCCGTCTGGCAGTTGCCGGCCAATCTGCTCCTGCAACACCAGCATCGGTATTCATGGGAAGTGCGTTCATCGCTGCCTGACGGCCGCGAGGTCTCGGCTGCTGCAGAGTTTTCGATCGTCGATGAGGCTCGTTCCGTGCGTATCCTGCAACAAGCGCCGTCTGCCAACGCCACTTTTTCCGAACGTGTGCTCTACGCCGCGTTGCTGGAAAGCGAGGGCTTGTCGGCCGACGATGAATGGAGGCGGCTGGCCGCCGAGCGACCGGACGAACCCTTGCTGGCCATTCATCTGAATCGCCACTGATATCTTTCAGGCATATTTTCTTCGGCGCCGATGTCAGCGTGGTGCAAAAACCTGTTTTTTGGCCAGCGGTACCGGTTACCGAGCGAAGCCGAATGGGAATATTCCTGTCAAGCGGGTCGGCAATCGACGTATTGCGGAGGCGAGAACATTGATAGTGTGGCGTGGTACGAAAAGAATAGTGATTACAAGACGCACAAAGTGGCGGGTAAGCAGGCCAATGGCTGGGGTTTGTATGACATGAGCGGCAATGGGAGTGGGTAGAGGATTGCTATAAAGACGGTTATTACGAGAAGGGTTTGACAAGAGGACTCGGGTTTGTATACAAATGCAAGGCGCGCGTGTTGCGGGGCGGCTCCCGGAACCACGATCCAGCGGACGCCCGCGCAGCCTGCCGCAACGAGTATGTCGCGTCGTCCCGGAGCGACTTCACGGGGTTCCGTCCCGCCAGGATGCTTCCGTAGCGAATCGAAGGGAGCTTAGTCCTTGCTACTCCTTTACCTGTGATTGAGAAGAACGTTGCTACGAAGAGATGGTCTGGCTTTGGGGTGCAGGGACAAAGCCCCTGCTGACGATTTTTTAAGGGTGATTTCCATTTCCGAAATGGATCACCGCCGTAAAAGCGGCGTGGCGCTGGAAAAAGCCTATCCGTTATCGCTTCAGGGCGCTTCGAAAAACGACATCGAACGTGCTGCCACCTCAACATCGGGATCCGAAAATGAGCGCCTCACTGACTGCCGAAATCCCCGTGATCTGGTTTTCCGAAAGCGTATGGGTTACTCAATCGTTGCCGCAGTCGTTTACGGCCTGCTGGCATCGATGCTGCTGCGCATGCTCAATACGCCGGGAGAAGACCCCTACGGCGTAAAGAGGTTTGCCCGACACCGTGCAGTCCGTAGGTTGGGTTAGCGCAGCGTAACCTGATAATCCACAGATCGTCTGTCCTATCTCGACATCCTGCTCGAATGTATGAACCCGGTAATCCCTTTTCTGAGCGTTTGGTAAAACTCACATTCCCACGTCTCGGTAATTGTGCCATCTCCGTTGTCGCGTATTTCGCTGCGGTAGATAAAGCGGTTGTTGCCATTTTCATGGTTTACCCCATCGCCCACACAGGTAGCGGTGTGGGAGTTGTCACGCTTGGCTATGCACACCGCCCGATACTCCGAGCCGGTGTCAGTGCCGGCAATGTCAATCACCCCACTGTTTTCTGTTACAACCATACTACCGGCAGCGCTGTTCTTGACACCTATCCATTTACCATCCCATTGGTAGCGAATCGCGTCGAGGCCAAACGCACTTGACGTAGTCAAGGCGGCGAGCAGGGTTATGGTGCTGAGGCAGTTTTTCATAGTGAATTTCCTGGTAATAAATGATCAGAAGATGGCGTGATTGAAAAGAAAGGGGGGAGACTGGCATGGCGCATTCGGGCACTTTCGTTTTTGTCGTTTGAGGGCGATGATCGATACGCAGCAATCGGCGGTATCGATGTGCAGTTTGTACCCATTCCAGGCGTTTTTGTAGCTTTTCACGGTGCACTTGGCGCCCCGGCCGCCAGCGGGTCATTCCGGGCTGCGCAGCTGAACCCGGAATGATCTGTGTTTTTCGCTGCGCCCGCCGTGGTTGGCCGCTTACGCAGCCATTCTCCCTGCCATCGGGAGCGCCGTCGCCGGATCGGCTGTGACCCAGGCGCTGTGCGCCAGCGGATCGGCTGCTCCCGGATCGGGCAGCAATTCGATGACCAGCGGCGAAAGTTCAATGCCGCTAGTCAAACAGACGCCTTGTACCGCGTTGACGACGACTGCCAGTGACGCCTGGTTGTTGCCCAGCAACAGGGAGACGGTCAGCGGCGCCTGGTTGTCGTGGCGGAAATACATCGGCTGGCCGTCGGGGCGAACGCCGGGGCGCAGCCTTAGGCCCTCGGGACTCGCCTCGACCAACAGCGGACTGCCCTGGCTGGCAACCGCCAGCAAGAGGCCGTGGCGAAAGCCGAAACCGGCGGCCTTGAGCGTGGCGCGATCAAAACAGGCAGGCAGCGAGCGATAGAGCAAGTCAAATGGCTGCGGAAAATCACCGGCCAGTGTTCCGCGAAGGCGAATGCGCAGCGCAGCGCGCGGTGCAGTGAACTCGCGACGGGGCCGCAGCGGCATTGCCGTGCCCTGGTCTGCGGCATCGCCGGAGAGCGCCGTCTCGGCGCTTCGCGCTGGCCCGTTGCTGGTTTCGGGAGCCGGCTTCGTGCGGCTTCCGGCGTCTGGCGACAAGTGGGTCTCGAGATCGCAGCGGATCACCATCGCGGTGCCCGTGTCACCGTTGTCGTAGGGTTCGAAACGGTAGCTGACGATCAGTTCGGGCTGCGTCTGCTGGCCGTCGCGCTGCAGCCACTGCGCCAGCGATTGCGCTGAGCCGGGGTTGATCGGTGGCATCATGGCCTTCAGGGTGGCGTGGATCTCGGGCAGGCGCGCGACAATGTTCACCGAAGCGACCGGCTTGCCCTGCAGTCCGGTCGCTTCGATACGAACTGCATTGCTCAGGGATTCGCGCAGCAACTCGACGGCGCGCTTGGGCGAGATGCCGCTCACGGCCTTCAGCGCCGGTTCGAGCCGACCGGCCGGGCGGGGTGTCGCACGCCGCCCCGGCAGCCAGCGCCACAGCCGTTGCCACCAGCCGCTGGCCGCGTCGTTCACGATCGCCGGGGCGGCCTCGATCGGTGCGAAAATCAGGCGCACCAGATGTTCCCCCATCGCGTCGTCGAGCGCACTGTCGAGATGCCGCAATGATAGTTCGACAGCGCCCAGGCCATGCTGCCCAAGAAGTTGGCTGAGCAGTTTGCGCACCTCGCTCGGGTTGGTCGGGTGAACTGGCTGCGTCGATAGGCGAACCTCGATACGTTCAAGCTTGCCTTCGTGCAGATGACGATTGACCATTGCCTGGATGGCCTTGGCCGTGGCCTGTTTGCCGGTCAGCCGGCAGTCAATCTTGGTCATGAAAATCTCCTTATCGGTTGGGGGGTTCAGTCAAGGACGCAAACTACTGAAAATCGTCAGGGCCGGCGTTGCATTTCGCGGATCAGTGTTAGTGCCGCTTCTGCTGGTGCCGAAGATGTCAGTTCCAGGCTCTGCGTCTGCCCATCACGAACGCGCAGGGCCATCGCGGCAATCGCGTAGCGTTTGCCGCGATGGCTGAAAACACCGCCAAACAGCTTGGCCGGAACCTGCAAACCCGCCTTGACGGTCGAACTTTTCTCATCTTCAAGAAAATCGCTGGTGCCGGTCTTGCCTGCCAGGTCGGCTAGCCCTTGCTCGGGACACTGACCGAAGACCACGCGGCACGAGCCCTGAGCGGTACCCTTCCAGGCGCTCGAGGTGATGCCGGTGGTCGCGGCGATGGCCCGCCGCGCGGCGTCCGGCGAGCCGAAATCGAGTTCGATCGTGGCGACCGGCTGGCCGGGCAGTTCAAGCAGGTGCAGCGCTGGTGCGCGATTATGCTCGTGGGCGCGCAAGTCGAGACGGCGCCAGATGTCGGCCAGACCGAGTGCGCTGATGCGCATGTCGTTGCCTCCGATCGCCGAATCTGCCACCCGGCGGGCGGCGAGGTATTCGGTGATGACTGTCTTGCCGTAGCGCTTATCGACGTTGGCTCCGCTTTCCTTTTCATGGCGAATGCGCTGCATCGTGTCAAAGCTCATGACCTGCGCCACGCGCAGATCGGCATTGCCGGTACGCAGGCCGAAGCGCCAGGCGACATTGAGCGGCGGCTTGAGCGGGCCGCCCTTGAGCGGTCGATACCCCCACAGCAACTCGCTGACGGCGGACCCTTGGGCGTCGCCAAAGCCGAGCGCGCGCAGGGTGCGGAGGTAATGTTCTCCGGCGTCGAGGGCGACGCGTTGCAACGGATCCTGTTCGTGGCTTTCCGCCAGAATGCGTTTCCAGTGTGCATCGTCGGCGGGCCCGATCAAACGGCTTTCGACGCCGGCGAGGACCGCCAGCGGCTTGAGCGAACTGCCCGGCGGAACCATCCACAGGGCCGGAGATTGCAGGGCCAGAAACTGGCTGCGCCGATCCGGCCATTGCGAGCAGAAACTCGTCGATCCTTGACGCAACGCCGGCATCCGGCCTTGGCTGTCGGGCGTTACCGTCTGGCTCATGGCTTCGATGACGCAATCGCCGAGCGATCCGGCCAGCGCGACCAGGCGTCCGCTGTCGACCTCGATCAGCACCAGCCCCAGCGCGCCGGCGCGTTTCCCGCCACCTTCGAAATAGCGCTTGCGCCAACTGGCGTCGTTCGGCAATGCGTCGGCGCATTGTTCGCCGGTGACACGCCCGGTGAAGCAATCGGCGATGAGCTGCGTGACCGTCTGCAGCGTCGTATCCAGCGTCACGGCAAGCACCGGGCCGATGGCGACCGTCTTGCCGTACAGCGACCGCTGGCCGGTCGGCGTGAAAGTTGCGCTCTGCACCCTGGGTGCCAGTTCGCGCTGCAACCAGAGGTCGGTGAACAACGAACGTACGTCGTTGTCCAGACGCCCGGCTTCGCTGCGGCCCGCCTTGCCGACCTCGATTTCGCAGACCGCCTCGGCGGCGGCTTGTTGCCCGTTCAAATTGACCAGTGCGCTGACCGGTCGCGCGCAGCCGGGAATTCCCCACCAGGGGTTGGGTGTGCTGAAATCGGCCGGGCTCGAGGTACGCGGGTGCGGGACGGTCAGCGCGGCGACGCGTTTGGCTTCCGCGCCGATCGGCGGGGCGACCTCGATGGCCAGACGCGGCCAGTCTTTCTGCAGCAGCATGCCCAGTTCGTGCGCCAGCAGGCGGCACGCGCGGGGCTGGCTGGCGGCGTCAGCAGTGATCTCGAGCGTCAGCAGTTCGGTGATTCCCAGTTGTCGTGGCGCCTGGCTTCCCGGCGCAGGGGGCAGCGCGGCGAGGCGCTGGTTCCAGGCTTGGACGACGAGAGTCAGTTGCGGGCAGTGCGCGGCGCTTTCCGGCAGCGGCGACGTGCGCAGCGCCTGGGTAACGGCAACGGCCAACTGGTGGCGACGTTTCGATAGGTGTGCCCGCACCTCGCCGGCTCCGCCCATGATCTGTGCGCCGAGCGCCAGCAACGCGGTCAGGCCGAGCACGACGGCGACGAGGGTGGTCAAGGCCCGCACCTGGACGGTGCCGATCGGCGGCGACCTCGGGTGCAGTTGCACGCCGGAGCCCTCCAGCGCCGGCTGGAGATGTGCCGTGCCGAGCGCCAGTGCGAGATAGAACAGAGCCATCAGATGCCCGACCGGGCCGTAGCCGACCAGCGCCACTGGCAATCCGGTTAACGGCAGTATGCCGGCGACGCCGGCGACCGAGAGGACGACTTTGCCGGCCATCACGACGCAGCCGAACAGGCCCAGGGAAGCTAGCCAGCGGATTGCGAACGGCATGCCGCAACGCAATGCGGTGCGTGCCGCGACCACCGCCGACGAGACAAATAGCAGCAGGACGGCGGCCATAACCAGCATGCCCGGAGTTTTTCCCCAGAGCGCCACAGTCAGCGATAGCACGTAGTCGCTGGGCCCTTGCAGCGGCAGACCGTCAATGGCGCGGGCGTTAGCCAGCCCCTGCCAGGGAACCCTGCCGAGGCCCCAGCCGTCGGTACCGGCCGCCTGGATCAGCCAGCGGATACGGGCCAGATCCGATGAGTCGACAGTGTAAGGGTCGATCATCGCCAGCACCCGCTCGCGCGCATGGGGCGGCAGCGTCTCGACCAGAGCACTGAGCGCTTCTGGCAGCACGTTCGCGAAGCGCATCCAGAGCAGCGCGCCGAGACTGGCTAACAGCACCAGGATCAGTACAAGGCGTATCCGGTGGCCGCCGAACAGCAGGAAAAAGCAGCCGCCCAGCGCCAGCGCGACCAGCGCGTGGCCGAGATCGCCGCGGTACAGGGCACCGCCCAGCGCGACCGTCAGCGCTCCAACGGCGACCACAAGATTGCTGGCGTCGAGCCCGGTTCCGGCGTTGGCGGCGGCGGCCTGCCTCGCAAAATAGGTGGCTAGACCGACGCAGCCGAGCAGGATCAACCATTCGCTGACCGCCGCCGGCAGGCCCAGGCCGAATACGGCGGCGGTACCCAGCGCCAGGAGCAGCGCCGATTGCGCGGCGCCGGCCAGCGGTCTGGCTGCGGCGCGGATCCACGCGCGCAACGGCCAGAGCAACCAGCCTTGGCCATCGCGTAGCAGGCGCAGCACCAGCAGCGAGGCGCTTAGCGCCAGCAACGGCCACCACCAGCGCAACGGCGCGCCGCTCATCAGTTGACTCTCTACGGCCAGTGGCAGCCAATGCTCGCCGATTCCCAGTGTGTGGTACTGACGGACGGCAAGGAAACGCAGGGCCGGGTCGCCGGTGAGCGCCAGATCGGTCAGCACCAGTCCTCCGATGCCCAGTAGATGGGTGACCAGTGCCCAGGGCCAGACCGCGGCGCCGCAGGCTGCCGCGACCAGCACCAGCACCAGGGCGCTGAGCGCGAGCATGTCCGCCGTGCTGTAGAGCTGGGCCAGAGAAAACCCGCGCGGCTCATAAGTCTGCCCACGGCGTCGCCATTCCAGGGTGTCGGCCAGCGACTGGCGGTCGGTGTTGAAGCTCGCTTGCGGCGGCGCCTCGCCGAAATCGAGTTGCAGTTGCAGTCCGCTGGCCAACAGACCCAGCGTTCGCGCGGCGAGCGTGGCCGCATCGCTGTCAGTGCTCGATGCGCTCTCGATAGCTTTCAGCAAGGCCTGCCGCCGAACCTGCGTCTGCACCACCCGGCTGCGCAGCAGCTCGGCCACCGCATCCGGCCCTGGCTGCGGGCCCGTCGTCTGCCGCTTGCCGGTGTCCGCTACTGGCAGATTGAGCGCATTGAGCGACCACGATAGCAGGCCGGGACGTTCCCGCTGCAAGCCTTGGAGTTGGCCGAGCAGCACTGCGCGCCGTGCTGGGGCGATGGCGTGATAGTCCGTCAGCCACTGCTCTGCCGCGTGCAGCTGTTCGTCGATCGCTGTTGCGTAGAACTGGCCGGCAGCGACCGCCGGCGCGCCCTTCAACATCTGCTGCGCAGACGACAGGCAGTCGGCGAGTGCACGCCGTTCGAGCGCGGGCAGAATGGCGGCCAGCGCCGGCTGCGGGCCTGCGCAGAGGCGGCGCAACTCGCCCACCGCCATCGGCTTGGGTAGGGGCTGGGTCACACCGTCGGCCACATAGCGTTCGATGGCATCGTCGTTGAGTCGTTGCCAGAGGAGATGGTGCTGCGCGGCGATGAACAGCCAGCCGACAACGAAGAGGGCAAGTCCAAGAACCACACGAAGCAGGCGCATAGCCACAGAGGGGCTCTGATGCGCGGTATTTTGCGGGGAACAAGAATGGCTGAGTGGAGTCATGATGTCGGCACCAGGTCGGGAGGAGAAGTAATGCCAGACGACGAGCCGTCGCAAACGTCAGACGCGTTATAATTCACCGCCGCCGGCGAATGAATAACGATAAGGCGAGGGGTGTGGGGGAATGAAGGTCGTATTGATGGCGGTGATGATCTGTCTTGGTTGGTCCATTGGCCCATGGACGCCGCAAGCCGGCGCGGCGGAAGGCAAGCGGGTGGCGCTGCTGATCGGCAACGCCGCGTACGGTAACTCGCCACTGCGCAACCCGCCGCAGGATGTGCGCGAGATGGAGGCTGCGCTGAAGTCTGTCGGCTTCAGGGTCGAGAAGGTGCTCGACGCCAACCAGAACCAGATGAAGCGCGCTGTTCGCGACTTCGGCACGCTGGCACAGGGCGCCGAAATCGCCTTTCTCTATTACTCCGGGCACGGCACCCAGGCCAACGGCGAGAACTACCTGATCCCAATCAAGGCCACGATCGAAAAGGAAGCGGACTACGAGGTCGAAACCGTTTCGGCCAACGCGCTGATGCGGCAGATCGCCGGCGCCCGGCCGCAAGCGGCGATCGTCGTGCTCGATGCCTGCCGCGACAACCCCTACGCCGCCGTCACCAAGGGCTCCAGCAAAGGGCTCGGCCGCATGGACGCGCCGACAGGAACGATGATCGCCTTTGCCACGGCACCGAACACCACCGCCGGCGACGAGGGCCATTACGCGCGGGTGCTGGCGGCGCAAATCAAGACGTCGGGACTCGAATTGTTCGACGTCTTCCGCAACACCTCCGCCGAAGTCAAGCGTTTGACGGGCGGCAAGCAGGAGCCGCGCCTCAGCGAAGTCTCGATCAGCGAGCGGATCTACCTGGCAGGTCAGGTACGCGTTGCGCCCTCGCCGCCAGCGCAACTGGCCAGCGTGCAGCCGGCGCCGGTTCCTGTGCCGGCTACAGCTCAAGCCGATGCACCGCCTGTAGCCGGCCAGGTGATCAAGGACTGCGCCGACTGTCCGGAGATGGTGGTGATTCCCGCCGGCAAGTTCATGATGGGAACGTCGGCGGCCGAGCTCATGGTATTGAAAAAGTCACCTTGGGTGATAGAGAATTTCACTCATAGTTATGACGAGGAAAGTCCGCGACACGAGGTGAAAATCGGCAGTGCGCTGGCGGTTGGCCGAACCGAAGTGACGGTTGGCGAGTATGCCCGTTTCGTCTCGGCAAAAGCTTACCGGACTGACGCCGAGAAAGGCGACGGCTGTTATGTTTTGAAGTCTGATGGCGGCGACTGGAAAAAGAGAGCCGAGGCCAACTGGAAAGCCCCCGGCTTCGCGCAGACAGATCAGCATCCGGTGGTCTGCGTGAGTTGGAACGACGCACAAGCCTACGTCAAATGGTTGGCCAAGAAGACGGAAAAGGGGTACCGGCTCTTGAGCGAAGCCGAGTGGGAGTATGCCGCTCGCGGCGGCAGCAGCGCTCGTTATCCGTGGGGCGATGATGCCGATTACAAGAATATTTGCGGCTATGCCAATCATGCCGATCGCAGTTATGCGGACAAGTACCCGAAGGATACGTCGGTCAACAAGATCTGCTCGGATGGCACGGTACTTGTGGCTGAAACAAAGCACTATCCAGCCAACGGCTTTGGCCTCTACGACATGCACGGCAACGCCATGGAGTGGGTCGAGGACTGTGCTCACAAAAACTATGCCGGAGCGCCAAGCGACGGCCGTGCGTGGACCAGCGCCTGCGAAAAAGCTGAAGGGGGTGTTGGGCGGATGGCGCGCGGTGGCTCCTGGTACAACAGCCCGGTGAACCTGCGCTCGGCCTACCGCTTCGGCGGTGAGCCCTCTATGCGCGCCAGCGCCGGCGGCTTCCGGGTGGCCAGGGCGCTTTAACCTTTGTCCGTAGCGCTGTGGCGCCACGGCGCTCAGGACCGTTGCTCGCGCCGGATGGCGACGTCGGCTCGCTTGCTCCGGCTGTGAACCGCCCGCTTCGGCTCGACCGGCAGATGAAGAACGATCTTCTGCCCGGCCTGTAGCGGTTCCCTGACGTCGCGGTTCCAATGCCTGAGCGCGTCGAGTGTGACGCGGTGATGCTTGGCGATCGAGTTGAGACTGTCCTTCCGTTTGGCCTTGATGGTGATTCTGCGCATATCCGGAACATCCGGTTCGATCGACGTTATCGCGTTCATCGCGACTTTGAGCGTGATATCCGCATCGGTGCGTGTGCGCGGTACCAGCATCGTCGCCCCAGCCTTGAAGCGCATTCCGGCGGGAATTTCATTGATCGAGCGGATGGCGTCGGGCGTGGTCTGATAGCGCTTCGCAAGACTGCTCAGGGTGGTGCGGCTGTTCACGGTATGCGTGGTCCAGGTTGCGAGCGCTCCCTTATGTTCCGACGCATTGGCGACGAAGCGAAGGGCCGATTGGTAGGGAAGGCAGATGGTCGGGTGCGTTGCACGCGGAATGATTCCCTTGCGCACGCCGGGATTCAAGGAGCGGAACTGGGCCGCTGAAATTCCTGCCAGCCGCGCGGCCTTGTCGACGTCCATGTCCTGGGAAATGGCGATATCGCAGGCGATGATCGGACGGTTCTCGATCTCCGGCAGGCTGATTCCGTATCGCTGTGGGTCGGCGATAAGCCGTTTGATGGCCAGCAACTGCGGTACATAGCCGCGCGTTTCGTTCGGCATGCGCAGGCTGAGATAGTCGGTCGCCAAGCCGGCCTTGCCGTTACGTTCGACAGCCCTGGCCACCGACCCTTCGCCCCAGTTGTAGGCCGCCAGAGCCAGATGCCAATCGCCGCCGAATAGCGCCGCATTACTTTCCAGATAGTCGAACATGCCGTGCATGCAGGCCAGGTCCTTGCGGCGATCCGCAAGCGCCGACTGATAGAGGCCGAAACGCTTGCCGGTGGCGGGGATGAACTGGCACAGGCCGACCGCATCAGCGGGCGAATGGGCCTGCGGGTTGAGCCCTGACTCGATGATTGGAAGAAGAGCAAGCTCGACCGGCAAGTTCCGTTTTTCCGCCTCGGCGACCAGCAGGTAGAGATAGAGCCGAGCTCTCGGCGCCAGCCGTTCAAGCCAGCCGCTGCTGGCGAATAGATGCGCGAATCGCTCGACATCCGGAGAATCGAGATCGGGAAGCATGAATCCGGCACGAATTCGTTCCCAAAGATCGGGCAGTCCGGCGCGATCGGCGGGTGTTACAGTCCTGTCCGGCACGGCAATCACAAGTTTGCGCTGCGCGATCGTTGAGGCCGTGGCTGGCGACCAACGTTGCGCATGAACGACCGGCGCCAAGCGACCCGGTGCAACCGGCGAATCCGCCTTGTCAGGCAACCCCGCACAACCGGACAGGTTGATCACAGCCAACGCCAGGAACGGCGCAGCAAGCCTTGCCCAGGCACCGACACGATCGGCCGCAAAGAGAGCGCAGCGTGTCCGGGAGAAGTGCCAGAGCGTTTTTGAATCGGAATGATCAGTCATGTTGCTTCCTGGATAATAAGGGTCAATGCCCCGGTAGCTGGTGCGTCGCTTCTTTCCTTGGCGATGCTCCGTTGCGGCTTGCAAAGGAGGTCGCACAGCCGTACTAATCCAGACGCCAAGCCGGCGGTTTCGTCAGACGCAAAATGAATGGTCGTGTTCGCAGGAAGTGTTGGGGCCGTCTAATTGCTCGATTTTGTAAGAGTTGTTTCGCTACGAACTGGAGCCGGGGTTGGTGAATGAAATCCGCCGGGCGACGAACGGCAATTTTGCGCTGGGCGATACGCGTTTTGGCGAGCAGATTGCCAAAGTCCTTGGGCGCAGGGTGCAGCCGGGCAAGGCCGGAAGGCCACGCAAGACGCCTGAGCCGGAATCAGGAGACTTGTTCTAAATCCCCCTGTTTCGCTCTGGGATAGCGGTTAATTCGAGCACCGCCCTTTTCCTTGGGAAAATATTGTGGAAGTGATTTCCGGGTAGTAAGATATCAACACTATTGACGCCCGGATTTTGCCATGCCCAACTTGTCGGTCAAACTGGATGAAGCGACCCGTAACCGCCTGCTGGCGGTTGCTGCCGACCAGGGAATAACCCCGCACGCCTTCATGGTCAAGGCCATTGGCGCCGAGCTGGCGCAGGCCGAGGCGGAGGCGGCTTTTGTGGCAAGGGCATTGGCGGCGCGCGCACAGGTGATCGCCACCGGCCAGGTCATCGATGGGTCAGCCTTTGCGGATTATCTGCGCTGCCGTGTGCGTGGGCACCCTGCTCCGCGCCCGTCGGCAGAGGCCATTGCGGAGTGTGTGGAAACCAGAGCATGACGCGCTGGCTGCTGGCGCCGGAGGCAGCCGATGACTTGGAGCGCCTGATGGATTTTCTGCTGGAGGCTGATTCTGAAGGCGCTGTTGAAACCATCGACTTGATTCTCGATGCCCTGTGGGTTCTGGAACGGCATCCGCGCATGGGCCGGCCTTTGCCACAGGGTTTGCGCGAACTGGTCATTTCCCGCAGCCAATCCGGGTATCTGGCGCTTTGCAGCTACGACGAGGGCGCCGATATGGCGCTGATTCTGGCAATACGCCATCAACGCGAGCAGGATTATCACTGAGCACGGCATTTTCTGCCCCTGAAAAATACTCGCTCCTTATACCAAGACCACTACCCCGCAGGCCTCATGAATAGGCAATCTTCGCTATATGTGCCTGAAGAGTGGCGTATTCATTGGCTTTACAGAGTGCATCATTGTAGAACGCCGTTTAGCGTGGCTTTCAGCCTGATACAATCATCAAAAAATAGTCAGCCCCGCGTTTCCTGCCTGACCGCTCCCCTTCACCTCCCCGGTCCCAATCTCCCGAATAAAATGGCCTGCTCGCCTCCTCCTTGATCTCGCCCAACCAATCGCCGTCAGTGAACGAAACCCTCTCAGTTGAAGATTCCACCCCGGAACTCTTTGACGCTCTTGCCGGTCTGCTGCTGCCGATTTTGCTCAACCTGGCGCTGATTGGCGCCTGGTGGTGGCGTGGCGATTTCACGGGCTGGCTTCTCGGCGCTTCGCTGGCCCTGCTCGCTATTGCGCTGGTTTTGCGCGGCGCGGCTGGGCGTCCCTTTATCCGCCATCTGGCGAGCTTGATATGTCTGGTCACGCTGGCCGCTTGCGTCGGCATGGCGATTGGTCAGCAACTCTGGCTTGCCGGCTGGGATGCGCTTGATCAATCGCCCCTCTTCAAACAGCTTGAAGCGGCGTGCGGTTTTGGGCTGGTGCTCGGCTGGTGTTGCGGCATGCTGCTAATCCTGCGCTTGAGCGGGGCGCGTTTGGTGGAACAATCCAACCATGTACTCGCGCTGGGGCCGCTGTTCATTCTGCCGCTGACTTTTTCGGGCAATGCGGCGGCAATGGTCGCCGATGGCCGGGCGCTGTGGCTGGTCAGCGCACTGTGCGCCGGCATCGCCTGGAGTCTTTGGCGTTACTGCAAGGCATGGAAGGCCCTCCCTCTCTTTTTTACGATGGGCTATCTGCTCGGGCCGGTGATGGGCCTGGCCTGGCCGTATGTCGATACGGCTTCGGGCGGCGTGCCGGTGGCCCTGCTCGGTCTGCTGGCGGTGCCGGCTTTCTACGCGGCGGGCTGGCGACAGTCGCAGGGCCGGCTGGTTTTCGCTCTGGCCGTTGTGGCCGGCATTCCCTTCACGCATTACGCGCTGCTGCAGTGGGGCGCGGTCTGGGCAGCGGCCTTTCTGTTGGCTGTCGGCCTGGTTTTCTGGCAACTTGCCGGGCGTTTTGCGTTGTCGCCGCAGGTCGTGTCGGAGTTGATGCGACCAAAGCCGGTTCGGGAAAAAGTGCGTTTGAGAGAGTCGTGGTCGACCTTGCGCGGCATTTGCGGCGTGATGTTTCTCTGCCTTTTACTCGGCCACCTGCTGTTGTGGGCGAAAATTGCTGCGGAAGAGCCGCGCCCGACGCGGGCGGCGCTTGACTATTTTTCATTGATCACAGCCATGAGCGATGGCGCGATTGATCCAGCCAGATTGATTCCCGCCAGGGTGCTGGTGGCACGGCTGTTCGAGGAGGAATACTTGTGGCCGGATAAAGTCCATGCCCACACCAGCAAGGACACGGCGAGTACCGTCGCTGCCGAATTGGCGGCCAGTGTGAAGCGCAAGGACGATCCTTATAGCCGGGGTTTGCAAAGCGGTCGGCACGCCGCCTGGATCAGCGGTCGCCCGGTCGGGATGGGGATGTACTTCGACCGCGACAAGGCAGGGTGGTGGATCGCTGAGGTGCTGCGCGACTCGCCGGCCGAAGCAGCGGGGGTGAAGAAGGGCATGCGCCTGCTTGAACTGGATGGTGAGCCGGTGGGGGAGACGCTGCCCATGCGCTGGCGTGAGCTCCGCGAATGGGTGGCAGGTAAGGAGGTGAGATTATTGGTCAGTTCGGGCAAGGCCTCCGGGGAATCGGCTACAGCGGTGGCTGCGACGACGGCCAGGAAAATCGTTGTACGTTCGGGGCCGATTCGTCTGGCCAGCCAGGTGGTGGCGCAAATTCTACCGAGCGAGCGCGGCCCGGTCGGATTCCTCGCATTTCCGAGCTTCGACAAAGACAGCTGGATTGAAATCGAAGCGAAGCTGGATGCTTTTCTCGCTGCAGGAGTCAAGGAAATGGTGATCGACCTGAGTGGCAACCCCGGTGGGATGAGCGTTCTCGCCACGCGCCTGGCCAGTCGCCTGGTCTCACCGATCAACCACGGAGCGCCGTTCATTCATTGGCATCACCGCCCAAGATGGGAGCGCTTCGATTATCAGGAGAACCTTGATGTTCCGGTAGGCCGGACGCTTGCGTTACGCCGTCTGTATGTGCTGACCTCGATGGATACCTGCTCGACGAGCGAGTTGTTGATAACCGGCTTGCGCCCTTACCTGGAGGTGGTGCAGATCGGCTTTACCACCTGCGGCAAGCCCTACGGGATGCACCCATTCGCAATCGGCGACGAGGTGCTGACGCTGGTTGTCAACGAATCACGCAATGCCCGGAACGAAGCCTATCGCGACGGCTTGCACCCGGATTGCTTCGACTTCGAAGTTGTTTTGCACAGCCTGGACAGCAGCAAGCCATTGGCCGAGAATGTCATGGTCAAGCATGCGCTGCAGCACATTAATAGCGGGAAGTGTCGGCCGATCCGCTGAGGCTCGATGCCGGCGAGGTCAGGTGGCGATGCCGTCAAAGAAACTGACCAGCGCCGCATCGGATTCTTCCCGGTTCATCACGCTGTTGTTTTGTGTACGGATTTTGCGAAGAAAATCCTCGAATTCGTTGTAACCCGGTTTGATTTTGGCGGGGATGCCCTGGCGGCCAAACTCGACTGCCACCTGCGGGGCTTTGCCCTCCAGCGTCGCAATCAAGGCTAACTCCAGTGAATCGAATAAACTCTGCTGAGGTTCCGAGAGGCCGGTTGTTTTGCGCGCAGCGACGAGATAGCGCGCCATATCTTGAGGATCAAGATTACCGCCCACCATCAGGTGCAGGGCATCGCAGAGCACGGTATAGATCGCCGCATTGGGCTTGTCGAAACCCGCTATGGCGGTAAATAGCGACGATTTTTCAGGATCGTCGATCGGCCCTTCAATGGACATCAGTCCCTCCCGGCGTACCTGATTGAGGATGAGGAAAATCGTCCCCAGAAGTTGCATGTGCACTTCCGGTTTTCTTGGCTTCATGGAAAATACGCTCATCTCAACAAGACTCCTGAATTTGACCTTCGGATTGAAGGCGGGCAAGCACATCGAGCATTTCCCGCAGGCTGTCGCGGCCGTCTTGCGCATGGCTGGCAGATACCGCGTCCGGGTTCTTGCCGGCGAAGCGGGCGATGATGTCTTCGGTCAGCATGGCGGCGGCCCGTTCGGAGAAATTACGCATTGCCCGACGCGCCAGTTCCAGGTCCTTCATGAACCACAACACTCGGATCAGCGCATCGCTGCTCATCTCGCGCAACAGCAATTGCCAATCCCGATCCTCAAGCCGGTAAAGCGGCCAGGCGGTTTCCCGCCAGGAGACGTTCTCGGCGCCGACGTTAAGGTTGGCCTCCGGCGACGGAACCAATGCCGTGCCCTGATTGAGCAGGGCTTCGAAGGCGGATGGAGAAAGCTGGATGCTGACTTTGCCGACGTTTTCATTGCCCTCCTGCGTGAGGTGCAGGAGATAGGCCGGCGGATAGTCCTGCTTTTCCAGTTGGAAAGCCGGGTTGTCGAGGGTTAATGAAATGGCATGGCTCATGGGTTGTTCCCTTTTTCGGTCATCTTGTCGTCACCGAGCTATTCATCGCCTTCCCCGAACGGCCACGGCTGTCCCGCCAGCAGCGCGGGAAGGCCAAGCATGCACTGTTCAGCCAGTTTCCTGCTTAAAGGCTCGTCGCTATCATCCGGGAAGTCTTTCATGAAAAATTCCCAGGAACTGGGACTCGCCAATGCCTTGACGCGTTGCCCGAACGGTCCTTCCAAGCCGTTGCTAAGGGCCATCAAGGGATAAAGCGCCGCGGTAAGCAGCCCGCCCTGGTGATACCAGTCTTCGCCGGCAAACGCGGCCGCAGAATCGCGAGGCGTTCAGCCCATTCCTGTTCAGAATGATGGGCTCCGGAACCCGGAATGGCATCGGAGTTGATGAGTATTGGAACGGTGCTGAGGTTGATTCGCATGGATTATTTCTTTCCTGTGCCCAGAAGCGGCAGGCCGAGATTTCCGATTATCGATTCCTGAAAGGGTAAGTCATCCAGCGATGCTTCACCGGCTTGCACACGTTCCAAAAAGTCCTTCGGTACGATGCCCTGGCGCATGTATATATCGAGCAGGGCAGCCAGCACGACTTTCGCGTTTTCATCTTCCTGCACGGCCTGAACGGCGCTATCGACCAGCGTTCGGTGGCCGCGAAACGATTTCTCCAGCCAGGGGCGAGCTTTTGCGATGGCATCCGTGCCGTAGTAATGCGTGCCCAGCACCGCGTTGTTTTCGCGTGCCAGTGCGTGCGCCTCGCCAAAACGGGTGTTGATTTCATTGAGAAGTGGCTCGAAGGTGGTTTCGAAGCGGGCGTTATCCTTCATCGACAGGAATACATTGGCCAATTGCAAACGGGCTTTGTAGGTGCGCAGGTCGTTCGGGCCGGCTTCGGCGCTAGCGAGTCGGACGCCTTCCTGGCAACTGGTAATGGCCTTGTCGAACATTCCGGCAGCGGCGTAGATTAATCCCTGAATCTGAAGGCGCATGAGTCGACTATCCAGATCGATTTTCGGTGCGCTATCCTCTAGTCGGGCGGCACGCTCAATGGCCGGAACGGCTTCGTCCGTGCGTTTGGCGAAATACAGGTAGGTCGCCAAACGGACCCAGCCGTAATACATCGCCGGATCTTCGGCGCCGATGTTTGATTGCCGCTGGGTAATGTCGACAAAGCGCTGCAAGCGCTGAGCCGCTTGTTCGTAGTGGCTGGTTTTGAAATAGAGGATGGCGGTGTAATTGAGCAGGCCCTTGAAATAGGCGTGCGACTCGGGCAGAACGCCATCCACTTCGGCAATAGCCATATCATGCGCGGTGGCGGCTTCGAGGAATTGGTTTGCGTTATCGTAATAGTCGCCCAGGCTCTCATGGGCATAGGCCCTGTAGCGGGCGGCATGCTCGCGCTGCTTGGCAACGACATTTGTCTCGGCGGTTTTGTCGGTAAGGGTGAGCCTGGCCTCCTCCCAGTAACACAAGGTATCGACCAGCCCCTGTTTGGTGGGGGTTTCACGCAGGATGCCAGTCACCTTTCCCTCGGCACCGTCAACTCCTTCAAGTTCAAGCGTAGTCACGGTATTGAGGTGGGGGTCGAAATAATTGGCGGTAACCGTCATCTTCAACGGTGAGGCGCCCTCAAGCTTGCCTGGAGCGCCTTTGCTAAACACCATCCAGCCGGAGAGGCGGGTTGCGCGCCCCTTTCCCGTTTTCTTCCAGGAAAGTTGGACGTCCCTGGCTTTTCCGATACTGCTCTGGCATTGTTTATGTGCGCCGCTTTTCTCGATCGTCAATTGGCCTTCGAAGTAACGCATGCCTTGATTGGATGCAGCGTAGGCGATGCCAAGAAAACTCAGGCCGCAGATCAGGACGATGAGTCGAAGACTTGTTTTCACGGGGTTTCCGTTCGCGGGCAATTGTGTGTGGATTCGACATCCTGAAGGACATCGCAAAGCTTGTTATTGGTTTCGGGCTATTTTCTGTCGCTGCATTGCGCAATCCAGAGCTAATCACAAACCGGAATCCGATTGACTCAACATTCTGTCATCCTGGAAGGGTTTTATTTCCGGCATAACTGCAAGAACCGGATGCAGTCTTGCATAGAAAGAGTGCCCCACATCCCGTATCTTTAGCCGACTCAATGCTTCAGCGGTCTTATCGAATTTCGACCACCGTCTCACCGGCTGCCAACATGTCGCGCAGCTCTGGCAGAATTCTCGAAAACGCTTCCAGCAACACTGCCTTCCGACAATTGCCTAGACGAACCCAGACAACTTGTGGGGGGAGGCTGCCTTGCCTATTGGCAAGCGCCTGAAAATCTTCGTCTTTGGTGATAATAGCCATGCCACGCTCTTTAGCGTACTGCCAGATTATTGTGTCTTCCGATGTATCCAGCCCGATGTCCTGTACATGGGCGCATTCCCAACCATTGGCAGCAAGATAACGAGCCAGAGCCACTGGCAGTTGGTTATCGACCAATAATGTCATGCAGCAATCAGAATGGCATGGTCGGTTTGGGCTGTGGCATATTCGAGCGCCGCCAGAATATCGTCTTCCTCAAGGATTGGGTAATCTTCAAGAATTTCCTGATGGGAAGCGCCTGCACTAAGCAGCCCCAAAATATCCGTGACGCGAATGCGCATGCCACGAATACACGGACGCCCGCCACATTTACCGGCTTCGATTGTAATTCGAGCAAACAGACTGGATTTCATGATTCTTCCAAACGAAGTAGAAGCGTTACCGTAAGTATGTCGTTTGAACACCTGATTGGCAACAAAATCGGCCTGCCCCTGGCGTTGCTGATAACTTGGCTGGACGTACCGTTGCTCGGCGTTTGTTTTCGAATCTCTAACTGGCCGTACCGGTCAGCAGTCGCCACTCAAGCACCGACACTGAATGACCACTTTCAGGCCAGAAGCAGGCATTCCATGATGAACAGCTGAGCGCCCGTTGATGGCCGTTATGCGGCCAACCATGCATTGTAGCCCACGGTCGATTTTGATTGGAATGCCACCTTAGCCATTTTGCTTTCCAACCATGAAGTGCACGGAACGGGCTATAAGGAATTATGCGGTAGCCAACCATGTTTTGCACATGACGGAGGTTTTGCAGAATGGATTGGCTAGTAGACGTTCCAACCTCAGAATGCAAATAGCCATTTGTTTTAACGTTAATACATTGATTTACCGTGGCCCGAGGCCAGGCTTCGCGCTCATTCCGGGCTTGATCCAGTTTGACGCCGAACAGCTCATTGCCACAAGAAACCAATGACTCCATTGCTCCCTTGATTTTCTGCATTGATTCTCACAATGCACGCACCTGAAACAGGTGGTATTTCCATGGCGTCAGGTCGACGTACAGACCGGCATCCTGTAGCTCGCTGCCGCTTCGGTCGTAGGATTCGCCGGACAGAACGTCGTTGAGCCGCCACTCTTTTCCGCTCAGGCCATCCCACGGCAGATGAACCCACGCCTGGGCGGTTTGTTGCCCGTAATTAATGATCACCAGGGTGCGCTCGTCGCCTTTACTCCAGCACCAGGCCAGAATATTCAGGCAACTCTGGTTGTCGGGCCAGCCGCTACGCTCGCACAGGCGCCATGCGCCATTGCGAATGACATCCTGGTTGGTCTCCTTCAGTAGTCGGGCATAAAAGGCCGCGAGATCCTGATCGACCGGCTCGTTCGAACGGCGGCCGAGGAAGACCGGCAGCCTCGTCTTCAAGCCCTCGAACTGCCCCTCATGGAGCAGCTTCGCTCCAGGCAGGGTGAGGGTCGCCACGGCGGCGGCTCGCCCTTTTGCCGACGGGAAGGTGACGGCAGCCCGTGGTTCATCATGGTTCTCGATGAAGCGGACCATTTTCTCCTGGTACGAAGAATCGGCAAGCAGGTGCAAGCGAACGCTCTCGGCGTTCCCGTGCTCCATCCGGTCATAGAGCTTTTTGTCATAGCAGTAATCGAAGCCCTGCTGCTGCAGTTCCCACTCAAGATCCCAGTAGGCCTCGGCGACAAACCTGAATTCAGGATACCGACCTTTGATCGCAGGGATCAGCGACTTCCAGTAATCGTCGACCGGCTTGACGCCGGCACGCGCACCCCAAGTCCGTTCGAAGATGGTGTTCAGCATCAGCATGGCCATGTCGCAGCGGATGCCGTCGCACTGCTCGGCGATATCCGAAACGGTCTCGAACACCGCCTGCCGGAGCCCCGGCTGAAAGGCGTTGAGCTGCAGCACATCGGGCCAGGCCGGAAAGTAAGGATCGCGGCCGCAGGCAAATACGGATTTTCGTATCGCCATGAAGGACGTCGGATCGTTCTGCGCGTCGACGGCGCTTCCTTGTACGAAGTATTCCGGATGCGTGCCGACCCAGGGGTGATCCGGCGCCACGTGGTTGGGAACGAAGTCGAGGAAAAGCCGCAGGCCACGCATATCAAGCATGTTGCGTGCGGCGGCCAGCCCCTGCGGTCCGCCGAGGTGCTCATCGACGACGTAGCGGCGCACACAGTAAGGGGATCCGACATTGTCCTGCGCCGCAAAGTCCGGCAGGGCTCGCCTGAAATCGTCGAGCAACCCGGGGTTACGCATCGAAATCTCGATCCCGGCCGGACTGCGCTCCCACACCCCCATGAACCAGACGGCGTCAAAGCCATGGGCGGCGATGGCATCCCACTCCTGCTTGGGCACCGTAGCGAGAGTCACCGGCTGCAGGTATTTCTGACCCAGTTCCCGCAGCCACACCCAGGTGTTGATCTCAAGGATGACGGGATGTCTGGGCCAGGTTCTCATTTCTTCCCGCCCCCGGCTCCCGGCGCACCTTTCGCAAAGGCGGCCAGTTTGCCCCCTGCCAGAGCCTGCTCAGCGTCCATGATGCCGAAAAGCTGGATGCTCTTGGCCACCAGTCCGGTCCAGCCGGTCTGATGGCTGGCGCCGAGCCCGGCGCCATTGTCGCCATGGAAGTATTCATAGAAGAGGATGTAGTCGCGCCAGTGCGGATCGTTCTGGAACTTCTCCGTGCCGCCGTAGACCGGTCGCCGGCCGTTCTCGTCCTGAAGGAATATCCGGCCGAGACGGTCGGCGATCTCCTTGGCCACCGCGAACAGGTTCATCATATTCCCCGAACCCGTGGGACATTCGATCTTGAAGTTGTCGCCGTAGTACAGATAATAATTCAGCAGCGCCCGGATGATCATCGTGTTCACCGGCAGCCAGATCGGCCCGCGCCAGTTCGAGTTGCCGCCGAACATGCCGCTGTTCGACTCGGCCGGCAGGTAATCCACCCGGAACTCCTGGCCCTGTACGTGAAAAACGAACGGGTTCCGTTCGTGGAACCTGGAGAGCGAGCGGATGCCGTAGGGGCTCAGAAACTCGTTCTCGTCGAGCATCTTCGTGAGTATCCGGCGCAGCCGCTCCGGGTTGACCATGGCCAGGATGCCTCGGTCCGCCACGCCTAAATGACCCGGGCCGGTAGGATGGATGGACTTCGCAAGCTCGGGGATACGGCGCAAGCGTTCAATTACCTGGGCCATCGCCCCCGGAATGGACTCCCGTTGTGCCTTTTCGACGACCGTGGTGGCGCACAGGGGCAGCAGCCCGACCATCGAGCGCACCTTGAGCCGCGTGGCGCTGCCGTCCGGCAGCCGCAGCAGGTCGTAGTAGAAGCCGTCTTCCTCGTCCCACATGCCGTCCTGACCGGGTTTGTTCATGGCCAGGGCGATATAGTAGAAGTGCTCGGCAAACTTGACGACCATGTCCTCGTAGGTGCGGTCGTGGGCGGCGAGCGCAACCGCAAGTTCCAGCATGTTCTGGCTGAACAGGGCCATCCACGCCGTGCCGTCGGCCTGCTCCAGATGCCCGCCGGTGGGCAGCGGGGAACTGCGGTCGAAGACGCTGATGTTGTCGAGGCCGAGAAAGCCGCCTTCGAAGACGTTCTTGCCGAAGCGGTCCTTGCGGTTCACCCACCAGGTGAAATTCAGCACCAGCTTGTTGAATGTCTCCCTGAGAAAGTCGACGTCCGTCGCTCCGTGCAGCGCCTGCTCGGTGCGCAGCAGGAAGAGCGTGGCGAATGCGTGGACCGGGGGATTCACGTCGCTGAAGTTCCACTCATAGGCAGGCATCTGGCCGCTGGGGTGCAGGTAGGTGCCCTTGAGCATCAGTTTCATCTGCGCCTTGGCGAAGTCGGGGTCAACGATGGACAGCGGGAGCGTGTGGAAAGCCAGATCCCAGGCCGCGTACCAGGGGTACTCCCACTTGTCGGGCATCGAGACGATGTCCTGGTTCAGCATGTGGAACCACTCCGAATTCCGGCCATAACGATATCCTGAATGGAGTGGGTTGGAGTTGTGCTCATCGAGCCAGTTGTCACCGTCGAAGAAGAAGAACTGCTTGCTCCACAACATGCCGGCCAGGGCCTGGCGCATCACCTTGGCCGCATCCGGCGTAACCGAAGGCGGCGTCACCGAGCGATAGAAGTCGTCGGCCTCCTGCAAGCGGGCAGCCAGAATCTGGTCAAACTCGGCGCCAAAGCCGGAAGGTGCGGTTTTGCCTTTGCCCGGCTTAACGGCCGCTGCCTGAGCGGTCAGGCGCAGGCGTACCGTGGCCGACTGCCCGGGCTCGACCATCAGCCGATAGTTTGCCGCGACTTTGGTGCCCTGCTTGTCAGGATTCACGGCGTCCTGATTGCCCTGCACCACGCAGTTGTTGATGCCGTCCTTGACGTAGGGGCCGTCATTGTGATGCCCGGGAAAGAGCCGCGCGTGGTTTGTTTCATTCTCGGTAAACAGCAGCGGAACCTCGCCTTCGCAGGAAAGGATGAATTCGCCGAGCAGCGGGTGCGCCGCAGCGACCGCGCTGGTGCCTGCCGCTGCCTCGATCTGCCTGAGCATTGGTTTCTTCTCGGCGCGGTTGGATTCGGCAATCCACGGCGCCCAGTCGTTGCGGAACCAGAGTGTCGGCAAGAGATGAAGTTCGGCCGCGTCCGGTCCCCTGTTGGCGACCGTGATCTGCACCAGGATGTCTCCCGGGCCATCTTTGGCGTACTCGACAAAGACGTCGAAATAGCGGTCGTCATTGAAGACACCGGTGTCGAGGAGTTCGTACTCCATGTCATTGCGGTTGCGGCGCCGGTTGGTGTCCACCAGGTCGGCGTAAGGATAGGCCGCCTGCGGGTACTTGTAGAGGTACTTCATGTACGAGTGGGTCGGCGTACTGTCGAGGTAGAAGTAGTATTCCTTCACATCCTCGCCGTGGTTTCCTTCGCTGTTGGTGAGGCCGAAAAGCCTCTCCTTGAGGATGGCGTCCTTCCCGTTCCACAAGGCCAGCGCGAAGCAAAGCCCCTGCTTGTCGTCGGAAATTCCGGCCAGCCCGTCCTCGCCCCAGCGGTAGGCGCGCGAGCGGGCATGGTCGTGAGTGAAGAAATTCCAGGCATCGCCGCCTTCACTGTAGTCCTCGCGCACTGTTCCCCATTGACGCTCACTGAGGTAAGGGCCCCACTGTTTCCAGTTGGCCTTCTGCTCCCGAGCCTCGTCAAGTCGGGTCTGTTCAGCTGTTTTCATTATTGTCGCCTTTCATATTGAGATGATCTGGTGATTCATCGTTGCGAAGTCGGCCCGGAAACAGACCCGTCGTTAATAACTTCGCTGCTCAAACTGCGACGGACGGCATCGACGGCATTCAACAGATCGGTCGAGATCGCCCGCTTGAGCACAAAGGCGTCGGCGCCGGCTTCCATCACCGCGCGGCGTACGCTCTCCTCGTCGTGGACACTCAGCACGATCACCTTGAGGTCTGGACAGCGCTGCCGGATCGTCTGCAACCAGCCCAAGCTGCCGTCCTGAGCCAGCGACAGATCCACCACAGCCACCTCGGGCCGAAGTCGAATCGCGCCCTCAAGCAACGAAACCTCGTCGGCAACCATGACCACCGTTCCGAACGACGTCTCAAGCAACCCGCGCACACCTTCCGTCAGACCGTGGTGACGGTCCGCCAACAGAACACAAGTGAGAGGCGTCTCGGGCATCAAGGCATTTCCTTTTCCGCAACTTACGTAAAAGTCGCGCCAGCGACTCTCGAACCTCCCCTCGCCCTCTGGGAGAGGGGTCGGGGGTGAGGGAAACGGGCAGGACTTTAATAATTTGGGGCGACTTTCAAAGCCATGCCCGTTTGCTTGCCGCGATACCTGTCAGTACCTGGCTTCAAGCGTAGATTAATCGCGACGAGGAGTGCTGTGACCTCGGGATATTACGGGGCGTGTCACTGGGGAATTACGAGGTTCCAGGGCCGCAGACCGGGAGCGGACAGCCACCAGGTGTACGCCGCTGGCAAGTTGAGCCAGGATAAAAGCGCTTGTACACGTTCAGGAAAACCGTCGCAGGACTATCAAAAGGTCAAATGATGAAAACAATCTTTGCTTTACTGGTGCTTTCTGTTTCGACTGCGGCATCTTCCGCGTGCTATTCAATCTATGCGCCATCCAACGAGTTGATATGGCAGGGGATAGGCAATCTCCAACCAATATGCCTGAAGAGTGCCGTATTCATTGGATCGACAGTGCATATCATTGTAGACAGCCAATTGGCGCGGCTTTCAGGCTGGCACCATGATCCTGAAAACCTCAGTTGACCGCGACAAACTGACCGCAAAGCCAGATCTGACGCGTGTTTAGCCCTCACCCCAACCCTCTCCCGCGGGGAGAGGGGGTTTACACCCTTCTCCCCGCGGGAGAAGGGCCGGGGATGAGGGCTTGCGACATTGGCATAACATCCAACTGAGTTTTCCAGGATGATTATCCTAAGCCGGACAAGCCGGAAGCAAAAAGGAAAATCAATAAATCGAGGTCACAACAAATACTCGGCTGTTCGGGAAAAATTTGGACGATCCGCTGATTCACGTCCACCCATGAGTGCCCGTCTGCCAGTAATTCTCACCCACCGATTCTTCGCCGCGAGCGCCCGAGGAGTAGTGGCAAAAAGCCGAGCAGAATCCCGCCAACCCCGAGAATGTTGGTCACCGTGTCAAACGTCGGGATGCTGTACAACGCAATGAACACCATGAAGATCGCAGCAAGCAATGGCCAGAGAACATAGGAAAATGCGCTGCAGGCACCGTCTTTCAGTTTTCCGCGATAGTGCCAGGCGCACGCGAATCCAGCCAGGCTCATGTAGAAGCAGATCTGGAATCCGATTGCCAGAATCGAACTCTCAAGTATATTCTTGACTGACGGCATGAACGATGAGCTAAAGAGCAGAAACACACCCAGGCCCCAGATCACACCGGTCGCCACCCATGGGGTTTGCCACTCAGGGTGAATTATTGCGTAACGCCGGTGAAGCATGTCGTCACGCGCCATCGCAAACATGCTGCGACTAAATTGCAGAATTTGGGTTTCGATGGTGCCGACCGTACTCAAGATGGTCGAAAGCACCGCCAGATAATTCCAGGGCGTTGGAAACAACTTGGTGGCAATGGCGTAGAGCACATTAGTGTTGGCCTGTGCAATTTCTTCGTCATTCAGGACGATCAGCACGACGATCATCATGATCACGAAGAACAGGATCAGATTGACCATGGCCCAGAAGGCTCCCTGGCTCGCTGGGTGCGGCTTGTCGATCTCGCCTGCCTTGGTTTCCTCGCTGAGATTCAAGGTGACGTCCCAGCCCCAATAGAAAAATATGGCTGTCAGCGCTCCGGTGGCGAACAGTTGGGGTGTAAAGGAGAACGGGGAGAACCAGATAATCGAAGGCGGGTGAGCCGGACGGCCTCCGTATTGCACAAAAGCCGCGATGATCAGGGCGAGCACTACCAGGGTTTCGATCCCGGTCAGGGCCAACTGTGTATAGCTCGCGTGTTTGATGCCTTTGGTCACGACGAGGGTGACCAGCGTCAGCCAGACGGCCGCGGTAGCTGTCACCCAGACGGTATCCTCGACCCGGTCTGGAAAAATCAGGACCAAGGTGGAAGTTGCTGCCGGGATGGTGGCGGATACCATGAAGAAGGTTGATGCAACCAGCAGCCCCCAGCCGGTAAAAAAACCCCAGGAACTGCCAAAGACGTGCCCAACCCAGGCGTAGGCAGCGCCGGCATGTGGCGCGATCTTGCTGAGGTGGAAGAACGCCAGCATGATACCGAACATGATCAGGCCGCAATAGAAAATACTGCCAACCGAAAGCACGCCAACCGACGCTACAATCGCTGCGGTGGTGACGGCGACGCTGAATGCCGGGGCGGTACCGGCAATTCCCATGACGACCGACTCGACGGTGCCGAGTGATCCTTTTGCCAAGTCAATTTTTCCCGTCACGACATTTCCTCGAATGGGCTACGGTGAGTTCGTAACACGATGATATTTGAATCGCCCCGGCTTCGATAGGCAATTGGACGTCTGCTTCATCTGATCGCCACTGATATGGTCAGCGGCGATTCAGGCCGGAACTGGAGCCATTGGTTCTTCAGACACATTTGGCCGTTATCGCCGCATCGCCGAAGTTCAGACCGACGAAATCCGTGGCGCCGATTGAATAGCGGCTGGTGAGATTTGTACAGCTTCAGGCACCACGGTTGCATCTGAAGCGAGCCAAGCTCATGACCACCGCATTGCGCTCTTTGTTTGTATATCAATGGCCACGGAGCGCAGCAACTCGAGTTGCCTTTGCCTACGGAGGTCGGCAAGGCGATTGTCGCCTACCTGCAACCGGCGGAGAACGTCTGGGATGCCGCCAAGGGGAGGTTTGCAAACCCTACGGGCTATGGCTTTGATTGAAGGTTTCCGGGTCGAGATCGGGTTTGGCGTTTTTAAAAGTTGCACTTCGGGTCTGAATCCAAGCCTTACTTTATCAAGGCCTGCGCGGCCTTGAAAGCGATGTGCTCACAACTGCGCAGCCACTCAAAGGCCACCATCTCGGTGGTCACCAACTCAGCTCCGGCACTCGCCAGGCGATCAAACGCGGCGTCGCGGTTACCTTCGGTGCGGGAGCTGCAGGCATCGGTCACCACCCAGACGTCAAACCCGCATTCCAGCAAATCCAGTGCCGTTTGCAACAGGCAGACATGGGCTTCGCAACCAGCGATTAAAACCGTGTTCCGTTCAGGCGTATTGGTCGCTGGCGTGCGGGGGTTGCCCGCCACCGGTTCGGCATGCGGGCGCAGCCATTCACTCAAGCCATCCGGAACCCCGCTGAAGTGCATCTTGCTCAACGTTTGATGGCAAAGCGTCCTTACCTCGGGTACGTTCTCGCCTAGCCTGGAGGGGTTTTGTTCAGTACCCCAGACAGGCACATCCATTAACCGGGCCAGTTGCCCCAGACGCACCGCGTTAGCCACCACGGCGGGGCCTTCAAGAATGGCCGGCAGCAGGCGAATCTGGTAATCGACGAGGACGAGTTGGGATTCAGCAGCGTCTAGCAACATGGGAATCTTCCTGCAGGAAAGGAGACAGGTGGCTCAAGTCTGTTGAAGACTTTCGCCAATGGAGACTTCGTTTTCACACGGCGTCACCGTCACCGCGACGTCAAGTTCGTGCTCGTCACCCCCCAGGATCACGCCGCGTAGCGGCGACACATCACCGAAATCGCGGCCCCAGGCCAGGGTGATGTGCTGGGTATCGGGCAGCAGGTTGTTGGTCGGGTCGAAATCGACCCAGATGCCGCCAACAATGCTCGGGCAATAGACCGAAATCCAGGCGTGCGAGGCATCGGCGCCGACCAGGCGTGGTTTCCCCGGCGGCGGTTGCGTCAGCAGGTAGCCGCTGACGTACCGTGCGGCCAGGCCGAGCGAACGCAGGCAGGACAGCATCAGGTGCGCGAAGTCCTGGCAGACGCCGCGTTTGTCTTCCAGTATCTTGAGTACCGGCGTGGCGACGGTGGTCGCCTCGGGATCGAACTCGAATTCGCTATGGATGAGGCTCATCAAGGCCTGGACGGCTTCAAGCAGCGGGCGTCCGGGGGTAAAGCAGGGGCCGGCGTAGGCAGAAAACTCATGCTTGACGCGAACGTAAGGCGATTCAAACAGGAAGCATTCGGCATCAAGAAGCACCGGCGTGACGCCGTAGACCAGCGCGTCACGAACCTCCTCCCAAGGCGGCGAGTTTGCCAGAGAATTTGACAGGGATGCAGCCAGCCCAGCGGCCGGCAAGTGCGGCCTGACCTCGATGGTGCTCTCGGCACGCACCAGCAGGCGGCTGTGCGGTGCCTCGATGGCGAACTGCCTGACCAAATTGCCAAAGTGGTCGACGCGAGACTGTGTGAGGGTCGGCTCTGGATCGATACTTATCTGGTGCGCGATGCAGCTTTGCCACGGGCAATCGCGCGGCGTCAGATGCAGAAGCTGGCGCGACAGCGAAACAGGGCTTTCGTAGCTGTAGCTGGTTTCGTGAATTACGTGGTAGCGGGCGGCGGGGGCGTTCATGACTTCATCTTTGTATCACGCCGCCAGCGTCTGCCGGCTGACATCGCCGACATGGGTGAAATAGCGCATGGCCAGGCGATCCGAAAGGGTGGCGGCGGCGAGGGCTGTCGCGTCGAGCAGACCGGCCAGTTCCAGACAGGGGTCGCAGTTGCGGCACTGGCTGAAATCAAGGCTTTCGAAACGCGCCAGATCAAAGGATTGCAGGCCGCTGAAGGCGAGGCGCAGCGAGTCGTCATTGGCATCGCCAAGCTCATTGGCCCGACGGCCGATGTATTGCACCAGGTCCTGCAGCTGGAAGCAGACGGCGTGCGGATTGCCTTCGTCGAAAACTATCAGGTCGATTGCCGGCAGGAGTTCGGGCTGGGTCATGTAACGCGAGCGATAAGTGATGATGCTGTCGGCCAGCTCGAGCAGCCACTCGATGCTGCCCGGGGCGCGCGTCGATTCGAGACGCAGGAACTGGCTGATGGCCGTGGACAGGAAAATGAGACGCTCGATGCGTCGGCCGATGATCAGGAAACGCCAGCCATCGTCGCGCGTCATGTTGTCCATGGCGAAACCGGCCAGCGACGACGAGGCGAGCAGCACCTGATCGAGGAAGGCCAGCGCGTCGCTGATCTCGTGCGGCTCTTCGCTGTAGCGTTGCAACTGATGCTGCATGCGGTTGAGCGCATGCCAGTTGTCGAGCGAAAAGCGCTCGCGCACCTGTGCGCCAACCCACAGCAGGCGACGGATGTTGCCGGCCAGACCGTCATCCGGCTCGCTGTCACAGATTGCGGAGAGCAAACACGTTTCAATTTCCGGGCGACGAACAGAAATTTCATCAGCGCTTGACGGCTCAGCTTTTGTGCCGGCTTCATCCTCATCTTCTTCGGGCAACAACTTGAGCGCATAACACATATTGAAAGCGGAAAGCAGCGCCGGCATGGCGTCGGTGCCGGCGTCGACCAGCCGCGAGACGCTGATGCGCAACAGGCGCGCCGCATCGTCGCAGCGTTCGGTGTAACGGCCGAACCAGTAGAGATTTTCGACTACCCGTGACGACAGATTGCTCCCGCTACGTATCAGATCGATGATCCCGACCGAATTTTTAAGCAGGCTGAAGGAATTCACGGCGCCCTCGCTGAGCACCCAGGTATCCTTGCTCGACCCGCCGCGTTGCATCGAGATGAGACGGGCGTTGGCGGCCGCCGAAACACGTGTCAACCCGCCCGGCATCACGACGTAGCCGTTCGGCGTGGCGGCGGCATACACGCGCAGCCCGACGCCGTGCGGCAACAGGCTGCGTTCGTGCGTCGTACTCCACACCGGCGCCTGCGAAAAATTCACCAGTTCCTGCGCCACATAGGCCAGCGGCCGGGCACGCAGGCGGGCAATCATTTCCTCGCGCTGTGCTGCATTCAACTGGTTGCCGAAGATCGGATCCATGCGTTGCGACGGAAATGAAGCCTTGATCACCAACTGGTCGAGATTCTTGATGGTGAACTCAAGCGCCGCCGGCTCGCCACACCACCAGGTGCCGACCGACGGCATGGCCAGCGTTTCGCCGAGCAATTTTTTGCAGGCGCCGGGCAGGAAACCCGGCAGCGCGGCCGATTCGAGCAGACCGCTGCCGAGCGCGTTGGCCACCAGCACGTTGCCGGCGCGCACGGCCTGCAACAGTCCGGGAACGCCCAGCGCCGAATCGCCGCGCAGTTCAAGCGGATCGCTGTAGTCGTCGTCGAGCCGGCGCATGATCGCGTGCACGCGACAGAGCCCGGTCAGCGTCTTCAGATAGACGCACTCGCCGCGCACCGTCAGATCCTGCCCTTCGACCAGCGGAAAGCCGAGATAGCGCGCCAGATAGGCGTGTTCGAAATAGGTTTCGTTGTATGGGCCCGGCGTCAGCAGCACGATCAGCGGCGCATCCCGGCCACCATCGTGAGCACTGACACCGACTTGCGGAGCCCAGTGCGCCAGGCTGTCGCGCAGCGCACTGAAAAAGGACGCCAGATGCTGCACACCCAGGTCGCGGAACTGTTCGGGGAAAACACGCGAAACGATGATCCGGTTTTCCAGCGCGTAACCGGCACCGGAGGGCGACTGCGTACGGTCGCCAATTACCCACCAGCGGCCGTCCGGCGAGCGCGCGAGATCGGCGGCATAGAGATGCAGCCAGGTGTCTCCAGGCGGCTTGATACCCTGGCACGGCCAGAGAAAACCGTTATGGCCATAGACCAGTGCCGAGGGCAGCGTGCCGTCCTTGAGCAGCGTCTGCTGGCCATAGAGATCGCCCAACACGGCGTTGAGCAGGCGCGCGCGCTGGGTGATCGCGCTGGAAATCTCCTGCCACTCGCCGGCCGAGAGGATCAGCGGTAGCGGATCGAGTTCCCACGGCCGGTCAGTCCCTTTCGGGTCGGCGTAAACGTTGTAGGTAACGCCGTTTTCCTGGATGCGCCGGCGTACGTAGTTGAGCCGGTGACGCATCTGCTCGGGCGTGGACGCGCTTAAATGATCAAAAAATGCTTGCCATGACGGACGCAACTCACCGTCTTCGGCGAGCATCTCGTCGAAGCGGTCGGTGGGTCTCAGGTACTTTGAAAGCAGGGTTCGCGGCATGGCTAAAAGGGGTTGTTGAGAGACTGTGAAAATATCAAAAATCCACCGCAGAGGTGAGCGTTCCGGCTTCACCTACACTAGTAGCAAGTCATGGTGAAATCTATGGGTAACCCCGTCATTCCGGGCTTGACCCGGAATCCAGTGGTGCACCTCTAGATTCCGGGTCAAGCCCGGAATGACGAATTTTCTTGGCACGTTTCACCATGATTGACCACTAGCCAGCGCCTACGTTTCAGGAGCGCCGCAAGTCTAGCGTAAACGGGAAGTTTGCGTTGCCTGGCGCGAGCGGTACCTCGATCGTCCCCGGCGTGTGGCCAACGGCGGAAAAGCGTGCCAGACGCCGCCCTTCGGCCTCGTTGGCGTTGACCGGATAACGCTCGGGATTGCGTCCGCCGGGATGCTCGACGTGGTACTGGCAACCGCCGAGCGAACGTTTCATCCAGGTATCGACCAGGTCGAAGGTCAGCGGCGCATGGATGCCGATGGTCGGATGCAGCGCCGATTGCGGCAGCCAGGCGCGGTAGCGCACGCCGGCGACAAACTCGCCAATATTGCCAGTCGGCTGCAGCGGTACCGGCTTGCCGTTGCAGGTGAGCACAAAACGATCGCCGGCCATGCCGGTTACCTTGGCCTGCACACGCTCACACGAGGCATCGACATAGCGCACGTTGCCGCCGGCAGCGCCCTCTTCGCCCATCACATGCCAGGGTTCGAGGGCATGGCGCAGTTCGAACTCGATGCCTTGGGCGACAAAGCCGCCGTGGATCGGGAAGCGGAACTCGAAATGCGGGGCGAACCACGCGCTTTCCAGGGCATAGCCGGCGCCGCGTAGATCGTCGATCACGTCGTCGAAATCCTGTTTGACGAAATGCGGCAGCATGAAGCGATCGTGCAGTTCGGTGCCCCAGCGCATCAGTTTCTCGGGGGCATAGGGCTGCTTCCAGAAGTGCGCGATCAGCGCCCGCAGCAACAACTGCTGGGCCAGCGACATGCGCGCGTGCGGCGGCATTTCGAAGGCGCGCATTTCCAGCAGGCCGAGGCGACCGGTCGGGCCGTCCGGCGAATAGAGCTTGTCGATGCAGAACTCGGCGCGGTGCGTGTTGCCGGTGGCGTCGATCAGCAGATTGCGCAGCAGGCGATCGATCAGCCACGGGGCAACTTCTTCCCACGGTTTTGGAAACTGGCTGAAGGCAATTTCCAGTTCATAGACCGAATCGTTGCGTGCCTCGTCAACTCGCGGCGCCTGGCTGGTCGGGCCGATGAACAGGCCGGAGAAGAGGTAGGACAGCGACGGATGGTTGTGCCAGTAGCTGATCAGGCTGCGCAGCAGGTCGGGACGGCGCAGGAAGGGCGAATCGAGCGCAGTGAGCGCGCCGAAAACGAAGTGATTACCGCCGCCGGTGCCGGTATGGCGGCCGTCGAGCATGAACTTTTCGGAGGTCAGGCGCGACAGGTGGGCCATTTCGTAAAGATGCGTGGTGCGCTCGACCATCTCGTCCCAATTGGCGCAGGGCTGAATGTTAACTTCGATAACGCCAGGGTCGGGGGTGACGCGGAAGTTGGTCAGGCGCGGGTCCGACGGCGGCTCGTAGCCTTCGAGGAGGACCGGCGATTTCAGCGCGTCGGCAGTGGCTTCGACGGCGGCTACCAGTTCGAGGTAATCATCCAGCGCATCGGTCGGCGGCATGAAAATGTAGAGAATGCCTTTGCGTGCCTGAACCGAAATCGCCGTGCGCGTAACCTCGGACGCCGACTCCTTGCTTTGTGGCGGGCGATCATTGACAAAACTTGCGGCAGGAGAACCTTCAGCAATTTTTTCATGCAAGTCGGCATGCGTCGGCAGCGGTTCGAAAGTCTGGGTCGGATCGGGCGAATGGGTGTACGGATAGTCGCTCTTGGCCACCCAGGGCTGCGAATCGAGCGGCAGGCGGAAACCGACCGGCGAATCACCGGGCACCAGAAAGCAGCGTTCGCCGCGCAGGAACCACGGGCTGGTTTGCCACAGTTCCGTCTTCTTCGGATGGCGCATTACCGGCAGGACGTAGCCGATGACTTTCTCCAGCCCCTCACCGAAGATCGAGGCCAGACGGGCGCGTTCGAGCGGATCGTCAAGGCGCGCATCGTGCGGGTCGACGTTGATCGGCAAGCGGTGCTCGCGCCACAGGTAGTAAAAAGCGTCTTCGTAAGCCGGGAAAACGTACTTGCCATCGAGCCCCAGCCGCTCGGCCAGGCCGCGCAGGAAGCGCCCAGCCAGCGCCTCGTCGGCGCCATAGTTCTGTTTTTCATCGGCACACAGCGCCGGATTCTTCCACACCGGTTGCCCGTCACGCCGCCAGTAGCAGTTGAGCGACCAGCGCGGCAGTTGCTCGCCGGGATACCACTTGCCCTGGCCGAAGTGCACCAGGCCCTGCGGCGCGTATTTCGCACGTAAACGATGGAAGACTTCGGCGGCCAGGATGCGCTTGGTCGGCCCCATGGCCTCGGTGCTCCATTCGGCGCCATCCGGGTCGTCGATCGAAACGAAGGTCGGCTCGCCGCCCATGGTCAGGCGCACGTCGCCATTGAACAGATCGGCGTCGATGCGATGGCCCAGCGTTTCGATCTGCGACCATTGCTCCTCGGTGTAGGGCTTGGTCACGCGCGGTGCTTCCCAGACGCGTTCAATGCTCATGCTGTGCTCGAATTCACAGACGCACTCTTCCGTAAACCCGGTGATTGGCGATGCGGAAGACGGTTGCGGCGAACAGGCCACCGGGATATGCCCTTCACCGGCAAACAGCCCGGAAGTCGGGTCGAGGCCAACCCAGCCGGCACCGGGCAGATAGACTTCGCACCAGGCGTGCAGGTCGGTAAAGTCGACCTCGGTGCCGGACGGGCCGTCGAGCGACTTCACATCCGGCACCAGCTGGATCAGGTAACCGGAGACAAAGCGTGAGGCCAGGCCAAGATGGCGCAGTACCTGGGCCAGCAGCCAGGCTGAATCGCGGCACGAGCCGGTGCCCAGTTCCAGGGTTTCCTCCGGGCTTTGCACGCCGGGTTCCAGGCGGATGACGTAGCCGACGACGCGCTGCACGCGCTGGTTGATGTCGACCAGGAAATCGACGCTGGGCATCGCTTCGCTCGGGATGGTCTTGAGAAATTCGCTGACCAGCTTGCTCGGCGGCAGCGTGTGCAGATAGGGCAGCAACTCTTCACGCTGCTCGGCCTCGTACTTGAACGGGAATTTCTCGGCGTAGGGCTCGGGGAAGAAGTCGAAGGGATTGATCACCGACATTTCGGCCACCAGATCGACCTCAACCCGGAACTCGCGCGTTTTCCCGGGGAAGATCAGCCGCGCCAGATAGTTGCCCTGCGGGTCTTGTTGCCAGTTGATGAAGTGTTCGGCGGGCGTGACTTTCAGCGAATAGCTGAGGATCGGCGTACGCGAATGCGGCGCCGGACGCAGGCGAACCACCTGCGGCGAGAGGGCAACCAGGCGGTCATAGCGATAAATGGTAACGTGATTTAGGGCAACTTGAATCGACACGGTGAGCTCCGGGAAAAGTGGTCTGCTGTTTGGTTAGCAAGAGCCGCGCCATCCCTTGGCTAACCTTTTCGCTGATATTCGGCAATTGGCGCACCGAAACAGTGCGAGCGCCAGCGGCCATGCACCACGGGATGGCAAAACAAGAATCGTTGCTCGGCCAGGCAGATCACTGAAGGTTTAGTGATGGAAAATTCGGATATAGTTAGCCGGCACGGAACCAGCACTGATCGCTCAACCTTAAAACCGCAGTTGGATTAATGCCAATGTCGCAGGCCCTCATCCCCGGCCCTTCTCCCGCGGGGAGAAGGGTGCAAACCCCCTCTCCCCGCGGGAGAGGGTCGGGGTGAGGGCTAAACACGCGTCAAACTTGACGTTGCGGTCAATTAGTCGCATTCAACTGCGGTTTTTAGCTCAAGACGATGCTGGGCAATACAGAAAGAAAGAAGGAAAAGCATGCGACGACTAAATATTTCTCACGTAACCGAGTACCGGTTCTCGACTCCGGTAGCGCTGCAGCCGCATCGGCTGCGCTTGCGTCCACTCGAAAGCCACAGCCTGAGGATCGAATCCTCAACGCTCGACATCACCCCGGCCCACGCCATCCGCTGGTATCAGGACGTGCTTGGCAATTCTGTGGCGACGGTGAGCTTTGGCGATATTGCAGACACCTTGCACGTGCTGAGCGCGGTGGTCATTGCTGTTTATGACGATGCGCCGCTCGATTTCCTGATGGAGGATTATGCGGTCAATTGTCCCTTCGCCTACGCCATCGACGAGCAACCCGATCTCGTTGCCTTCGAGCAAAGTGTCTATCCGGATGATCGCCCGGCGGTGCACACCTGGCTTAATGGCCTGGGCCTGCTGAAGCGGCCGATCGAGACATTCGCGCTGCTTTCGCAATTGAACTGTGCAATCGCCAATAATTTCACCTACCAGATTCGCGAGGAAGAGGGCGTTCAATCCCCGGCCAAGACGCTGCGCATGAACAGCGGCTCCTGCCGCGACTTTGCCGCACTGTTCATCGAAGCCTGCCGCTATATGGGCCTCGCCAGCCGCTTTGTCAGCGGCTATCTGCATATGCCCAACAACGAGGAAGGAAATGCCAGCACCCATGCCTGGGCCGAAGTCTATCTGCCCGGCCCCGGCTGGAAGGGTTTCGATCCGACCAGCGGCCTGATCACCGGTAATCACCACATCCCGGTTGCCGTGGCTCGCCATCCCGAAGCGGTGCCCCCGATCTCGGGCAGTTTTGTTGGCCCGGCTGGACTTCGCCCGGTGCTGAAGGTGTCGGTGCGGGTTAGCGATGTCGGGGTTTGATGCGGTGATCAGGGCCGAATCGCCACGGCAAGTTTATCCTGACTGACTACCGGCCCAAGGCCAGGCTCCGCGCTCATTCGCGCTCAGGCGGGAATCCGGAAAATTCGGGCAAGCCCGATGCGTCGGCAGGCGAAAGGATTTTCACGCCGTGGAGCGACGACACGCTTTCTGACAAAACCAGTAAATCCTGGTCGCCGGTCACCAGCCAGGCAGCCCCCGCCACCAGTGCTGCATGGATAAACTTGTCGTCAGTCGCGTCGCGACAGAAGGTCTTTTCGGCAACCGAGGGCGGCACATCGACCCAAATGGCAACGGACGCCAGGTCACGCAGAAAATCGTTGCGCTGTTCCAACGTCACGTAGCGGTCAAATTTTGGGCGCCACAGACGCTCCCTGAGTTCGGCAAAGGTGTCATCCGAAAAAATCGGCTGACCGTTACGCACCACCTGCCGCGTCAAACGTGCAGGGTGGCCCGACTTGGTCAGCAAGCCGCTGACCCAGACATTGGTGTCGATGACAACGGGCGAACTCCTCGGGCCCACCGGCTGCTCAGCTTTCGTCGGCCAACAAATCGGCCAGCTTCTCCGGCGTCAATCCGGCACGTTCCGCTGCATCGGCGGTTTCGTCCATCGTCTTCACCAAACGGTCGGCGTAATAGGCGCGCATCGCTTCGTAGTCCTGAGCACTGACCATCACGCCGACCACGCGGTCGTGGCGCATCACCCGCACCGGCTCGCGCTGAGCACGGTCTATGAACTCGCCAAAATGGGTCTTGGCTTCGTTGGCGGTATAGGTTTGCATGGCTTGACCCCTCTTTGCATGGAATACAGAATTGACACATTCAATCTAGACGAATCGTTCGATTTGGTCAAATAGATCGCTTCAGACTAGAGAAAATATACTCTGCTGCGCACTGCTCCCTGTGCTGAATGTGGTTTTAACCCAGAAAACTCTGTTTAACCACGGCGGCACGGCGAACACAGCGTAAAAACAATGGCTTGCAATGTTTTTATGATTCACCCTTTGGGTGAGCCATTAAATCCTGAAAAACTGAGGCTTTTCGCCGTGTCCGTCGTGTCGCCGTGGTTTGAACTGCGGTTTTTAGATTTAAGGCTGAACGCTTGTGACAACAAGACAGCCTGGAATTATTGTTGTTTTACAGACACATGAGGCTGCAGAGCCCGTGAAAAGGCGATCTACAGCCTGCATGCCAGAACAGTGGCGTATTGATTGGCTTTACAGCCATAGTCGCTGCAGAACGCCAATTGGCGCGGCTTCCAGGTGTGGTGCTTTATCAACCCGGCTTCTTGCTGCGCTTCTTGCCATGTGCCCACAGTACATCACCACGGCCACCCGCCATGTTCAGCACCCGGCCAAACACAAACAGCAGATCGGACAATCGGTTCAGGTATTTGCCGGCGAAATCGGAAACGTTTTCGTTGTTGGCGAGGTGCACGACGCGACGTTCGGCACGGCGGCAGATGGTACGGGAAAGGTGAGCAAGCGCTGCGGCCGTGGTGCCGCCGGGCAGGATGAACTCCTTGAGGGGGCTGAGATTCTCGTTGAATTGTGTGACGAGTTCTTCAAGGCGTACGATGTGCGCTTCACTCATGATGTGTGAGCCGGGTATGCACAGTTCGCCACCCAGATCGAAAAGATCGTGCTGAATGCCGATCAGTGCTTCGCGGATGGCTTCAGGAAACTCTTCAGTCAGCAGGACGCCAAGGCTCGAGTTGAGTTCGTCAACCTCGCCAATGGCTTCAATGCGCAGGCAATCCTTGGCGACTCTCGACCCATCGCCAAGGCCGGTGGTGCCGGCATCGCCGGTGCGGGTAACTATTTTTGAAAGGCGGTTGCCCATAACTGGATTCCTGAGGAGAATGGGTGAATAAGAGACTGAGTGGCTGATTATATCGGAAGACTTCTTCCTGTTCTTTACTGCAATCAAAGCATTGGATAGCAAGTCAGATTTCCGGCTACGCGAAGCTTTAAAGTACGCGATCAATCATCCTTGATGAAGTCTTGATCGATTAGAGGAAACCATGGTATTCGACAAAACACTTCTCGTGGATCTCTCCGGAGAAGAAAGCAAAAGCGTCAAGCGCCTGTTTGACAAGGGAATAACCATTCCGACGCAGCCGCGTGTGCTGCACCAGTTGCAGGAGCAACTGGCGAGCGGCGTTGCGGATGTGCGCGTACTGTCGCGCACCATCGCCCAGGACCCCGGGATCGGCTCGATGCTCTTCAGGGTGGTGCAGAGCGCGGTGTTCCGCAAATTCCAGCCGTTTGATTCGCTCGAACACATTCTGCAAGCAGTCGGACTGCAGCAGACAGGCAATCTGGTGCGCGCCATTGCGCTGTCGTCGGCGCTGCCCGCCAAGCACAACCAGAAGGCTTTTGAGGCGTATTGGGCGCGTTCGCAGGCCGTTTCAGAACTCGCCATGCTGATTGCCGAAGATCGGGTGACGGTGTGCAATATCTTTCCCGACCAGGCCTGCCTGGCCGGCATCTTTCACGATTGCGGCGTGCCGGTGCTGATGCAGCGTTTCTCGACCTACTGCAAGGACATGCATCTCGATGATCCGGAAAACTGGATCGATCTGGCCGAAGAAGACGCCCGCTTCAACGCCGATCATTGCGTGATCGGCTATCTGGTCGGGCGGCACTGGAAGCTGCCGGATTTCATCTGCGACTCGATTCGCTACCATCACGACATCAATCGCATCGAGAATCATGCAGCGCGAACCATGGTGGCGATCCTGCAGCTGGCAATCCATTTTTACCACCTGAATCAGCGCATTAACAACCCGGAGTGGGATGGCGTGCGCCATGAAGTGCTCGATGAACTGGGTCTCGGTGAAGATACCTTGCCCGAACTGTTTGATGTCATTCTTGAGCGCTATAACCGCACGGCTTGAGTTTGGCCTTGGTTGTGATTCGAGGGCACGAAAGGCGCTTCGCCAGTCTGGGCTACGTGCTCCGGAATTGCTGTTTCGTGGATTGCCGCACAGTAACTGCCTACTCCAAACGTGATACTCTGCCCACACTCGGGGAGAACCAGTGTAATGCCAATAATTATCGATGCGTGTATTGCCCAGCATCAGGGAGACCGCAAAGAACAGCAAGATCGTGTTGCCCTGCTGCCCCATCCCAAAGGCGGGGGAGTAGTGCTGGCGGTCGTTGCCGACGGGATGGGCGGACATACCGGCGGCGTGCTGGCCGCCCAGCAGGTGATTCACACGGCCTGCAACAACCTCGAGGGGTTATCGGCGCGCAGCGAATCGTCACAGGCCATGCTCGAATCCAGCCTCAAAGAGGCGCACATGCTGATCAAGGCGTCGCGTTTCATGAACGAGAAGGATCCGCACAGCACGGCGGTGATAATGATCCTGCAGCCGGGCAAGGTGAGTTGGGCGCATTGCGGCGACAGCCGTCTCTACCGGTTCCGCGGAGACCAGCCTTTTTTTCGCACGACCGACCATTCTTACGTCGAGCAACTGGTGGCCAAGGGGAAAATCACCCCGGAACTGGCCCTCGTCCATCCCAACCGCAATATCCTGATTACGGCGCTTGGCGGCAACGAAGTCCCGAAGATCGATCTTGGCGAAGCAGAAGACCTGCAGGCGGGAGATTCTTTTCTGCTGTGCTCGGACGGTCTGTGGGGGTACTTCAGCGATGCCGAACTGGCTGGCGTGATCGCCGCCTATTCGGCCCGCGAAGCTGCGGAACTGCTGATCAGCCGGGCTCGAACGCGGTCCCGGGGCGAAGGTGATAATGTATCGCTGGCGATCCTGAAACTCGTGGAAGCGCCGGCGAAAAAACCGGTACGCTAACCACCGTCTGCGGCCACGCTAAACTTTTTTCCGACCCAGTCCGCCCAGTAACGCCGCGACAAGACGGCGCGGTTTGTGCGGGTGCTCCATGCGCGCAACGACCTGCGCTGTTTCGGTGTCGGCGGGAGCGGCCAGGGGATGCGGTTCCGCACTCTCGTACGGCTTGCTGAAATCGAAACCGTCGGCAGCGATCGAGCTCTTGCGCCTGCTGCTGCTGACCGGCCGGCTTTCTGAGGCATGCTCACGGCGCGGCCTGGCCGCTGGAGCGACCGATGCCGGTGGAGACGGTGGGCGGCGGTGATGCGCTTTGCGGCCGGTGGGCGGATATTCGTAGTCGTATTCCGGATCGAATCCGGGAACGATGACCTGTTCGACCTGTATCTTGATCAGCTTTTCAATGTCGACCAGATACTGGACTTCGTGTGCCGAAACCAGGGAAATTGCCGTGCCCGGCTTGCCCGCCCGACCGGTACGGCCGATGCGGTGAATGTAGTCTTCCGGCGTATGCGGAAGCTCGAAATTGATGACATGCGGCAGATCATCGATATCCAGGCCGCGAGCTGCAACGTCGGTGGCAACCAGCACCAGCACCGTGCCATTCTTGAACTCTTCGAGCGCCTTCAGCCGTTCCAGTTGGGTCTTGTCGCCATGAATCGAATCGGCCTTGATGCCGGCACGCTGCAATTCGCGGGCGAGCTTGTTGGTTTCGATCTTGGTACGGGTGAAAACCAGCACCTGATTGAAATCCGAAGACTTGAGCAGTTTGACCAGGAGCGCCCGCTTGGCATCGGAAGCCACCGGATGAACGCGGTGCGTGATCGTCTCGGAAACCGTGTTGCGCTTGGCCACTTCGATCAGCACCGGCGACTTGAGCATCTTGTCAGCCAGCTTCTTGATCTCTTCCGAGAAGGTCGCCGAAAAAAGCAGACTCTGCCGCTGTTTCGGCAGCAGGCTGATGATGCGCGTCACATCGGGCACAAAGCCCATGTCCAGCATGCGGTCGGCTTCGTCGAGGACGAGCGCTTGCACGCTGCCGAAGTTCAGGCATTTCTGTTCGACGAGATCAAGCAAGCGTCCCGGGGTGGCCACCAGCACCTCGACACCGAGACGGATTTCGGCGATCTGCGGCTTGATATCGACTCCGCCGTAAGCGCACAGGCTGCGGATCGGAATGTATTTGCTGTAGGTCTTGACCGACTCGTGCACCTGGATCGCCAGTTCGCGCGTCGGCGCCAGCATCAGTACGCGTACAGGGTGGCGGGCGGGAGACGGGCTCGGGCTGGCGAAAGGAAGGATGCGCTGGAGCAGCGGCAGGGTGAAAGCAGCGGTTTTCCCGGTACCCGTCTGGGCGCCGCCCATCAGGTCGTTACCGGCAAGAACAATCGGAATGGCTTGCGCCTGAATCGGCGTCGGATCCGTGTAGCCCTGTTCGGAAATGGCTCTTAGCAGCTCGGGCGCGAGGCCGAGTTCGTCAAAACGCATCGGCAGCGCCTGTAAATAAATGTGGAATCAATGGCATAGGGCGTGGATTATACACCTTTTGCGGGCTTTTTCGCTTGCCGAATATGGCCAGGCGTGGTGTGCAGCGCGTTGCGGCATTTAAAGTCCAAACGCGGTTTCGATCACTGCAGCGTAATCCGGCCTAGCGCCTGCTCCGCCGCTTCATCGAAGAGCGATGACTCGGAGACGACACGAGCGCGGCTATCGCGTAGTTGTTGTTCAAGCAACGATGGCGCCAAAGCGACGGCAAAGCCCCAGTCGGGGTTGAACAGCAAGACGGTTCCGGAAGGAACACCATGCCAGCAGTAGCGACCACACAGACGTTCGCCATCCGGCAGGAAAAAGCTGATCCAGTCCCCCACTTTCCAGGCGTTGCCTGCGGCACGCCAGGGGGATTGGGTTGCGCTTGGCAGACCAAGGTATTGCACAAGCTTGCCATTGTGCTCAAGGATTTGAACCGAAGGCACCGCCATATCGCTCATCAAATTAGCAAGGGGCAACTCTGCAGAGGCCGGTGCGGGAACAGCGGATCGATTGCGCAGGGCGGCTGTTTGAAGGTCAAAGCAGGTGTTGAGGAAAGGGACTCTTTCTTCAGTTGAAATCTCCAGAAGATCCAGCCCGGCGTTGATGCGCTTGATCAGCGAAGGGATCAGCGAGACCAGTTGCTTTCGCTCATCGGCAGTCTGCTTGGGCTGCACGCTCCAGAGAAGCTCCTCGATGGTGGAATGGCATTCCTTCCAGCGCGTCCCCTCTGTACCGCCCTCAAGGCAAGCGGCTTGCATGACACGCAGCCAGTAATCCGACAGGAATTTCCCGATTGCCGGATCCATGGGTTGGCCGAGCACTTTGCGCAGCCAATCCTGGGCGCTTGAGCGGGCCGCATTCCCGGCTTCGTGCTCCAGAACCACTTGCACATAGGGCTGTATATTCGCCTGAATGGATTGATCACGCTCGGCGATCAGCGCGTCGAGTTGTTCGAGATGCGGGCCAATTTTTCCATCGTTGTCTTCAAGTGTGCTACGAACTGCGTCAGCCAGTTTCGCGAGGCTGACGCACACCGGGTGATCACGTCCGGCATCCGGGGCCAGTCCGATGGCGGCACGTGCCATGCGGTTGACCAGCCGGCGGGCCGGATGCTGCGTGTCGGCAAAGAAGGAATCGTCGATTATGGCCAGCTTGAGCAGCGGGATTTGCAGACGGCCGATGGCGGCCTTGACGGCGTCGGGAAGGTCGGGGGCGGCAAAGATGCCCTCGAAAATAAGCGAAAGCGTGTCAAGGGCGATGGCGGCGGGCTTGCCCAGCGGCAAATCCAGATCTTTCGCTTTCAGCGCGCGCAGTGGTTGATCTGCGCTTGATTCTCCGAATGAAAAATTTGACAGCCCGCATTCCTGTTGAAGATCAAAAATGCGCAGACGTTCCATCAGATGGTTCAGCATCACGATGGTCGAAGCGTTGAGAATGACATTGCCCGAACTATCGGCGTGATTGCCGGTGGTGTTGCCTGAAAAGGTCTCCGCCGGCGCAAGGTCTTCGCCAGCAAACTGCTGGCGCAAGGTTTGTTGCAATGTCGAGAGGGCGTTGGCGGCCTGGCCACCGTCGCTGCTTGAGGAGCCCCCTGCCCTCCCTGTTCCCCCAGCCCCCCCAGCCCCCGTCCCGGCCGAAGGCTTGCCGCCGCTCGCTCGCTGGACAAACTGAACTACTGCCGGCTCAACGCGGTGACTCTCAAGCAGTTCGTTGAGTTCCATGTAGATCTCTGGAAGCTTCTCCTGGAGTTGTTCCTGCAGGCGGTCAAGTCGATCAAGGTTCTGATCAAGGTTGTCGCCACTCTCTTTGCAGATCGTCCATAGGCCCCGGCAGATCGGCTCAAGACCGACCGGGTTGCTTTCTGCAGCCATCTTTGGCCGATGCAGCAAGGTCATGTAGCGCAACTGGACTCGCCAATGATCAATGCGCTCATCGCTTCTCAGGCGACTGGCAATTTCGCCGATACGGATATCCAGTTCGAGATCGTCATTGCCCACCAGCGTGATTCGCGAGGCCGTCAGCCCGGCGGTCTGCTCGAATCCGTCCTGCTGGGCGGAAGCGGCCAGTTCGTCATGAGCACTTCCGACTTCGCGGACAAAGGCCGAAATGACGGATGGCGAAGAAATCCCCGACTGCCTGGCAATTTCCACGAGTCGGCGCTGAAAAAGTTCGCTGCAGTCGCGCAGGACAAAAAACGAGTCCTCTTGTGCTTGTTGCGGAGCCGTCGCGGGGCCGGATTGTTCGAGCATTTTTAATTCAATACAAAATGAGGTGGCGGCAGCAAGCGCCTGCCGCCAACTGCATTGACTTCCCGATCAACCATCGGCGTTGATCTGCGTGATGATTTCCTTGAGCTTGGCCTCCGCCTGATCGTTGTCCACCTGGCAGGTGCCGGCGGCATGGTGACCACCGCCGCCGTAGTTGAGCATCAACTCGCCAACGTTGGTCGCGCTGCTGCGGTCAAGAATCGATTTTCCGGTAGCAAAAACGGTGTTCTGTTTCTGCACACCCCACAAGACATGGATCGAAATATTGGTTTGCGGGAAAAGCGCGTAGATCATGAAGCGGTTGGTGGCGTAAATTGTTTCTTCGTTGCGCAGGTCGAGTACGGCCAGTTTCTTGTAAACCGTCGTGCAGCGCTGAATCTGTTCCTTGGCCTTGATGGCGTGCTCGAAGTAAAGCTCCACGCGCTCCTTGACGTCCGGCAAGGCGAGAATGTCATCGATGCCGTGATTGCGGCAGTATTTGATCAGATCCATCATCAGCGTGTAGTTGCTGACCCGGAACTCGCGGAAGCGGCCCAGACCGGTGCGCGAATCCATCAGGTAGTTGAGCAGCACCCAGTCGACCGGGTCGAGAATTTCCTCGCGGCTGAATTGCGCCGCGTCGGCCTTGTCGACGGCGGCCATCATCTCGTCGGTAATGTTCGGGAAGGTTTTCCTGCCGCCGTAGTAGTCATAAACCACGCGCGCCGCCGACGGGGCGTCGGGGTCGATGATGTAGTTGCTGTGCGCGCCGGGGTTGCGGATGGTTTCCGAGAGGTGGTGATCAAAGACCAGGCTGGCTGCAGCGACATAGGGCAGGTTGGTGGTGATGTCGCGGCTGGTGATATCGATCTTGCCGTCCTGCATGTCCTTGGGGTGGACGAATTTGATGTCGTCGATCAGATCGAGTTCGTTGAGCAGCACGGCGCAAACGAGACCGTCAAAATCGCTGCGAGTAACTAGTCTATATTTTTCCTGGCTCATGGCGGATTCCTTTCATTCCTTGAAAACAATAACAACATTTCTGGGGGCGATGCTAACGGAAAAAATTGGTCTCCCCCGGCGGATGATCAGCGTTTTTCGACAGCCTTGGTGCCGGCTTTTGCGCCTGCTGCAGGCGCTTCGGGCGCTGGCGTCTTGCGCCTGGTGCCGGGCGCTGATACGGGAGGCAGTTGAGGCTCGACGGTTTCCAGCTTGTTCTCGCGCATGTAGGCATCCATGTCGCGCCAGCCTTCGTAGATCGGCGCCTTGGGAAGCCACGAGTAGATAGCGTAGCAGTCTTCGATGGCACGCCCCGACTGGCGGCAGGCACCACCGACCGCCTTGCCTTCGGCATCGGTCCGGGCGGCTTTGGCGTTCGGGTCTTCGATTCCCATTTGTTGCTGGATCATGTCGCAACCGGCCACGCCGAGTAACAGTGCCAAAGAAAGCAGGAAGGCACGCAGTGGGCGCGCTAGCTTGACTGACACGAAGATCCCTGACTATTGGTTTGCATCATTAGCATTTTAACCATAAAAGCCGGCTCGACGATGCGGCAGTTTACGCATCGCGACATGCCCCGCACGAAATCGCCTTAGGAACGCCTACGAAATAACTTCCCCTTTTCCAACATTCGAATCGGGAAGGT
>NZ_JBMOJE010000009.1:0-81718 GCF_049316945.1 Propionivibrio sp. | reverse complement strand
CACGCTGGTGTGAAAAGTGCCAAACCAATTGGGTCCTAACAGAAGAAATCTGATCCTGTGCTTGCGGATATTGGCCTTGTTTTTTGCTGGGTCAAATTCAATGTTCACGGAGTGATTATACATATATTATGCATACCTAAACGGCTTCTGAAAATTTACCCCGCGCTTCGCTACGTGACGCCCTTCACCTGCTCAAGGACTTTCGGGTGTTTCATGAAATCGAGCCAGTTTGAATTCAGCTTCGGAACAAGTTCGATCGCTCCCTCGATATTGCCGTTCTTCCCGGCCTGTTCGATCTCGAAGGCGGTGGCGTTGAGGCCGGGCGCGCACAGGTTGGCCGCCGCGCCCTTGATGAAGTGAGCCGCCGTGCGCACCTGAGCGCCATCGCCGCTGACAATGGCCGCCTTCAGTTTTTCGATATCACCGGGCATGTTGGTGACAAACATCTGCAGCAAGGTGCCGGCCAGTTCGCTATCGCCCATCATCAGCTTCAGAAAATCATCGTAATTGAAGACAGCGCCAATTTCGCTGGTCACCGCCTCGGGGGCGGCCAGCGCCTCCGCTACAGGCTCGGCGGTGCCGCTTAACCATTGCTCGAGGCTGACGGTCAACTTGCTGATGTCAATCGGCTTGGTCAGATAGTCGTCCATGCCGGCGGCCAGGCATTTCTCCCGATCACCGGTCAGGGCATGGGCGGTCATGGCCAGGATCGGGATTTTGAAGCCCAGTTCGCGCAGCCGTCGGGTCGCTTCGTAACCGTCCATTTTCGGCATCTGGCAATCCATCAGAATCAGGTCGTAGTTGCCTTTCATGGCCATCTCGACGGCTTCCACGCCGTCTCGTGCCTTGTCGTTCGCTTTGTATCCGAGCTTGGACAGCACACCTTGCATGACCATCATGTTGATTGAGTTATCCTCGACCACCAGCAGGTGGACCGTACGTTTCACGCTTTCGGCCAGCGAACGCCCGGTGATGATCGGTGCCGTTCCTTCCGCCGCCCCTTTGCCCAATACCCGCAGCAAACAGTCGAGCAATAGCGAACGCTTGACCGGTTTGTGCAGATAGGCGGCGAATCCGGCCTGCTCGAAGCGCTTGGCGTCGCCGCGGTAGCCGGCGGAAACACACATGACCAGCGCCGTACCGGCATTGGCCGGGTTTTCGCGCACGCGCTGGCCAAGCATTTCGCCATCGCTGACCGGCATGATCATGTCGACTAACACGCATTGGAAAGGCGATCCCTGCTCGCGCTCGTGGTCGATTGCGGCCAGCGCGCTGTCTGCATCGGCCACCCCATCGACTGCGAAGCCCCAGAGTTCGAGCACAGAGGTCAAGCTCTTGAGCGTTACTTCATTGTCGTCAACGACGAGAATGCGCGCGCCCTTGAATTCGCGCAGACTGCCCATCCCCGGCGCCTCGGGGACAACACTGCCGGCAGGCTGCTTGTCCAGCGTGATGTTCAGGCTGAAGGTCGTCCCCTGGTTTTCCTGGCTGGTGACTACGATCTCGCCACCCATCAGTTCGACAATCTGTTTGACAATGGTCAGTCCGAGACCGGTCCCCCCGTATTTGCGGGTAGTCGATGAGTCGGCCTGTTCGAAGGGAGCAAAAATCTTGTTGAGGTTTTCACTGGCAATGCCGATTCCCGTGTCTTTCACTTCAATGTGAAGAACAACTCGGTCTTGCTGATCGGGTCGCCGGCTGACCAGCAGGGAGAGGGTGCCGGCTGAGGTGAACTTGAGCGAATTACCGATCAGGTTGGTGAGTATCTGGCGAATTCGTCCCGGATCGCCACGCAATAGCAGCGGCACGTCCGGGTCGAGACGCCAGGCAAATTCGAGATCCTTCTCGGCCGCACGCAGGCTGTTGAGATCGGCAATATCCTCCAGCAGCGTCAGCAGGTTGAAATCAATGGTCTCCAGCGCCTGCTTCTGCGCCTCGATTTTCGAGAAATCGAGAACGTCGTTGATGATCGACAGCAGCGCTTCCGAGCTGGTGCGGATGATGTCGAGGTAACGCTTCTGCTCGCTGTCGAGGGGGGTATCGAGCATCAGCGTCGCCATCCCCATGACGCCATTCATTGGCGTACGGATTTCATGTGACATCATGGCCAGGAAGGCCGCCTTGGCCTGATTGGCCGTTTCGGCTTTTTCACGCGCGGCAATCAAGTCCTGTTCGATGCGAATACGTTCGGTGATGTCATTGAAGCCGAATACGCGACCGATGATGCGCTCGTCAAGGTACTGTGGCAGAGACTTGCACTCGAAAACCCGGCCGTCCTTGAGCTTGAAAACGTCGTCCGTATCCTGCGCATCAACAATCTCGCGCAGACGGCTGCGACAGACCACGCCATCCTCGACCTGGGCGATGATGTAGTCAAGAATGGCAGCATCGTCTTGCGTGAGCAGCAACTCCTCGGGAATCTGCCACATCGAACTGAACAAGCGGTTCATGCTGGCAATACGGCCCTGCCAGTTGATGACCAGAATGCCGTTACCGGTCGATTCCAGCGTTGCCCTGAGCTGTGAGGTTGCTTGCGCCAGATCATCCTCGATGCGCAGTTCATCATGCACTTCCCTGGCTTGAATCAGCAGCCAGCGCCGGCCTTCCTGCTCGACCAGCCTGACTGATTTGCTGACCGTCCGCATCTCGCCGTCGGCACACAGATACAGGCCTTCCTGTGACTCGATGTTCGAGTACTGGCCGCTACGCACGTCTTCCCAGTAAAAAACATCCTGCAGGGAGCATTCCACGTCCAGAATCGTCTTCTCGAGCAGTTCTTCCTCGGTGTATCCGAGGCTTTGCACAGCAACCTGATTGACCATGACGATGCGCAGGTTTTCCGGCTCGACCAGAAGAATCATCTGCTCGGCGTGGTCGAGCAAGAGACGTTCGAGACTACTCATTTCTTTGCCGGCTCCTTGTCCGGGGCACTGGCATCAAAGTAGTAGCTGACCTGCTTGCGCGGATTGAGGTAATTGTATATTTCACGGGGAAGTTGCGCCGGGCGGATGACCTTGGCGATATTCACATCGGCCTCAGTCTCCATGTCGATCAGAATCGCTTCATCCTTGGGAATATCGGCATCGTAGACGACGACCATCGGCTTCATCGGCTTGGCGGTATTGATGGTAGCGACCATGCCGATGACACCATTGGAAAGCTGGACGATGGTTCCCGGCGGATAAACGCCAAGGCAGCGAACGAAGATCTGCAGCAGCTTGGGGTCAAACCTGGTGCGCAGCTTGGCAAACATGGTCGCCAAGGCTTCGTGCGGCGTCAGGGCATCAACGATATTCAGCGGATTGCACAGTTCATCGTAGTAGTTGGCAATCGCCACGATTCGCGCCAGCAGGTTGATGGCCTCACCCTTGAGTTTTCTTGGATAGCCGCTGCCGTCGCACAACTCGTGATGCTCGCGAATAATGGTCAGCGTCATCGAAGGAAACTTCAGCCCCTGGCCGATTTCAACACCGTACTGGCAATGCAGCTCGTAGAAATTTCGCTCGGCCTGGGTCAGTGGCTCCATCTTCATGAGGATCTTGTTCGGGATTTCACGGCGCCCGACATCGTGAAACAGCGCCCCCATGCCCAATGACTTGACCACCTCCTGTGGCAGTTTGATGTCGCGTGCCATCATCAGCGAAAGCATGGTGACGTTAAGCGAATGGAAATACAGCTCTTCGCCACCAATCTTGTCGCCCATCACGTGAATGGCCAACTCCGGAGCAAAAAGAATCGAGTCGGCAATCTGCTCAACCAGCTTGTTCGCCTGTTCGATGGTTTGTGCCGGATTGATGAGCAGGTTCTTTTCGACGTTATGAATAGTCTTGGCGGTATCGACAAAGGCCGTTTCGATGCGCGCCGCCGACTCCCGCTGCCGCTTGATCTTCTCGATCAGTGCCCGCTTGCTGGCCAGCGCCGGATGTTCCTTCAATACCGATGGCGGGGTCGCCTCAGCGCTTTTTTCCGGCTGCGCGGGTGGCGGCTTCAGATCGCTGCGCGCTGGATCGTAACGAACCTTCTTCAGCCCAAGGCTCTTGATGATACTGATCTGCTCTTCGTCCTTGATCCTGAAATTATTGAAGGCAAAGGGATGCTCGAACCACTTCAGATCGAGATAAACATACAGCCCGATCCTGAGCTGATCCATCGTGACATATGATTTGTCCGGTTCCTGCATTGCTGAAACGCCCCTGTCGGTGCTCGACTCTTCAATCCAGCATCGTAAGAGTTTTTTAGTACACAAGCCACCCTAGTAGTCAGTCATGGTGAAATCCATGGATAACCCCGTCATTCCGGGCTACTGGTTTAAGTAAATTCGGAAACGCCGTGATTCTGTTGCAATTATTCTGCAACAGAATCACACCCTTGCATCGCCCATCCATTCCTGATCCAATGAAGCCATGAATACTCGAACCGATATCGTGCTTGCCAGCGCGGCACACTTCCCCTCAGAAAACTTCCTGAACCGCGAACTCAGCATTCTGGCGTTCAACCGCCGGGTGCTGTCGCAGGCCAGGAATCCGCACACACCTTTACTCGAACGCTTGCGTTTTCTTTGCATCGTCAGCAGCAATCTCGACGAATTTTTTGAAATCCGGGTGGCTGGCCTCAAGGAACAGCTCAAGCTGAACTCGGTTTCGGTCACCCCGGACGGACTGACAGCCCGCGCCGCCTACCGTCTGGTCAGTGACGAAGCGCACTCGCTGGTCGAGGAGCAGTATGCGCTGCTCAACGACGAAATCCTGCCCAAGTTGGCCGAGGAGAGCATTTACTTCCTTAAGCGTTCGGCCTGGACCCCCGATCAACGGGCATGGATCAAGGACTATTTTTTCCGCGAAGTCATGCCGGTGCTGACCCCGATCGGTCTTGATCCGTCGCACCCCTTCCCGCGCGTACTCAACAAGAGCCTGAATTTCGCCGTTGAACTCGATGGCAAGGACGCCTTCGGACGCAGTTCCGGCGCGGCCATCGTTCAGGCCCCCCGTGTTCTGCCACGCGTCATTCGCCTGCCGCAGGAACTCTGCAATTGCGAGTACGGTTTCGTGTTTTTCTCCTCGGTGCTGCACGCTTTTGTCGGTGAACTGTTCGCCGGCATGAACATCCTCGGCTGTTACCAGTTCCGCGTCACGCGCAACAGCGACCTCTTCGTCGATGAAGAAGAGGTGAAGAACCTGCGCACCAAGATTCAGGGCGAACTGCCGCAGCGGCACTTTGGCGATGGCGTGCGACTGGAAGTGGCCGACAACTGCTCTGCGGCCATGGCCGAGTTCCTGCTCTCCCAGTTCAACCTCAACGACACCGATCTTTACCGCGTCGCCGGCCCGGTGAATCTGGTGCGTCTGATGCAGGTGCCCGACTGGGTCGCTCGCGACGACCTCAAATTCACTTCCTTCAGCCCCGGCATTCCTAAATCGCTGCAGAAAGGCAACTCGATTTTTGACGCCATACGCGCCGGAGACATCCTCCTTCACCACCCCTACCAGAGCTTCACACCGGTCATTGACCTATTGGATCAGGCCGCGACCGACCCTCAGGTAGTGGCAATCAAGATGACGGTTTACCGCACCGGAACCGATTCCGTGCTGATGCAATCGCTGCTGCGCGCCGCACAGAATGGCAAGGAAGTCACCGTTGTCGTCGAACTAATGGCGCGATTTGACGAAGAGGCCAACATCGGCTGGGCAACCAAGCTGGAAGAGGTCGGAGCCCACGTCGTCTATGGCGTCGTTGGCTACAAGACGCACGCCAAGATGCTGATGATCGTACGCCGTGAAGAAACAAAAACCGGCAGCCTGCTGCGCCGCTACATCCATCTTGGAACCGGCAATTACCACCCGAAGACCGCCCGTCTTTATTCCGATTTCGGTCTGCTTACCTGCAACGAAGAGATCGGTGCCGACGTCAATGAGGTTTTCAAGCAGCTTACCGGTCTTGGCCATGCCCAAGCGCTGAATCACCTGTGGCAGGCACCCTTTTCGCTGCAGCAGAACATCCTGGCCGCCATTCAGGAAGAGGCCGATGCAGCCCGTGCCGGCAAGCGTGCCCGCCTCATCGCCAAGATGAATTCGCTGCTCGAACCCGAAACCATCAACGCGCTTTACGAGGCCTCGCAAGCCGGCGTAAAAATCGACCTGATCGTGCGCGGCGTCTGCGCGCTCAGGCCGGGGATCAAGGGCCTGTCGGATAATATTCGCGTGCGTTCAATCATCGGCCGTCTGCTTGAACATCACCGCGTGTTCTATTTCCATGCCGGTGGCGAGGAGAAGGTTTATCTCTCAAGCGCCGACTGGATGGAGCGCAATTTCTTCCGCCGCATCGAGCTCGCCTTCCCGATACTCGACAAGAAACTCAAGCGCCGGGTGATCGCCGAAGGGCTGCAAATCTACCTCACCGACAACCAGCAAGCCTGGGAAATGGACGCCAATGGCAGCTACCACCCGCGCCGCAATTCGCGCAGCAAACCACGCAGCGCGCAAAATGAGTTGATCGAACTGCTCAAGCCCTGATGTCCGTGCAGCGCCAGTAGTCGGTCACGGCGAAACCGATGAATAACCTCGTCATTCCGGGCTTGACCCGGAATCCAGCAGTGCGGCACTGGATTCCGGGTCAAGCCCGGAATGACGAATACTGGCGCAGCACGGACATGCGAGCATGTCCGATTGAACACCCTACATCATGCCGAGCGTCTTCGGCAGCCAGATCGACAATCCCGGCCAATAAGTCACCACGATCAGGAAAGCCAGCATCGACAGCAGCCACGGCCAGACGGCCACGGTCAATTCGGTAATCCCCATCTTGGTAATACCCGACGCCACGTAGAGATTCAATCCGACCGGCGGATGACACATGCCTACCTCCATATTCACCACCATGATGATGCCGAAATGCACCGGATCGATCCCCAACTTCATGGCGACCGGGAAAAGAATCGGCGCAAAAATCAGCACGATCGACGACGGCTCCATGAAGTTACCGGCCAGCAGCAGGATCACATTCACCGCCAGCAGGAAGGCGATCATGCCCAACCCGTTGCCGAGCATCCAGTCCGCCAGGGCCTGCGGAATGTTCTCGTTGGTCATGATGAACGAGAAGAGAACCGCATTGGTGATGATGTAGAGCAGCATCGCCGACATGTTGGCCGAGTTGAGCAACACTTTCGGCACATCCTTCATCGACATGTCCCTATACACGAACACGGAAACGAAGAAGGCGTAGACCGCGCTCATCGCTGCCGCCTCGGTTGGTGTAAACAGACCGCTGTAGATCCCGCCCATGACGACGATAATCAGCAGTAGACCCCAGGCCGACTCGCGGAAGCTTTTCCAGCGTTCGCCAAGCGTTGCCTTCGGCATGCGCGGATAGCCGAACTTCTTCGCCCGGTACCAGGTCACCCCTCCCAGCGTGCAGGCCAGAGCAAGCCCTGGGAGCACCCCCGCCATGAACAACGCGCCGACGGAAGTATTGGTCGCCACCGAGTACATGACCATGACGATCGACGGCGGAATCAGGATGCCGAGCGCGCCGGAGGTGGTAATGACACCAGCACCGAACTTGTTCGGGAAACCGGCTTTGACCATCGCCGGCAGCAGAATCGAGCCGATGGCCACCACCGTTGCCGGGCTGGAGCCCGATACGGCGGCAAACAGCGCGCAGGCCATCACGCCGGCCAGACCCAATCCGCCATGCCAGTGACCGATCATGGAGGTGGCAAAGCGGATCATTCGTTTCGCCACCCCGCCATGCGTCAGGAAATTACCGGCCAGAATGAAGAAAGGGATGGCCATGATCTCGAATTTCTCGATGCCGGTGAACAGCTTGAGTGCCACCGACTCCAGAGGAACCTGAGTAAACATGAAGAGGAAGCTGAGTACCGTCAGACCGAGAGATATCGAGATCGGCATGCCGGTCAGCATCAGCGTCAGCAGTATGATGAAGATCACTGAAGCGTTCATTTTTCATCCCCTTCGCGGTTCACTGATCTGCGGCGCTCGCGTACGCGGCGATCATTCTTCAGATCGTGATAGTGGAGGTTATCGTCCATGGAGTAGGGATTGGCCTCGATGTCCGCCTTGACCTCAATGTCTGCATTGACGTCATCAAGCCCATCGACGTGCCCGTGATCATGGTGCGGCAATTCGCCGGTCTTGATGAAGTTCCAGCAGACTTGCAGGAAACGGAAACACATCAGGGACGTGCCCAACGGGATCGCGCTGTAGACCATCCACGTCGGCCACTCCAGATCAGGCGTGGTCGGCCCTTCGGGAAGATCCCCGGTGTTGAGGCCGAAGAAATTGAAGGTGGCGTAATGCATGCCGTTCTCCCAGACAAAAGACGTGCCGAGCGTACCAACGATGCCTGTAAACAGTGCTCCGGCAAGCAGCCCGAAAACGATGAACTTGGCTCGCCAATGAGCGTTCAGTCGGTTGATCAGCACATCCACGCCAACGTGGATGCCGGTGCGCACACCATAGGCGGCACCAAATTTCGCCATCCAGACGAACATGATGATGCACAATTCCTGCGCCCAACCGAAGTTCAAGGCCAGCAACCAATCCTGTACACCCGGAATCGGCACGCCAGCCATATAGCGATGAACAACGGCAAAGAAAATTATCAGTGTTGCCGCCCCCATGAGGAAGGTAACGATCCATTCCTCGAGATGATCCAGATATTTCATTTTGTCCCCTCGTCCTGACCAGGATCAAAGAACGCCCACCGGCTGCTGGTGGGCGACATTTGTTCTTATTTGGCGATTACATCTTGGCGGGATCGAAGCCGGTTTCCTTGTAGATCGCATCAAGGGTTTCCTTGCCGATGCGCGATGCCATATCGGTGTGCGTCTTGGCCATGGCCTTCTTGAGCTCGGTACGCTCGGCCGCCGTCGGCGTGTAAATTTCCGTCTTGCCCGAGGCCTTGATCTTGGCCAGGGCGTTATCGTTTTCTTCCTGGGCGATCTTGTTGGCGAAAACGGTGGCTTCCTTCATCGCCGTTTCAAGCTGTCCACGAACATCCGCCGGCAGCCCATCCCAGAACTTCTTGTTGGTAATGACGGCGTAGCCCAGATAGCCGTGATCGGACAGTGTCATGTTCTTCTGTACCTCATACAATTTTTGCGTAAAGAGGTTGGAATGAGGATTTTCGGCGCCATCGACAACACCGGTCTGCAGTGCCTGATATACCTCGGAGAAGGCCATGACCTGCGGCAAGGCACCGAGCGAGCGCATCTGCGATTCGAGCACCTTCGATGATTGAATGCGCATTTTGAGTGCCTTGAAATCGGCCGGCGCCTTTAACGGCTTATTGGCTGAAAATGATTTGAAGCCGTTGTCCCAGTAAGCCAGGCCCTTGATCCCCTTGGGCTCAAGCTTGGCCAGCAGGGCCGCGCCGAGCGGGCCCTGCGTCACTTTGTGCAACTCGGCGGTGTTATCGAAAATGTAAGGCAGATCGAACGCTTCAAACTCTTTCACGCCCAGCGGGCCGAACTTGGCCAAGGACGGAGCCAGCATCTGCACGGCGCCCAGTTGCAAAGCCTCCATTTCCTCCTTGTCCTTGTAGAGCGTCGAGTTGGCATAGACCTCGACCTTGACCGCACCTTTGGTCAGTTCGCCGGCACGCTTGGCAAAAAACTCGGCGGCCTTGCCCTTGGGCGTGTCGATGGCAACAACGTGACTGAACTTGATCACCGTTGGTTGCTGTGCCGATGCGAGCAGCGGAACAGCAGAAAAGACGGCGGCCAGCACGCCGATCAGCAGTTTTGAAGTTTTCATATTTTGGTCTCCTCCAACAATTACGTTAACGAAAATCGGGCAACGCCCAACACGCGAATGCACTATTGCAAAAATAATGCAGGACGCCTATTGTGGAAAACACGTAATTCGTTTCGTATTGGTTAATTTCATTGGTGCAAGCTGGTTCATCGTGGGACGGCCCGGGCATTGCCGACCAACAAAATGCAGCGGGAACAGGGCTGCAAGGCACATTGATCCTAAAAACCGTATTTGGATGTGATGCCAATGTCGCAAGCCCTCATCCCCGGCCCTTCTCCCGCAGGGAGAAGGGTGCAAACCCCCTCTCCCCGCGGGAGAGGGTTGGGGTGAGGGCTAGGCACGTGCCAAACCTGGCATTGCGGTCAAATTGTCGCTGTCAACTGCGGTTTATAGATTGATTGGCGATCTATTGGATAGGTACCGCGAGATGGCCGAAAACATTGCCTTCCAGGTCATTGTGTTTATAGATGCCCGTATTCATTGGCTTACGTGGCATCATCTCGAAGATAGTAGTGAATGACCTTCTTTGCATTGACTGCTGCCGAGGGAACTTTTAATTAAAACTCCCCTGCTGATCAATCGTTCCTGACGCCCCGACAGAACGGAAGTTGGGTAAGATTGACCGCCATGACTGTCACCCTCGCACCAGAAATGAGAAAGCCGCTCAAGCACGCTCCGCTGAAGTGGTCGAACTGGTATCTGACTGGTCTCAAGGTGGCGGTTGGCTTGCTGCTTGTTCTGCTCATCGTCCTGTTCTGGCTATTGCGCCAGAACGAAGCGGATGAACAGCGCTCGTCGCTGATAGCCGATGTGCTGTGGCTGGAACAAAGCGTCAATTTTCGCCTTGAAGGGAATGCCGAACAGTTCCAGCAGTTAGCCCTTGATCTGTCTCAGGAGAAAAACAAGAGCGAGCTTTTCAAGCTACGCAGCAAGCACCTCCTGCAAAATAACCACGAATTCCAGCAGGTGCTCTGGCTTGACGCTTCGGGACAGGTGGTGGACTCGATGCCAACCCAGAACCTTCCTCGCCTGGGGCATGGCGAAACAGGAATGGAGGCAAAGGCGGACGCGCAGGCACGCACGATTGAGCTGGCCAGCAAACTGGGCAAACCCGTTTATACCGACGCCTATCGAACCCCGGATGAACCCCAGTTCGAGGTGTACTTTCCTGTATTTGAGAACCGGCAGTATCAAGGCTCGCTGGTTGGCGTCTATTCGCTCAACGCGCTATTGAAGCAACTGGTTCCCTGGTGGTTCACCGAGAAGTATCAGGTCCGCATCCTCGACGCCAATGGCGCCACACTGGCCAGCAAATCAAGGGTCAGCGACGACGCCACAACCCTGAGTTATGCCGTTCCCTTCGATCCGCCCGGCTTTGGCATGGCGCTCCAGATCACCGCCTACCGCAACGCCGGCAACATCGCGCAGACCTTGATTGCCACGCTGATCATTGCGCTTGCGGCCGCCATGCTGATCAGCCTGTGGGTGATGCGTGGACATATCCAGCGCCGTCTGGCGGCGGAACAGGCCTTGCGCTCCGAGTACGCATTCCGCAAAGCCATGGAAGACTCGCTGACCGTTGGCATGCGCGCCAGAGATCTCGACGGCCAGATTACTTACACCAATCCGGCCTTCTGCCGGATGGTCGGTTTCAGCGCCGAAGAACTGATCGGGGCTCGACCGCCAATGCCCTACTGGGCGCCCGAAGAACTGGAAAAAACCCAGGCGATTCATCAAGCCGTGCTCGAAGGAAAAGCCCCGCGCGAAGGATTTGAAATCCGACTCATGCGCAAGGACGGCAGCCGTTTCGATGCGCTGATCTACGAAGCGCCGCTGATCGATGCCGATGGCCAGCACACCGGCTGGATGGCGTCGATCGTCGATGTCACCACCCGCAAGCACGTCGAAGAACTGGCCCGTCAGCAACAGGAGAAACTGCAACTCACCTCGCGCCTGATCACCATGGGAGAGATGGCCTCGACCCTGGCCCACGAACTCAATCAGCCGCTGGCCGCCATTACCAGCTACAACACCGGCTGCCTGAACAAACTGGAATCAGGTGACTTCAACATCGGCGAGCTCAAGAATGCTCTGGGCAAACTCGGCGTTCAGGCGCAACGGGCAGGCAGCATCATCAAGCGCGTTCACGACTTTGTGCGCAAGAGTGAGCCCAAGCTTGCGCCCTGCGATCTGGCCGAAGTCATTGACGACAGCATCGGCTTTATCGAAGCGGCCGCCAAGAAATTCAATGTTCGTATCTTGCGCGAGATTCCGGGCATGCGCCCGGAACTGATGGCCGACGCGGTCATGATCGAACAGGTGCTGCTCAATCTGATGCGCAATGGAATCGAAGCCATGAGCAACAGCGCGCAGGAAAATCGCCTCCTGACGATCAAGCTGAACCAGATTGACGACCAGATGCAAATCCGCGTCGTCGATCGCGGCCCGGGCATCCCGCTGGAGGTGCAGGAGAAGTTATTTACGCCATTTTTCTCGACCAAGGCCGAAGGAATGGGTATGGGACTCAATATCTGCCGTTCGATCATCGAATTTCATCACGGTCGCCTATGGGTTGAAAACAACCCGGAAGGCGGAACCATTTTCGTCATTACCCTTCCGATAATCTTGCCATGACACAATATGCGTACATCGTCGATGACGACGAAGCCATTCGCGACTCGTTGAGCTGGCTGCTGCAGTCGCGAGGGGTTGCCAACCTCACCTACGCCTCGGCCGAGGCCTTCCTTGAAGCCTGGAGCCCCGCGTTCACCGGCTGCATCCTGCTCGATATCCGCATGGATGAGATGAGCGGCACCGAGTTGTTCGAGCGCCTGCTCGAACGTGGTTGCAGCCTGCCGGTGATCTTCTTGACCGGCCATGGTGATGTGCCGATGGCCGTTTCGACCTTGAAAAACGGTGCTTTCGACTTTGTCGAAAAGCCCTGCAACGACAACGAACTGGTCGACCGCGTTGTCGAAGCCTTTAGATTGGACGGCGCCCGCTGTGCAGCCGCCGCCTCGGCCGACTCGATCAACTTGCGGATCAGCCAACTCACCACCCGCGAGCGGCAGGTCATGGCGCTGGTTCTCGCCGGAAAGCAGAACAAGGTCATTGCCGATGAGTTGCAGATCAGCATGCGCACTGTCGAAGTTCATCGCTCCAGCATCTTCGACAAGATGGGGGTGCGAACTGCTGTTGAACTGGTACACGAACTGGCTGCAAGTTCTGCCAAGCCAGCGGCCTGAGACAATTGGCAGTAGCCGAGGTGACATCGGCCTGATTCGGCTTGCTGACGGCTAGTGCTGCGAGTAACATGGAAAAAATATAGCCCACGCTTACAATGAATCAAGCAATTAGCGTGCTTTTTTCGAGTACTTTTTGAAGTTGACGCCGATGCTGAATGAACCGCTGCAAGACCTTGAAGCTTGGGTGATTTTCTTCAGCGACGCAGAAATCCCCATTCTGCGCCGGACGGCGCGTTTGCTCGAAGACGCACGGCAGAACATTGACAAGATCAGCGGTCGCGATATCGCCAAGATCGTCCTGCAAGACCCGCTGATGGCCGTCCGCGTCCTGGCCTACATTCAGTCCTTCCATGGCAAGCATCTGCGCTCGGACATCACGACCATCGCCAACGCGGTCATGATGCTCGGTGTCGAGCCCTTCTTCAGCCGGTTCGAGTCACCGGTCACCATCGAAGCCACGCTCAAGAGCGAACCGCAGGCTTTGCTCGGCGTATTGCAGGTCATCCGCCGTGTTCAGCGCGCCGCAAAATACGCGAACGACTGGGCCTTTGAACGGCATGACATGAACGTCGATGAAGTTGCCCTGGCCGCCCTGTTGCATGACCTTGCGGAGATTCTGCTGTGGTGTTTTGCCCCCAGGCTGGCCATTGATATCCGCGACCGGCAGCAGGCCGACAAAACACTGCGCAGCACGACCGCACAGGAACAGGTTCTCGGTATCCGCCTGTTTGATCTGCAGTTGGCGCTTTGCGGTGCCTGGCATCTGCCCGGCTTGCTCAACACCCTGATGGACGACGCCAATGCGCACCTGCCACGGGTGCAGAACGTGACGCTGGCGGTTAACCTCGCCCGTCACTCGACCAGCGACTGGAAAGATGCCGCGCTTCCGGATGACCTCAGCGCCATCGAGAAACTGCTGCACATCAAACGTGAAACGCTGCTCTCGCGCCTGGACATTCCCGCAGAGTCAATCCCGCAGTCTCTGGCGAACGAATCAGAACCTCCGCAACAAGGCATGCCGCCGAACGACCAAGCGCAGTAGAGCGAAGCAGCCTATTCTTCGGCTTGCTCGGCGCCCTGCCCTGAGAGCCTGTGAATTAATTGGCACAAGCATCCAAGACCGTCATTCCGGCGAAGGCCGGAATCTGACCGAAGGAAATGCAGAGCCAGTGCGCACCTCTGACATTCATGAAAACAATCAGATAGACGAGCTGGACCCCGGCCTTCGCCGGGGTGACGAGCAAGGAGATTCGGCTGAAATGAATTTTTCACAACATCTGACTCCAACTGCAGAACTTCCGGGAATAGCACCCGGCGTCAGCAGTGGCCAGCCGCGTTACAATCCGGGCTCATCAAACGAGACAACCATGCGCCAACGCTATTTGCTGCCCCTGCTCACCACCCTCGCCGCACTGGCTATTTCGGGCTGCGCGTCCAAGCCTCCCGCACCCCTGCCAGTCACACCAAAGTCCGTCAAAATCGGCCTCGCCTTGGGTGGCGGCGCGGCGCGGGGATTTGCCCACATCGGCGTCATCAAAGTCCTCGAAGCCCAGGGCATCGTTCCCGACATCATCGTCGGTACCAGTGCCGGTGCCGTCGTTGGCGCGCTCTACGCCGCGGGAAACACCGGTTTCGAGTTGCAGAAACTGGCTCACAAGCTCGACGAATCGAAGCTCAGCGACTGGTCGGTACCGGATCGCGGCGTGCTCAAGGGCGAGGGGCTGCAGCAGTTTGTCAATGACGCCGTGGCGCAGCGCCCGATCGAAGGCCTGAAAAAACCGCTTGGCGTTGTCGCCACCGATCTGAACAGCGGAGAGAGCATCCTCTTCCGCACCGGCAACACCGGCATGGCCGTCCGTGCCTCGGCGACCGTACCCGGCATCTTCAAACCGGTCAGCATCAATGGCCACGAATACGTCGATGGCGGGCTTTCAAGCCTGATCCCTGTACGCAGCGCCCGACAAATGGGCGCCAACGTGGTGATCGCCGTCGACATCTCGGCGCGTCCCGGCAACCAGCCGGTGCGCGGCACCCTCGACATCCTCCTGCAAACCTTCACCATCATGGGTCAGAACCTCGCCCGCTACGAACTCAAGGAGGCGGACGTCGTCATTCGCCCACAGGTCGGCGGCATCGGATCAACCGACTTCGTGGCTCGCCATGACTCGATTCTTGAGGGAGAAAAAGCCGCTCAGGCGGCCTTGCCGCAGATTCGCGAAGCGCTCCGTAAAGCATCCGGGATATAGAGGTCAGGCAATTTGGAGTTGGCGAAAAAAACCCGTCATTCCGGGTCAAGCCCGGAATGACGGCTATCCGTCTGTTTCACTTTGACTGACTACGAGCTTTCGCAGCGGAACGGCAAATGATCGGCCGCCTCATCCCGATACGCAGCAACCGCTCCAAGCTGCTGTTCCAGATGCCGGGCGATCAATTTCCGCATCGCCGGATCGGCAATCCAGTGCGCTGAATGGACCACGATCGGCATGAAGCCACGCGCGATCTTGTGCTCGCCGCCCGCACCGGGCTCGAAGCGCTGCAACCCTTCGCGCAGGCAATAGGCGATGCCCTGATAGAAACAGAGTTCGAAATGCAGGCTGTGATACTTGCCGCTGCAACCCCAGTAACGGCCATAAAGCACCTCATCGCTACGAAAACAGATCGAGACAGCCACCGGCTCGCGCCCATCGCGCGCGATGAAGACCACCATTCGCCGACCCAGGGCCAGCGCCAGATCGGTAAAACAGGACGCCGAAAACACCGCGTAGTTGTTGAACTTCTCGAAGGTCGAGGCATAAAGGGCGTGCAGAGCGGGCCACTCGGCCGGATCGATTTCGTCACCGTGGCACGCCTCGATAAGCAGGCCGCTTTCCCGGACGCGCCGCCGCTCGGCTTTGACCTTGCGTCGCTTCTCGGCATAAAAAGTGGCCAGGTAGCCGTCAAAATCGCCACAACCGCTATCCATCCACTGAAACTGCACGTTATGACTGATCAGTAGCCCCGCACCTTGCAGCGCCTGCTTGTCGTCGGCATCAGGAAACGCTATGTGCCACGATGAGGCGCCGTGTTCGCTCATCAACGACTTGGCGCCATCGATCAACGCCCGGCGAATCCTGGGCGCATCCGGCCCCTCGGCAACCAGCAATCGCGGCCCTGAAGCCGGCGTATGCGGCACGCCGCTAAGCAGCTTCGGGTAATAAACCTTGCCGAGTTGCTGGTAAGCCGATGCCCACGACCAATCGTGGATAAAGTCGCCGTGCGAATTGAAGCGGACATAGAGCGGCAGCACGCCGACCACGGCACCACTCCGGTCACTCGCCACCAGATGCTGCGCCACCCAGCCCCACTCCCGCCCCGCCATCCCATGGTCCTCCAGGATATTCAGAAAGTCGGCATTCAGGAAGGGGTGACCCGGCGGGCAGAGACGATCCCACACCTCGCGCGGGATAGCAGCGGCGGATTGGCAGGAGGTGATGGTGACCGAGTTCATTGAAGCACGCTTTCAGTGTTGACTCACCTCCGAACCGCCGGCCGGCGCTTTGGTTCCCCACCAGGCAATCGGGAGCGGGCAGCGCCGGGCGCAAGTTATCAGAGGCTTATGAATAGGCGATCGCCAAGCCATAGGCCTGAAGAGTGGCGTATTCATTAGCTTTCCAGACAGTATGCGTGCAGATCGCCAATTGGCGGGGGTTACAGGGGAAGCGGCTATTGATCGCCTGCCCCGGTCTTCATGAGAATAAGTCAGCCTTGAGCCGAAAAATTCCAGAATCGGCGAACGGCCTTGCCTTGCTGGCGTCAAACGCTGCAAGGAACGAAGCACCAACCATAGAGGAGAACAGCGATGAATACTTCCGTATGCGATCTCACGGCGAAAAGCTGCAGGCCCTGCGAAGGCGGGGTCCCGCCGCTGGAGCCGCAGGAAATCGAGCGCTTGTTGAAGGATTTGAGCGGCTGGGAGCAAGCGGGCAACGAACTGGTCAAGACCTTCAATTTCAGGAACTACTACGAGACGATGGCCTTCGTTAATGCAACGGCCTGGATTTCGCACCGCGAGAACCACCATCCCGATCTTGAGGTCGGCTACAAGCAATGCCGCGTTCGCTATTCGACACACGCGATTGGTGGCTTGTCTGAAAACGACTTCATTTGTGCAGCAAAGATCGATGCCTTGGACGCTTCTAAAAATTCATAATACCGATGTCAGCCAACCAGAATCTCTACCGCATCACTGCCCAGACGCTGGCGCACTACAACCAGCGCGCCGACGATTTTCGCGAAGGCACGCGCAATCATGATGTGAGCCAGAACGTCGACGCACTGCTACGGCATATCACCAGCGAGCCACCATTCACCATTCTCGATTTTGGCTGTGGGCCGGGGCGCGACCTCAAGACCTTTGCCGAACTCGGCCACCTGGCCATCGGGCTCGACGGTTCCGAGCGCTTCGCGCAGATGGCGCGGACCGACAGCGGCTGCGAGGTGTGGCAGCAGGATTTCCTCAAGCTCGATCTGCCGAACGAACACTTCGACGGCTTGTTTGCCAACGCCTCGCTGTTTCACGTGCCCAGGCAATCCTTGCGGCGCGTGCTGCGGCAATTGCACGCCACGCTGAAAGCCGGCGGCGTGCTGTTCAGTTCCAACCCGCACGGTGACAACATGGAAGGCTGGAACGGAGGCCGCTACGGCGCCTATCACGACCTGGACATGTGGCGCTACCGCATGACCCAGGCCGGTTTTGTCGAGCTCGAACACTATTACCGGCCACCCGGATTGCCGCGCGAACAACAGCCTTGGCTGGCCAGCGTGTGGCGCAAAGCGGTGGCTTGAGTTGCCAACGCCGGCAAGAAAAAAATCTTGTTCGCGATTTCCAATTCCGACAATTCTCGCCAAGCATGGCTGCAGAGCTCGTGAATAGGCGTTCTACGAGCCATGCTTACGAACAACGCCGTATTGACTGGTTGTCCAGCGTGCGCATTTCCTCTGATGCGGTTGAATTTCCTATCCGTAAAACGGTCATAAAGGGCGATACATTTTTATGTATTTGAATTTTTTCCGTGACCGGAAAATTGACCGATTCGCCAAACGGCACACAGAATCAACCGCAATCCTTTACAGCGAGGCTCGCGCATGAACCTTGAGAAGGTCATCTTCGGTTTCTTCATCGTCTTCGCGGCGACGCTGAACTTCGGCTTCGTCATCGGCGAGATCGACAACCCGGCGCACCACAACTCACTTGAACTGTTCTTAGCCATCGTGGTTAACCTGATCGCCACGGTTCTCAAGTTCGGCGATCGCACCCAGGTCGGTGCGGTGCATCTGGCGACCAGCCTGGTGGCCGACCTGCAGTTGCTGGCTGCAGCCGGCGTCTGGGCCTACGCGGCTTACGTCTCGCCCAACGGGGTGGACGCATTGGCGATTACCACCATCGTTTCGTTGTCAGCCGGGGCGCTGCTTGCCAATATCGTGTCGGTCGTCATGCTAATCATCGAAACCATGATGCTGCGCCGCTAACGGTCATGACTTTGTATGACACACCAAGAATGAATGCCCTGCCCGTTCCCCTCACCCCCTACCCCTCTCCCAGAGGGCGAGGGGAGATTCGAGAGTCGCGCGCGCGACTTTCACGTTAACCGGCTGCGCCCGCCATGCATCCGAACAGCGCGATCCTGCTGATCTTCAGGCGCATGCGTGCGCCACTGATCGTGCTGATCCTGATCTATGCCGTTTCGGTGCTCGGCCTGACCCTGATACCCGGTGTCGACGCCAATGGCAAGCCGTGGCAGATGGGCTTCTTCCATGCCTTCTATTTCATCAGCTATACGGCCACCACCATCGGCTTTGGCGAGATTCCCTACGCTTTCACCGACGCGCAGCGCATGTGGGTGACCTTCAGCATCTACCTCTCGGTGATCGGCTGGGCCTATGCGATCGGCACGCTGCTGGCGCTGGTGCAGGACCGCGCCTTCCAGCAGGCGATTACCAGGCAGCGCTTTACGCGCAAGGTGCGCAGCGTGCGCGAGCCGTTTTACCTGGTCTGCGGTTACGGCGAAACCGGGCAGTTGCTGTGCCGAGCCTTCGACCACATGAACCGGCGCTTTGTCGTGATCGACATCGACGCCACCCGCATCGACGAACTCGACCTGCAGGATCTGCGTGCCGATGCGCCCGGACTCGCGGCCGATGCGCGCCAGCCGGACAACCTGCTGCTGGCCGGGCTGATGAGCAGTCATTGCGCTGGCGTGATCGCACTGACCAGCGACGACGAGGCCAACCTGGCGGTCGCTGCGGCTACGCGCCTGCTGCAGCGGGACTTGCCGATTCTCTGCAGGGTGACTAAGCCGGAAATTGCCGCCAACATGAAGTCGTTCGGCATCAGCAATATCATCAATCCGTTCGAGACTTTTGGTCAATACCTGGCGCTGGCGATCCGTTCGCCCGGCTCCTATCAGTTGATGGAATGGCTGACCGCCACTCCTGGCCGCGAACTCGAAGCGCAGCGCGAACCGCCGCGTGGCCACTGGATACTCTGCGGCTACGGCCGCTTCGGCCAGGCCATCGTCGACGACCTGCAGAGTGAAGGCATCGACCTCACCGTCATCGAACCGGTGCGGTCGATCACCTATGCCATGCAACATGTGACTGGCGTCGGCAGCGAGCGCCAGGTGCTGGAAGCGGCGGGAATCGATCGGGCAGTCGGCATCATCGCCGGCACCAGCAACGACATCGCCAACCTGGCCATCGTCGCCACTGCCGAGGAAATCAATCCTGAGCTGTTCACCGTGCTGCGGCAGAACCTGCAGTCCAACCGCCTGTTGTTCTCGACCTTCAAGGCCGACTTCATGGTGCGGCCGGCCGAGATCATTGCCCATGAATGCCTGGGCATCCTCACCACGCCGCTGCTCGCCCGTTTTCTCGGCGAGGTGAAGCGGCGCGACGATTTCTGGAGCGACGCGGTGGTCGCGCGCATCGCTGCAACCTGCGGCAAACGCGTGCCGACCACCTGGAACGTGGCACTCGACGCCAAGAGCGCGCCAGCGCTTGAGTGCGAGATGGGCCGAGGTGCACGGATCGAACTTGGTGCCCTGCTGCGCGATTCGTCCGACCGCGAGGAACACCTGCCCGCAGTGCCGCTGATGGTGCTGCGGACGGGCGAGCAATATCTGCTGCCGACCGACGATTTTGTGCTGTGCGCGGGTGACGACATTCTTTTCGCCAGCACGCGCAGCGCCCGCTCGTGCCTGCTTGGCACGCTGGTCAACGTCAATGACCTCGACTACGTGCTCTACGGCCGACTGCAGGGTGCCGGCTGGCTGTGGCGCAAGTTCGCCCGCGACAGCACTGTCGGGCCGGCCTGAACCGCCGGTGGATAATCGGCCTGCAGGCCAGTAAATACGGGCATCTTCAGCTTGCCAATGGGCAGGGGAAGATGTGCTTCGGCTTCCGGAGCCTCATCGAAAACCGTGCTTTGGCGCCGATGGTTATTCATCCTAGAAAAAGCAGTTCGTCCACGAAAAACACCAAAAGCACGAAAAGAATCAAGGGGATAACAAGCTGAAGATCACCACCCAAAGGGTGAATAGAGAAAATACATCAAGCTATTGATTTTGTTCGTGTCTTTCGTGATTTTCGTGGATGGACTGAGGTTTTTGGGTTCATTCAGCTTTCTTTTCCCGAACCCGCATTCATCTGCCGGATGAGCCGCCAGGCCATTCCACCGAGTATCACAACGCCGAGCAGCAAGACGCCCCACAGGATGAATGTTCGATTGCGGGCGGAGAGGCCGGCCAGGCTGGCGGCGCTGTCTGCGGAGGCGTCGGCAGGGCCGCTCTGCAATTCGCCGGCTTGCGCCTGTTCAAGCTGGTTGAGTTCACCCGCGCTGAATCCGGGCGCCACTTGACTGAGTGGCTGGCTGGCCGGCGTGGCTTCGCTACGGCCAAAATTCAGGGTGTAGGGCGGCGTGCCGCCGGCGAGAAATACGAGGGTCGCGGCTTGCCATGAGAGTCCGAGTTCGGGCTGGGCTGTGGCGGGGGCATTGAGCGGACGAATCACCCACTCCTGCTGATGACCAAGGCCGATGCCAAGCGCGCCGGAGCGGCGGGTCTGGCCGTTCTGCGTGATCTGATAGAAGGTGGCCTGGGTTGTTGGCTGGAAGGCCCATTCCGTTGCTTTGCCGGCCTGGCGACTTGGCCGCTCGGCGTAGTAGCCAAGTGCCATCGGATAGACGATATTGGCTTCGCTCAGTTTGAGGCTGATCTGTTCCACCGGCAGGGCAATCCCGGCCGGGTAAACCAGTTCACCGGCCTGTTTTCCAGCGACAGGTTTGATCCACAGGGTTTCGCGCACGGGCTCGCTGCTCTGCCGGTCGACCGTTTCGGCCTGAATCGCAGAGAACTGGACCGGCTCTCCCCGACGCCAGGTCAGGCGCGCATACCGGAAGGACTGCGGGCTGAATTCAAGTCGGTCATTGGCCAGGGTCTGGGCGCTGTCATTGCTCAGCCAGCTCAGTTCGGCAGCGCCGATGGTTTCCCAGCGCTTCAGGTCGTTGCTGGTTTCCAGCCAGACCTGGGCGCTGTAGCTGGTTTTATCCATGGGCGCGCTGAAGCGCAGCGCCTCGATGTGCACCGGATTGCTCTCGCTGCCCTTGGCCTCCGCGCCGAAGTCGAGGATCAGGCTGGTGAGTGGGGCGGCGTCCTGGCCTTGGCGATCGTTGCCAGTGCGTGCCTGCACCGACCTGACGCTGCCATCAGGGCGGGTCTGGATGTCGAGATCAAACCCCGTGCTGCCGGAAGTTGTATGCGCACTGCCCCGGATCGGGAAAATGCTCGCCGGTAGCGAGTCGCGCCGGGCAAGCACCTCGGTTGGCGGGCGATGCATGGCAAAAGGCTGTGCCACGCCCTTGGCATCGAAAACGCGCAAGTCGTCGAGGCCGGCCATTTTGGCCTTCAGATAAACGGCTTGCGGCACGCGCAAGCCGACGACACCCTGGTTGCCGCTGACGCGCAATGGCAGCGCATAGGCATAGTCGGCCGCTGTGTCTGATTTTGGCGGTGTGGCCGCAAGCGCCGGAGCGGCAACAATACTCAGCGCCAGCAGAAAAACCGGCAGGGCGAAGGATGGCGATTGGGGCATGGGGTTCATTCCGCGACGGTCGATTTTTCGGTGGGGAGAGGCGCCAGATAACCGATAGCCAGCATCAGAACGCCAACACCGAGGAAGGAGATGATGCGCTCGATGCCGCCGACGTTGGACAGGTCAACAAAAAACAGCTTGGCGACGACCAGTACCAGCAAGCCGGCACCCGCCATCCAGGGCCTACGCAGCACCCGCTTGGCGGCGAAACGCATGAGCACCAGCGCGGTGGCGCTCCACACCAGCGACAGCATCGCCTGTACAAACTGCGAGCGGAAGAGCGGATCAAACTGGTAGGGGATGTCGAGGAAGTGCGCGGCGGTGCGCAGCAGCATCAGGTTGAACCAGACGTAAGCGGCAATGGCGGCAAACAGCGCAAACCGGGTGGGGAGCGTTCGCTCGCTCGTTTCCGCCAGCATCCGCCAGGTGCTGACGGCGAGTAGCGCGGCGAAACCGGTGCTCAGATCAAGCGGATTGAGAATCGGCAGGTAAGGCAGCGGTTCCATCAATCCGTTCTGGGTGAAGTTCCAGATTACCGCCAACCCGAGCGACCACAAGGTGCCCAAGGGAATCAGCACATCGCGGTACCAGCCGGCAATCGGGGTGGTCGGCCAGCACTCGGCGCGGGCACGGGGAATGAGCAAGGCGACGTAGGCCATCATCGCCCAGGCCGGCAGATAGCGCGCCCAACTGCCGGAGGTAAACCAGCCGGCCTCAGCCAGCAACACGGCTTGCTCCGGGGAATCGGCCTGCAGGCCAAGCGTCACCAGATGGTGCCCCAATGGCCACAGAATGAGCCACGGGCCGACCGTGCGCAGGGTGTGCAGCACGCGCAATATTCCTGGCTGTTGCTCCTGAAGCAGCCACCCTTCCCGCTCAGCATCGCGCAGCAGCCATTCGCTCGCCAGCCAGAGGGCGAGCAAGGCCGACCAGAGCGGCCAAGGCGGAATCTGGAGATGGCTGTCGAGTTGCTGGAAAATGTTGAGCATCGCAAAGAGCAGCCCCGGCCAGACTGCATAGGCCAGCCAGCGCAGATCGGCCCACTGCAAGCGTTTGGCCAAGCGGACAAAGACAGGGGCAAAGAGCGCCAAAAGGAGGCCGTAGAGTGGATGCACAAGGGGGTAAGCCGTCTCCTTGAACAGGTTATGGCTGGCCAGAATATGCTCGCCCCAGGCGTTGAGGCTGCCGAGCACATAGGCAAACCACCAGAAAGCGCACCAGCAAAGCAGAATGCTGGAGAGCGAACGATGATTGTCGTCTGGCTGGCGATGGAAGGCCAGGCTGGAGACTCCGGCACCCAGGGCAATCAGCAGGCCACCGAGAAAACCGGTTTCGAACAGATTGTCGCTGAAGGCGTGCGCTGACAAGTCAAGGTTGAAGTCCAGCAGCAACAGAAAAACAAGACCAGCGAGCAGTTGCGGGACGAGGGCGAAATAGCGCGAAATGCGCCAGTCGAGACGGCTGGCAATCAGGCCGAGGATGCCGGCCACGCCCATCCCGCTCAGGACATATAAGGTGTGTGCATGCTTGCCGCTATGCAGGAAGATTTCCGACCACGCGCCGGCCAGCAGCCAGACCGCTGCAAAGGCGAGGAAAACGGTGGCCAGCAGGGTGAATATCGGGGGCGTTGAACTTTCACCCTCCTCGCTGTCGAGACGGCTTTCCTTGCGGAAATTCATCGCCATGACGAAGCCGGTTCCGGCCAGCAGCAGGAATCCAAGCCAGAGATTGGATTGTGCGGCGATTTCGTGAGGCAAGCCGTTCACTGATGCGACGAAGGAAACCCAGGCGCCGACTTGTACCAGCACGCCAAAAACCCAGGCCAGGGTTTGCTTCTGGCGCAAGCCGACCCAGACGATGCCGGCGCCTTCCAGCGCCCAGGCGGCGGAAGTCCAGCGGCCATCGAGGGCAAACGGAATGGCCAGCGTGCCGAAGACGATACCGAGCGCGAGAAAGGACTCGACGAGCAGTTTCAGCGAGTTGCCGCGACGTTGCCAGAGCGCCAGTGTCAAACCGATGTAGAAGAGCCCCAGCGCCAGCGCTGAGAAAGCCAGACCGAAAGGTTTGTCGTGCACGATGCCGTACTGCAAACCGAAAGCCAGCAGCGGCGTGCCGAAGACCAGCGTGCCGTCGACATAGTGCTTGAGCTGTGGCGCCTGCTTGCTGGCGTAGAGGATGGCGATGGCCACGTAAAAAACGAAGAACAGAATCAGGAAGCCCTGCACCGACAGATAGTTTTCCGGCTGGTAGCGCAATACGCCCCAGGTGGTGCCGATCACGAAGGTGAAGGCAAAGCCAAGCAGATTGAGCAGCCGCCAGGAGCGCTTCAGCGCAATCGCCAGAATCCCGGCGTTAAGCAGGGCGTAGTAAGAGAACAGACCGATGTGGCTGCCCTGCCCGGTGGAGGTCAGGACGGGCGCCGCGAAGCCGCCGATGATGCCGAAAATCGCCAGCCAGATCGCATCTTGCAGGACCGCCAGCAGACAGGTGAAAAAGGTCAGGAAAAACAGCAAGCCGAAAGCCAGACCGCCCGGAATGAGGTCGTACAGGCGGAAGGCACCGAAGGTCACCAGCATCAGGATGCCGAGCGCCGCGCCTTGCACCGGCAGACTGATCGATGGTCGCGATTCACGAATGCGCCAGCCCCAGAGCAACAGGCCGATGTCGGCGAGCACGATGCCGGCCAGTCGCAGTTCGATCGGCACCGAGACTCGCGCCGCGGCATACTTGAGCAGGAAGCTGACGCCGAAAAAAAGAATCAGCAGACCGGCCTTGGCGACCAGATTGCCGCCAAACAGCCACTCCTTGGCCTTGATCAACCAGGCCGGCGGCTCGGGAAGCTCGGAAGCTGCGTAGTGCTCTGCTGGTGTTACAGACTCGCGAGGTGTGTAGTCATACCCCGGGATCGTGGCTGGGCCGAGATCGTATTCTGCAGGCGTTTCAGGAGGCGGAGATTTTCCGAGGCTTGGGGCCGGTTCTGGCACGAACGCGGGGCCGTAGTCGATTTCGGCGCCTGCTTCGTCAGGTGTTACAGGTGCGGATCTTTCCGCTTGCCAACCGGTGTCGGCGGCAAGCTCGACCGACTCGGCGACAGGCGCGGTCGCCGCCCGCATGCGGAGTTGTCGTACCTCTTCCTGCAATTTCTCGACACTGCGCTCAAGGACCCCGACACGAACGCGTGCGCCTATAACGAGGAAGAACAGAACGATGGGCCCGACGATGAAAACAAGTGCGGCCAAGACAAACAAGGATTCCATGCAATTCTTCCCGATATGATTTTTCGTTGGATTATCACATAAGGCGTGATTGCCTTCGGCAAAGAATACAGAAACGGAAATCCTGCTCTTCGCCAGCTATTGGCATCAGCTTCGCTTTGGTTTTCTCGATGCTTTCATGTTGAACCCCATGCCGGGTTAACAGGAACAGGAAGGTCACGCTTGCCCTTGTTTCGCACCGGTGCTGCACAGCTGAAACCCTTATAGATAGGCGATCTACAGTACATGCCTCTGAAGAATGCCGTCTTTATTAGATCCTTCAGGCACCCTCGTTGCAGAACGCCATTTAGCGTGGATTCCAGAGATCAGCTCCAATAAGGTCGAGCATTTTTCCAGAATGATCTACACCTATTCATCCGACCACAACGACGGGGAATGCTTACAAACGGTGCGCAATGGCCATAAGGCTTTGCTGCGTCCGCCTGAGCGTTGCGTCTCTTCCTCGAACGCTTCAAGCGTCATGAATCATGACGGCTCAGGCGGCCAACTTGCCCTGCACAAAGTCAACCAGGGTACCCACCGAAGCAAAAGCGGCTCCGTCGATTTCATCATCATCAACCATGAATCCGAAACGCTCTTCCAAGGTGGTTATCAATGCCACCACCGCCATCGAATCCAGCTCAGGGATTGCGCCAAGCAAGGGGGTTTCGAGAGTGAAACCGTTCGCCCGGCCCTTGAGGCTCAATACCTCGTCAAGAATCGACAGCACCTCATTTTTTACATCCATAAATACTCCTTGTGTGCCCAGGAATTCTGCCCGAATGGAATTTCAAATGACCCGATTATACTGGCAGAAGCATACTGCAACTAAGACGACATTCATCCAGCATTTACCCGGATTAATATATTCGCACCTTCAATTTCCTGAAATTCCTGGCCAGGATGGATGATTTCAGCGTAGCAGGTTGAACTATTCGCTAAAAATATCGACTGACACTGAACCCTTGGTGCCTGAATAATGACCGATTCCTTTTTGCTCCCTGACCTGATCGTTCGATCCGCTGCGCGCAAACCGGATGCGATTGCCCTCACCTGCGGCAAACAGTCGATGAGCTACCTCGAACTGCAGCAGTCGATCGAAGGCATTGTCAGCGGTCTGCTCGACATCGGCCTGCAGCGAGGAGAACGGATTGCCATCTACCTCGAAAAACGCTTTGAAACAGTGATCGCCAGTTTTGGTGCGGCAGCCGCCGGTTGCGTATTCGTGCCACTCAACCCGCTGCTCAAACCCGACCAGGTGACCTACATTCTGCGTGACTGCAATGTGCGTGCGCTGATCACCTCCAACGAACGTCTGCCGCAGTTGGTGCCGGCGCTGGAGTCCTGCCACGATCTGCGCCATGTCGTGCTGACCAATACCGATCCGCTGCCACCCAGTGCTGGTCCGGTCGCCCATCTGCGCTGGAAGGACCTGCTGAACTCATCCGCCCAGACAGGCCACCGGGTAATCGACACCGACATGGCCGCCATCCTCTACACCTCGGGCAGCACCGGCAAGCCCAAAGGGGTCGTGCTTTCGCATCGCAACATGGTTGCCGGTGCCAAGAGCGTGGCCAGTTACCTGGAAAACACCGCTGACGACACCCTGCTCGCCGCCCTGCCCCTCTCTTTTGATGCCGGCTTCAGCCAGATCACTACCGCTTTTCATGTCGGTGCGCGGGTCGTGCTACTCAACTACCTGATGCCACGCGACGTGCTCAAAGCGCTTGAATGCGAGCGGGTTACCGGGCTTACCGCCGTACCACCACTCTACATCCAGCTTGCGCAACTGGAGTGGCCGGTCGGCATTACCGAACATCTACGTTACTTGGCCAATACCGGCGGACGAATGCCGCGCGAGACCCTCACCGCCTTGCGCTCAAGCTTGCCCAAAACGAAACCCTATCTGATGTATGGCCTGACCGAAGCCTTCCGCTCAACCTATCTGCCGCCGAGCGAAGTAGATCGGAGACCGGATTCGATTGGCAAGGCCATCCCCAATGCCGAGATCCTCGTGCTGCGTGAAGATGGCTCGCCCTGCGCGCCCAACGAACCAGGCGAACTGGTGCATCGTGGCGCACTGGTCGGCATGGGCTACTGGAACGATCACGAAAAAACAGCAGAACGCTACAAGCCACTGCCCGCCAACACACCGGGTCGCGAGGCCGGGTTGATGCTGCCTGAACTGGCCGTCTTCTCCGGCGATACCGTTCGCCGTGACGAAGAAGGCTTCCTCTACTTCATTGGTCGGCGCGACGAAATGATGAAAACATCGGGCTACCGGGTCAGCCCGACCGAGGTCGAGGAAGTTCTCTACGCCACCCGACTGGTTGGCGAATGCGTTGCTTTCGGTATTGACCACGCCACGCTCGGACAGGTGATTCAGGTTATCGCCACGCCACCGCAAGGTGGCCGCCTCGACACGACAGCACTACTCAGCGAATGCCGAAATTTGATGCCGGCCTACATGGTACCCGCGCACATTGATGTGCGTGAAGGCCCTTTGCCGCGCAACCCGAACGGCAAGATCGACCGTAAAACACTTTCAACCGAATGGATCGAAAGGCTGAGCGCTTCCTGAACGCTCGCCCAAAAAATTACACATGCAAGCCAGCGAACGCCAACTCCCGATGCATGCCCCAATGACTCAGTTTTCCGTGAATAACGGAGAACTTGTCGTTGGAGGAATTCCGCTATCCCGGCTCGCCGCCCGTATCGGGCAAACACCCTTTTATGCCTATGATCGGCAATTGCTCGGGCAGCGCGTTGCCCAGTTGCGCGCCACACTGCCATCCTCGATCAAGCTGCACTATGCAATGAAAGCCAATCCGATGCCGGCCTTGGTGTGCCATATGGCCGGCATCGTTGATGGCATCGACGTAGCGTCGGGCGGCGAACTGAAGATTGCCCTCGACAGCGGAGCCGATCCGCACGAAATCAGCTTTGCCGGCCCTGGCAAAAGCCGCAATGATTTGAAACGTGCCGCTGCCGCCAGCATCCTTATCAATATCGAGTCCTTCCGTGAAGTCGCCGAGCTGGCTGAAATCAGACACGAAACAGGCTGCCAAGTGCGTATCGCCGTTCGCGTCAATCCGGATTTCGAGTTAAAAAGCTCAGGCATGAAAATGGGCGGTGGCCCACGGCAGTTCGGCGTAGACTCCGAGCAAGTACCCCAACTACTCAGCGAAATCGGTCGTACCGGGCTGACTTTTGAAGGCTTTCACCTTTTTGCCGGCTCACAAAACCTCAAGCCCGAAGCCATCATCGAAGCCCAATGCAAGAGCTTCGACCTGGCGGTGCGCCTCGCCAAATCCGCGCCCTCCCCGGTGCGTTTTCTCAATCTCGGTGGCGGTTTTGGCATCCCCTATTTCCCTGGCGAGGAACATCTTGATCTTGCTCCGATTAGCGCCAATCTGGCTAGCCTCGCCGAACGTGCAAAAAATGAACTGCCCGAAGCCGAACTGGTCATCGAACTCGGACGCTACCTGGTCGGTGAAGCCGGAATCTACGTTTCACGCATCGTCGACCGCAAACTATCACGCGGACAAATCTTCCTCATCACCGATGGTGGCCTGCACCACCACCTTGCGGCTTCCGGCAACTTCGGCCAAGTAATCCGCAAGAACTACCCGGTCGCCATCGGCAACAAAATGGCCCCCGAAACACGCGAAAAAGTTTCCGTGGTTGGCCCACTATGCACCCCACTTGACTTGCTGGCCGACCGAATGGAACTGGCTGTGGCGCAACCCGGTGATCTGGTAGTGATCTACCAGTCAGGCGCCTACGGTTTTACGGCTAGTCCGCAAGCTTTTCTCGGCCATCCTGCGTGTGTCGAAGTATTCGTGTGAGATTGGGTGCCACGATATTGACGAAAAATGACCGACTTCGATTGTCGAAACACTTTCTATATTGTGAAAAATTCGCAAAGTGACTAAGGAATTAAACCCGGTCAATTGCATGCACTCCATAAAACCCAGGCAAAACCACACGTTCCTGATCTGGTTCTGCTACCTTTTTTTTGTTGCATATGGAAGTTTCGTACCGTTTAACTTCAACGCAATCACCGTTGATCAGGCATGGGAGTTCCTTCACCAAATTCTCAGGCTCGAATTTGGGGAAATGAGAGGTACCGACTGGAATGCGAACATCGTATTGGGCATTCCAACGGGTTTCCTTACGGTTCAATTATTGAGCGACAAATTCACCAAATGGCCGAAACTATTCATTTTTCTTCTTGCTGGCCTCATTTCTGCCATTTTTATCGTTCTTGTCGAGTCTTCACAGATATTTTTCCCGCCGCGAACCTGTTCGATCAATGACATTCTCGCCCAAGCAATTGGTTGCCTGATCGGGCTTCTGCTTGCAATTAAATACTCCAATTGGTTCAACAACTTTTTGCACGCGATATTCAGCAGTCCGGAATATCTACCCGTTTTTCTATTTGATGCCTATCTCGTTTTTTACATTGCATTCGCACTTTTCCCTTACGACATTTTGCTTTCCGGTGCGGAACTTGTACAAAAAGCACAAGGAGCCAATAGTGGATGGCTTCTGGCGGAGGCAAGGCTATCCTCACCATTCCTGACTGTTCTGAAATTTTTAATCGAAATCCTCCTGACTATTCCAATGGGTTTATATCTTGGACGCCGATCTGGAAACCAGCCGATAAGTGTCAAGCAGGCTATTTTGTTCGGGTTCTTTTTCGGGAGCCTAATAGAAATTGCTCAATTCTTTATTGCCTCCGGAATCAGCGAAGGGCTTTCAGTAATAACCCGAATCACAGGAGTCTGTTTAGGCCTCCTGTTATGGCGGCAGCGGCGAGAATGGTCACCAGATCGCCTTGCCAGGGCTATCAGACATCGTGCAATTCCTCTCGGCATTGTTTATCTGTTGATTCTATTGCAGACAAATGGCTGGTTTTCACATCGTTGGCAAGGTATCGATGTCGCCATAAGTGGGTGGGACGAACTGCATTTTCTGCCGTTTTATTACCATTACTTCACGACAGAAGCTCAAGCGCTCCTCAGTTCGGTCAGCGTTTGTCTGTCCTACGCGCCTATCGGAATACTGATCTGGTCATTCAAAGGAAAACCTGTTCAGGCGTTCTATTGTGCCTTGCTTGCCGCTTTCATTATTGAAAGCGGCAAACTCTTCCTGCAGGACATGCACCCTGACCCAACCAACTTATTACTCGGCGGACTTGCCAGTTGGGCGATGATTCATCTGATTGAAAAGCTGACGAGAATAACTGCCTTGCCGGATTTCAAGGACGTACCCGTGTCGCCTCCTTCGCATGAAACACAAAACCGGGTAGATGCAACATCTGACAACCAAGTCTGTAGTGTGACTGACTCGACCAGAAACAAGCCAACTTATGCCGTATTGTTCGTATCCTTGGCATTTACTGCCTACTGGGCCGCAACCTTCCCGACACAACCTGTAATCCTTCTCCTTCTCCTTGCGGCTGCCGCAATAGCCATTTGGTACCGGCCAGTAATTCTTATACCCATCCTCCTCGCAGCATTGCCGGCACTTGATCTCACGCAATGGAGCGGGCGCTTTTATCTGGACGAGTTTGATTTACTGATGTTGATTAGTCTTGCCATTGGATATGCGCGTGTTCCGGCCTTCCAAGGCATAAAGCGGCAATCGGACATTATCTTTTCTATCGCGAGCAGCCTGCTGGCCATCAGCTTCGTGATCAGTTGCGCGCGAGGCCTGCTTCCTTGGCAGTCCATCGACGCCAATAGCTTCACAAACTACTACAGTCCATTCAATGCTGTACGTATAGCCAAAGGTGCCTTGTGGGCGTTTCTCTGCTATGGATTATTGAAGCGAATGCACGCCGCAAAAATGGACATTCATCGTCCATTTACCTTGGGGATGGTCGCCGGCCTGGCGCTTACCGTTGCGGTTATTCTCTGGGAGCGCGTGACATTCGGCGGCCTGTTCAACTTTTCCAGTGATTACCGAGTTACAGGCCCATTCTCTTCAATGCACATCGGGGGGGCTTACATCGAGTGCTTCCTGACGGTAGCCACACCCTTTCTGATTTTATTTATCCTGCAAACCAGAAACTGGCTGTGCAAGATATCGGGAGTGGTTCTTTTGCTTGCCACGACTTATGCACTGATGGTCACGTTTTCACGCAGTGGATACTTGTCATTCGGGGCAGGGATAATCATCATCCTGTTTTTTTTCACCTTCAGATCAGGGCGAAGGATGCAACGCGGCCTAATTACCGCGTTGCTTTCCGGAGCCATAGTCACCATAGCCATACCGGTATTCACCGGAGAATTCGCGCAGATGCGGATTGCATCAATCTCTGGAGATCTTGCGGCTCGCCAGGCACTTTGGAATGAGGCACTCAATTTTCGAACTCCGGATTTGCACACCACCCTGTTTGGCATGGGTCTCGGGCGATTTCCAGAAACCGCCTACCTGCTCGGTGGGGACGGAAACCGTTCCGGTAGCTACCAGTTAGTATCTGAATCACAAAACATCTTTCTACGACTGGTTCCAGGACTTTCGATATTCATGGGACAACGCGTCTCCGTTGAACCCAATAAAAACTATATATTGGAATTTGATGCAAGGGCAAACAGGCCGGATGCGGCGCTCACAGTGCCGATTTGTGAAAAGTGGCTGTTATCCTCATACGGCTGCATGTGGAGCACTTCAAATATTGGAAAGCACCCGGGAGTCTGGCAGCACTTCAGGATACATCTCGTTTCTGACCAGATGAGCGTCAGTCGCTGGTACTCCCAGCGACCTGTAAAACTTGCTCTCTTTAATGGTAATGCGAACGCCATTGTTGATATTGACAACATAAGGCTTGAGACCATCGAGGGCAATAATCTGTTACGCAACGGAGATTTCTCTAAAGGACTGGATCACTGGTTTTTCACAGAAGATGGCCATCTGCAATCGCACATAGAAAACCTCGCAGTCGCTGTTCTTTTTGACCAGGGATGGTTTGGTTTACTCGCCATGGGGATGTTTATAATTTTAGCCGTGAAACGAGGAATCGACCACGCATGGAGAGGAAACCTGAATAGCGCTGTTGCGCTGGCCTCATTTGGTGGCTTTCTTGTACTAGGGCTGCTGAACACATTGATCGACGCCCCGCGCTTCCTGTTCCTGTTCCTCCTCCTCGGCTTCTATTGCGCGGGATTTGCGCATGAAGCAAAACATCAATAACCTTAAGAATCCAAACATTCATATGGCAAATATGTTTTCTGACTCAAAGAACGATCAACTCAATGGTGAACTTGATCTTGGCCTCCTTTTTGACCCCGTTAGTGCACAAACATTAATCAATTCGGTCGGACTGCATGGCTCCTCTGTGGCACAGGATTCCCATATAGCCTGTGCCACAATCGGCAATCCGAAGTTTGATGATGCCGAAGCCGATTTAGCAGCAAAGGATTCAGGGGCGGCAGCGGGACTGCTGAAAGCCTGGCACAAACACGGAATCAACGTCACATCCCGGATCAGCGGTTCATACGCCTTTACCATCGTCGATGCAGACAAAGGATGCGTATTCCTGGCCGTCGACCGCTTTGCCGAGCAGACACTTTGCTACTGCCTTGAAGGTAACCAACTCTCCGTCTCCGATCGCGCTGACTGCGTGGTTGGTCGAGGCGACGAACTTGACCCGCAAGCCATCTTCGATTTCCTCTACTTTCACATGATTCCGGCACCACGCACCATTTTCAGCAAGGTTCGCCGCCTACCCGCCGCACACGCGCTACTCATCGATAAAACCGGGGTCAAGGAAATCAGACACTGGCAAGCTGACTTCGACGAACAGCACCGCGAACCGTTCGCTGCCGCCAAAGACCGTTTTCTCAACCTGATTCGCGAGTCGGTCAGCGAACAGATAGAAAACGAGCCGCGTGTCGGAGCCTTCCTTTCAGGGGGCACGGACAGTTCGACCGTTGCCGGCATGCTCTGCAAGATCACTGGCGAACCAGCCCCCGCCTATTCCATCGGCTTCGATGCCAAGGGTTTCGATGAAATGGAGTACGCCCGCATCGCCGCCCGCCATTTCGGCTGCAAGCTTCACGAATATTACGTGACGCCAGCCGACGTTCTAGCATCACTCCCTGCCATCGCCACCCACCACGACCAGCCATTCGGCAATTCTTCCGCCCTGCCCGCCTACTATTGCACAAAAATGGCCAAGGCCGACGGCTGCACGAAGATGCTGGCCGGTGATGGCGGCGACGAACTTTTCGGTGGCAATTCCCGTTACGCCACGCAGCGCCTGTTCGAGCTTTACCACGGCCTTCCGCATGGATTCAGACAGATGATCGAGCCATTTTGCGGCGACGAAAGCCTGCTACGGCGGATTCCCGGCCTGCGTCAAGTCACCGGCTACGTCCGTCATTCACGAACCCCGATGCCTGATCGCATGCAAAGTTTCAACCTCATCATGCACCTTGACCCCGCCAAGGTAATCGCTCCTGGTCTTTTATCGCAAATTGATTTCAGCGGCCCCCAAAATCATATGCGGGACACATGGAAAGAATGCCACGCTAGCAGCCTGATCAACCGGATGCTGGCTTACGACTGGCGCTATACACTGGCCGACAGCGATTTACCGAAAGTCCGAGGGGCCTCGTCCATGGCCGGCATTCCTGTCGGATATCCCCTTCTTTCCGACCGGCTAACCGATTTCTCGATGTCGCTGCATCCCGAATGGAAAGTCCGCCAGCTAAAATTACGTTGGTTCTTCAAAGAAGCGCTGCGTGGTTTCCTGCCCGATGCCATCCTTACGAAGAAAAAAAAGGGGTTTGGTCTCCCCTTCGGCGTCTGGTCAGTAAACGACCCCGCATTGAAAAAACTTTCTTCGAAATCACTGTATGGTCTTGCAGAAAGAGGCTTGATCCGGGAGGATTTTGTAGAGCAATTACTCGACCAGCATCTCCCGGATCACCCAAGCTACTATGGCGAAATGGTCTGGATACTGATCATTCTTGAACAATGGTTGCGAAGTCATGTGCCGAACTACACGCTCTCATCTGCACCACATCCTGTTTGATTTTTCACGATAACGGCCAGATGATTGAACTTATCGGCAATCAAGACAAACACATTTTTTCAATTTCGGCTTGCCCTGATGGAGAAGCAAAATGCCAACTACTTCCCCGGACCCCCAGAATAAAATGACCTGGGATCATTCATCAGACCAGAATTTTATTGACTATTACGCACTCGAATCACTCACCCCGGAAACTGTCCAGCGTTTTACGCTGGTGCGAGACAAGACGTTATGGCTACTCAGCAAATTGAATACAGACAAAAACTGCATAAAAATGCACGTCGCCGATATTGGTTGCGGCACGGGGACCCAATCCCGACTATGGGCAAAATTAGGACATAAAGTCTTTGGTCTCGACGTTAATGCCCCACTCATCGAAATTGCCAAAGCCAGGGCCATAGATGATGGCATTGACATTCAATTCGATATCGGTTCAGCAACCGAATTACCGTACTCTGATGCCTCAATGGATATTGCTTTGCTGCCAGAATTGCTGGAACACGTTGCCGATTGGCAGAGTTGCCTGAACGAAGGTATGCGAATCCTCAAACCGGGTGGGCTTCTTTACGTTAGCACGACGAATTATTTATGTCCGATCCAAGATGAATTCAGTCTTCCACTGTACAGTTGGTACCCCGGTTTCCTGAAGCGCCACTATGAGCGTCTCGCCATAACCACCCGGCAGGAAATCGTCAATTATTGCAAATACCCTGCGGTTAACTGGTTTTCCTACTACTCGCTAAAAGCATACTTTGAACACCGTAATTTCCGCTGCCTGGACCGTTTCGACACACTGCAGACGGAAAATATTGGAACATTAAACAAACTTGTAGTCAGGGCAATCAGGTTATTGCCACCGTTGCGTTTTGTCGGTCATGTATTTACGCGGGGCTCATGGCTGTTCGCCATCAAGGCGCACTAAACTACCACCTACTAAAGTAGGTGGGTTAGCGCGCGCAACGGCCCCCATACGCCTAAAGTCGTCAAACTGCGGCCCCGCTAAACGCGCATGAGTCAAAAAATTGAAGGGCAAGGTCACCGGCTAAAGCTGGTGGTTTTTACCAAGGGCGTTGATAATAAACACGAACGGCATGAAATTTCCTTTAACATTCTATCGCGCAGCATGCGAGACAAACCACCACCCAAACCTACTTGCCGATGCGCGCGAGCTTGTTTCGCAATCCCGGTAACGGGTAACCAAACTGATACGCTTTATCGGCATGTTCGCGTGCTTTTTCGTACATGCCCAACTCAATATAAGTATGCGCGAGAAATGCCTCGGCATCAGGCGCGTCGCTATCCTTTGCGTTTTCGTAGCGAAGCAGTACCTCAAGTGCCTCCTTCGCCTTCTTTTCCGCAAGCAAGGCTTCCGCCATGGCCAAGTAGGATTCGCGGCTAGCCGGTTTGGCTTCAATCCCCTTGTTCCACATATCCATCGACTCCCGGCGCTTGCCTAAACGATACAGCGCCGTACCGTAATAAGCTGTAACCAGTGAGTATCGCGGTGCGGCAGGAGTCATGCGTGAAAACGAATATTCAAGTTCATTGATTGCATTGCCGAGAGTCTCGCGGACATTTTGATTTCGACCCATCGTCTTGGCACGATTTGTATAGGTCATACCCATGCAAAAGTGGTGTACCCCCGGAATTCCTACCGTGGTCTCCTGAATACTACGAAGGTTTGTGGCTTGCGCATCTGACATTTTTCCTTTGAAAGAACTAACGGCTGGCGACCAGGAACTTCCGACAAACCCAGCTTTGCAGAAATCCGGCCAGGCAAGCCATTCATACTCCGTAGGGCCCACCGCATTGGCCGCCCCTGAAGCACCGAAAAAACAGATCAAAAAGGTCAAAGCTCTTCGCACAATGCCTTTGGTAATTAGAGGCCTAAATTTCATATCAGAATGGAACTCCTGTAAAACGTTTCAATTGCTGGTTAAACGCAGTTTTTGCTTTTTTGCTTGGGTAAAGATAGTCAATAACGCCCCATCATTCATGGTCGCTCGAACAACTGCAACTGCGTGGCTTCAATTTCTCCAAATGTAGCCACGATTCCTTTGTCAACAAAACCTTCCGCCAAACGAGCAGGCGTCAAGTAGCTTTTACGCTGTATCTCCCACACGCGGCTAGCCCCCACAGAATCCCCATCATCGCCAATAACGTATGCAATTCCTTCGTGCTCAATCTTATCTGCCTTGGGAATCAACTTTAGCACTACTGCCAGATCGTGAGCCAGTTTTCCGATCATTTTTTGCCAATTTGAGTTTAGTGATGGCAGCATTTCAAGTCGTCGCAGCTGTGGGCGCGGCATCGGGTCTGGCTTGGCGGTTAGTCTTGATGCCGTGCCTGTGTTTCCACCGGCAGGTCAGATATCTACCGCATTAGCGGCTCTGACGCCACCCCCCCACCCACGCAAGCAATGCGGACAAGTTCTCGCCAGTCGAGCGCTGCCACTTGCCTCGGTGTCGGGGCTGACAATCCCTCGCCCCCTTTCCTGCCGCGCTTCGCTTGCCAGACGATGGATTGCGATGCAATCCATCCGCCGGGTGCCCTGCGGGCAGCAAACCGCAGAACCGGTTTAGTCATGCTTGAAAATCAAAACAAAAAATTAAACCCGGCTTCTGTTTCTACGCTCCAGAACCGTCAACGCCAGATTTCTGCGTAAAGACAACCCTGTTAACACAAGTACTCGTTGGTCACCGCTCACTATGGCACAGCGCTAAATCGCCAAGGCAAACATCAAGAGGCAGTGGAAATGTGGAACCGGGGCATCAACGCCAAACCGGCAAGCCGTGAATCTTACTTCACCATGGCCGAAGCCCTGCTTGCAGAAAAGAAAGCCAAGGAGGCACTTGAGGTTTTGCTTCGCTATGAAAAAGCAAAGGAAAGCGATGCTCCCGATGCTGAGGCTTTTCTCGCACACACCTACATCCAGTTGGGAGAGTACGACAAGGCGCGGGGACATAGCGACAATGCCTACCGGTTGGGTTACACGTTGTCGGGGTTGCGTAACAAAGTCGAGCGTATGCGCAAAAAGTAAACTGGCCTCGGCGCTTCACTTCAAATCGTATAATCCAAAGAGGACTAATGCCGGAGCATACGTACCCTGAAATCAGAATTCCCAAGAGGCTTGTTGCTACTGCATTCGTGGTGTCGATGCCCCCTGGCGCAGAGCATAGAGCGCATAGTTACCATGACGTTCGAGCAGTAGTGTATTTTCCTGTATCCATCCAATAAGATCCCATGAGGGTTCCCATATGTTGTGGTCTGACGGTACTACGATTAGAAAGTCACCATCAGATACCCTCTGTGCAGTCCGCAAAGGTTTGATCGTGCGCCCAGCAGCATAGGTTATCGGATAGGTTGCCTGTACCACGACGGCGTAAATATTTCCCGATGTAGGCAAGTTTCTGACCGCCCGTATGATGGCCTCCTGATCATTTCGGGCAGCAAAATACGCCCGTGGAGTTGCAAGCGGCGCCATTCGCGCAAACTCGTACAAAACCGTCAGGCTTTCTCCGACTGCCAACATGCGTATGTTGAAGAGCCCCTGGACCAAACAAAAGCACATAATGGTCGCATGGACTGCCCGGAATGTTATTGGGTTCTTCACGCGCTTCAGGCTCGTCAAGCCAAGAAGAATGGCGGCCAGCCAAACCAACGGAATCGCCGGCCAAAGATATCGTACGTGCGCGATCGGCGACTTCAGCACCCAAGCGGCCCATGCGCCAATACCAGCAATCAACAGAAATCCGCACAGTCGCATGATCTCCGGATCATCCGATGACATTAGCCGGATGACATACCAGGCTACTAGCCCGAGGATACCTAAGACAGGGAAGAATCCGTCGCTCACCAACAGATAATTCATTCGGAGCAGACCACCTTCGAAGGAGCGACCCATGCCAGTGGCCGCATCCAAACCAAAAAGGGAACGATCCCAGAGAGTGCCGTCGAACGCATAATAATAGGCGCTCTTGCACGCAGTAAATACAACGACGGCCACCGATATCGCCATGATGGGATACAGCAGCCTTGCCGCCCATCCCTTATGGAAAATAAATGACCAAATCAGGATCGCCGGCAAAATCGCCAAGCAGGTCGTCCTCGTTGCGCAGGCCAGCCCGAACAGCAGGCCGCCGAAGATAGCTAAGTAGATGGACTTGGCACCAAACCTGATCCAGAACAACATCGCCAAAATAAGAACGGTGGTTGCGATGATTTCGGCGGTTGCCAGTGATGACTGCAATAGAAACCCTGGACATGCTGCAAACGCTGCCGTCCCTGCGGCGGCGGCAATCCTGTCTTTCAAATAATAGTTCGCGACCAGGAATACTAAGCAAAGCAAGATTACAGAGAACAAAACCGATACAAATCTATGGTGCAAAATATCAACATTCAATAGAGCCATTAATCCATGAATCGCTAAATAAACACCTCCGCTCGTTGTGACTGGATCATCTAAAGCACTTGTCTCGACCAGTTCTATTCCAAAAGCCTTCATGGCGCTCATGAGCATCCAAGACTCATCAGCCTCTATCGTGAATACAAAACACCCCAAAATAAATGTTGATACAAAGCAGAGAACTATAGTGAAGTAAATTGTCTTCAGTGGAACTGATTTCGCATAAGTACTTACTCGATCATTCATTGGTTATTCCCCTTTGACCCGGCTAATAGCCTCATCGACCACCTCAATGACCTTCCTTATAACCTCTGTCTGCTCCTCTTCAAGCCCCAGCCACAGCGGCAAGCGAACCAGCCGCTCACCCGCGTTGTCCGTGTTCGTCATATCACCAACAGCTCGACCAATCGTCAGACCACGAGGCGATGAATGCAAGGGGATGTAATGGAACATCGAATGAATGTCCTTGCTTTTGAGTCGTTCGATAAACGATGTACGCTGATCCAGGCTCGGCAAGAGCAGGTAATACATGTGTGCGTTATGCACGCACTCGCGGGGCACGGTTGGGCGACGCACCGTTCCGGCCTTTTCCGCCAAGGCCCGGGCCTTGCGGCCCAGATCCTTTTCCCGTTCCCGAATACGTTGCCGATCCGCCTTCGCCGATCGCCACGATTGGACTTGCTGCGGATAAAGCCCTGAGCTCGGCAGTTTGACCAAACTCCGCCTCGGCCAGAGCCGCCGTTTCCAGCACCAGGGCAAATTTGGCCGATCCGCGCCACTGCTCCGCATTCCGACCATCGCTGGGCAACACCACCCCGGTTCCCAGCACCGCCACGCATATAGCGTCGCCGTGGTCATTTTGTACTCCCGCGCCAGAACCGTCACCGCCTCGTATCTCGGCGCCATCATCGGTGACAACACTTTCTGCTTCAGATTCTTCGGATGTTTCACGTCGCCCTCTTCCTCGTCCCATGTTTTTAAATGCCCGTAGTCTAAATCAGGCAAATGGACAACTATCCTGACGCAGAAGGTTTTAACCTCAACGCTCATTAGAATTGACCCGCTTTTTACTCATAAAATGGACCCAGGCTCCTGCCTGATCTGGGTTGTAAAACACGAGATGGCCCTGCGTTTTGAAACTGAATAAAACAAGGCTGCGTTCAGCGTGCCTCACTGCTGATCGTTTTTGACCTGGATCACAATAATTCGTCACCTCGAACCCCTGACAACGCCGCAAGTAGTAGAGCGTTTGTCCTACGCGACTATGACTTATTTCTAGATTCTAGCGACATGGCAGCGATCACACTGGCGACTATGTCAACTACAACCTGCTTCCATCCAAGTGCGTAGCGCACATAATATTCCTTGCCCCAAGCTTGCCAAAGAAGCTTAGGTGCCGATCGAGGGTCGGAGCGCATATCTGCGCGCATATCAAAAAAAAGGGATTTCTCATCCAGGGCAGTGATGATGGGATGGTGGGGAGGCACATTCATATTGATAAAGCGTTTCTTAAGTTTTCGAAAACTCTCTGCATCTTGGCGACAATAGGCTTCGCTCTGCTTTTTCGCATAGGCCAGGACTCTATCCACACTCTCGCTGGCTGCCACCCCTACTTGCTGCGCTTTATGGCATCGATATTGAATAAGCGGCTCGTCCAATAAAATGCCACCACCAGCTAGTTCAAGAACGAAGGGAAGATAATAGTCATGATGCCAACCGGACTGAAAAGGGAGAGTTCTTGTCAAGTGCTCGCTTCGAACAGCGAGTGCCGCACCAGTGACAAAATTGTGGCGAAGCAGAACTTCGAAAGCCTTACCGTTCCGATATTGCGCTCGTTCTTCCTCGGTGAAATAGACGCTTGAAAACAAGCTTCCATTGAGGTATTGATTACCTTCATCAATCAACAAGCCATTCGAGAATACATAAGCCGCTTTCGGGTTAGCAGCAAATGTTTCCAATAGGCGGGCCAAACGATTGGGCATCCAAAGATCATCTTGATCGGCGAATACCACCACATCCCCAGAACAACGCCTCACCACATGTTCGAAATTGCGAGTGGTACCAAGACGTTCGCTGTTACGCTCAAATCGAACGGTAATATTGGGGTGACGTCGAGAAAATGCGTTCACTACCTGGTCTGTGGTATCGGTCGATTGATCATCGCCAATGACAATTTCATCGGGCAGCCGCGTCTGTGCCGCCATGGATTCGAGTTGCGATTCAACATATGGACATCCGTTAAATGTCGTCATGGCGACAGAAATTTTGATTGGGGAGAAATCGATTATTGTCATGTTTAGTGATTAGTTAAGACAGTAGAAGGCCAGGTTATCCTTGCGCCAATTTGCGATACAGCGCCATTCCTCCTAACGGAAATGCGCAAAACAGCAAGGCGCCAGCCTGCGCCAGCGCTACCCCCACAGGACCAAACTGATTTCCTAAGTAAAAGGCCAAGGGCAAGAATACCAATGATGCAACCCCCGCAGCCAGCACCAACTGGCGTTGCAGGGAAAGTGCGCTAAGGAATACCGAAAGCCAAGCTAACAACCCTAGACCAAGGGATTGGACACAGGCTGCAGCGATAAGACTGGGACTTGAAAATTCCGAAGACCCAGTCCATAAATGAACGAAGAAGGCTCCTAATAACCATATGCCCATAGCTCCTAAACCCCAAAGTCCAATGATCATTACAAGGGTACGTAAGGCTATTCGTCGAACCCAACCGTGGTCTCCTCTGTGGGTTGCTTCGCAGAGGGCTGGCCAATACGGTAGTAACAGGGCTAAAAATATTGCCATCATCAGGAGTGGCAGGCGACCTACTGAGGCAAAAGGACCTACAGCGTCAACTCCATGTATATGCGCTACGATCACATCTGGAGTTCGCAGAAAAACTAGGGTTGTCGTGTCGACAAGAAGGAACATGAATCCGGCCTTTAGCACACTTTTGAGCGTATTCCAGTCCACGAGGGCCCATCGGGTACGTGGCACCAAACCGTTGGCCAGACCCAAAATCCATAAAGTAATCCCGCCCAGTAGAGGCCCCGATAGAGTGATAGCGCCAACCAACCATAGTGGTTGGTGCAACCAGATGGCGACTCCCGCAGCCCCAAGGCTGAACAAGGCATCAGCGCTCATAATCATGTGCACGAGATCGCCCCGCTGGTGAGCAAACACGGCAAATGCCCCCATTCCAGCCGGCAAGGCAGCTAGAGATACAATAAGCGCAGCTACGGTAACGTCGCCAACAGATGAATCGGTCGCTACACCCTCGGCATTGAGAAGCGTACCCCAAGGTATAAAGGGGTTCGCCAAAACCAGGGTTAAAATCAGCAAGGTCGAAGAACCCACCACCAACAAGGTACTCGCGGAAAACATCTTGTTGGCGGCGGACCGGTCCGTGAGTGCCACAGCACCCAGATTGGTCAAGAGAGCACTTGTCTGCCCCAAGTTAGCCATAGGTATCCATGCAGCCACTGCCAGCACGGTCATCCACAACCCATACTGCTCCTTGCCCACATAACGCACCAGCATGCCCAAGCCCACAAGTTGAGACACTGCGTAGACCCCTTGGTAAACTATGCCCAAGGCGCCCGTCCTTCGTGCCTTGACTCCTCGATCCTTACGTAAGCTGGTAAGGTCACCCATGGACGCGCACCTATTTCGTTGCCATGAGAACGAGTTCATCCCCTTGGATGCGCCCAAATTTCAACGATAGGGACGCTAGATACTGGATGGTCTGCGCGCGTGACCATGTGAGAATTCCCGGCCATTTCCCCCATTGGTATTGCCCCTCATCGCGAATCTTGCTGCTAGCAATCTCGGTTAACGCAACCGCGCGAGCCGTTGTGGACACTCGCACGTTTCGAAATCCGGCCGACTCTGCCAGATTCCGAAGACTTTCTGCGGTAAACAATACTAGATGACGCGGAGGGTCTAGACCTAGCCAGTCAGCGCCGAATTTTTCGTGGCTCCAAGCTTGCGCATTAGGAGTGACTGTCACTAAAGTTCCACCGGTGCGCAAAACGCGGCGCGATTCAACGATGAACGCGAGAGGGTCGTGCAAGTGCTCAATGACATGTGAGGATGTGATCGCATCGAAGGCCTCATCAGAGAAGGCTGCATCGGCCAAGGAGCCCTGTCGGACGTCCAGATTGCTCTTACGGGCTGTTTCGACTGCTTGTGGGTCAAAATCCACTCCGCATACCTGCCAGCCGAGATCACGAAGAATCTCCAACGCCTCCCCGTCGCCGCACCCCACATCCAAGATATTGCCGTTCCCCATGGAAGATGCGTGTAAATAGCGAATTTGAAGGTCAATATGATCCTTCAACCCCGGATACAAGGCTGCAGCAGCGACCGCCAAGTATCTTCCGGGCCATGCGAAGCCGCTTCGCCGGAATCCATACTGCCCCCCCGCGATTTCCTTTGCTAATGCACGGACCGTACGCCTGATAAATGCACTCTGATGACCATCCCCGTGAGTAAAGTAATTCTTATAAGCCTTACCGATGTCCAACAAGGTGGGGCGTGGATCCATCCACAGGGTACCGCAGGCCGCGTTACCACATTCTCTGATAGACCAATAACCTGGCGCGCCGAAAAGGTGATCAGTCAAGTCTCGATACTTTATTGCCCCAGTGCTACCGCAAACGACGCACCTTGATTGTGGCTCTGTTCGTATTTGGTCTTTGACGTCCATGATAATCCTTAACCTGAAATTGAGAAGAAAACCGAATTTTCGAGAGCTTGAGCTACTAAGAAGAAAGTCAATGTAAAACCCTGCAGTATTGAATGTTTCGCTTTGCTGAATCCTTTTAATATCATGCCCATGACAAACTGCAAGAATTGGAACTAGCGTGGGGAAAGTTTCACCTCAATCATGCAGCCAATTGCTGAATTTTGTTGCCCGACGAATACGAATTGACGTTGAAATTGTGTTTGAGCGTAAGCTTCACAGAGCAAAGTGGCGACCACTTTCGAGTCACGACCCAACTCATCTTCTAGCGTCATCATTTCCCGGAAAAGAGGTACCGATAAACAAGCGCCCTAGCTACGGTGTTCAGACGTGCCCTGACGAGGCCTATCGCACGATCTGTACGCGATATTTGAAATTTTGTATCAGCCTGGAATTTGTCGACAAACCCCTTGAAGTCCCGATACTGCTTGCCGCCAATCGCAACGCTCCAGGAGCCCGGGCAGACACGGAACGAGGAAGTTCTGGTAGACGTGTAATGGGCATCCCCGTGCACCAGAATTCTGAACCAATAGTCGAGGTCGACAAGGTAAGGATGGGTCGCGTCATATACCCCAACGTGCTTGACGAGTTCGCGACGAAATAACCCGTTTCCCGGCTCGCCAATCAGGTTGGTTCCGGCACGGATGCAGCGTTTTATCAGTTTGCGCCCTTCAATCCGGCCTGCCCTAGCCCCCGGGAGTCCGCGAATCATCATCACCCGGCCTTCTGGATCAATGATTTCCCTTGATCCGAATACCAGCGCGATCTCACCCGCCTTGTCCGCTTCCAGTACCATCACCTGTTTCTCAAGGCAGTCGGCTGCAAGCACATCATCGTGGGGTAGCAGTTTGAAATACTTGCCTTGAGCAAGCTCTAGGCAACGGTTCCAATTCCCTTCAGGGCCTAGATTGTGCGTGTTGCGCAGATAGGTAATTCGCGAGTCGGAATAACGCGAGACTACTGCCGGTGTGTCGTCCGGTGAATTGTCATCGAGAATCCAGATCTCAAAGTGTTGATACGACTGATTCAATACTGAGTCTATTGCCGCAGCGAGAAAGGCTGAACCCCGATACGTTGGGATACATACAGAAACAAGTGGATTTGACATCTTTCGTTAACCAATAAAAAAGAAGTAACCATTTTTGATTTTGTGGGTGATGAGCTGGGGTGCACACAACATACCCCGCCTGGAAGCCGCTCCAATAGGCGTTCTGCATGGCAGTAGACCGGTAATCCAATAAGGACGCCACTCTTCATGAATACGGTTCGTAGACCGCCTATACATGCGGTCTACAGGAAGGCCTCTTGGGATATGTTCCAAATACAAAGTGCCCCGGAATGAGTGTTTCAAAGGCAATGTCGGCGCCTCATTTATTCGAACACTTCATGACGCCCGTCCTCGTACAAAGGCAGCACGCTCTGCCGACATGAGTTGGGCAATGCCAACAGGGAGCCTCTTTGTTGGTGTTTTTGCGCATTCTAGGAATGCTATTGATCGAAATTGCACCCGCCGAGAATACAGCGTGGAATGCTTACTTGCACTCGTAACGATTCGCGGAGTTCGCCGCGCAATTCTCTTGAAAATCGAGACAATCTCGGCAATCGTTACGGGGTGTTCAGATGCAATTATCTTGAGGAGAACGTGCGGCCTTTCGTTTGTTGTACGTAACGTTGTGACCATCGAGGCGGCGGCATCGTCGGCAGAAATATAATCGCGGATTGTATCGTACGGGACATAAATCTGTACGGGCTTATTCCGTAGAATGCTGCGTGCAATATGCGACAAAAGGCCCTGCTGCTTTCCGGTGGCTTGACCAAGACCATAAAGCGTGGAAATTCGGGCAATTAGTGCCGTAGTTCCATCGTTCGCAAGCGCAAATGAGCGTACCAATTCTTCTTGTCTGAGTTTCTCACGGGCATAGGCGGTCGTTGGCTCTGCGTCAGTATTCTCGGTAATGATGTCGTCCGAAGAGCCAGCGTAGATTGCACCTGCAGAACTGGCAAAGGCAATGGCGCCGGGTGCTGCCATAAGGCGCGGCTCAGCTTCAAGAAGCTTGATTATTAAAGTAAGAGCGCGTGTTTCCGGCGCTAGAGCCTCTTCCGTACTGCCCATGGTCCCGACGCCAGCGGCCCAGTAGATTTCCCATCGATCAGCCACGCGAACTTGTGCAGAAAACGACTGAACAGCCGCGGTAATCTGAGAGGAAAGTTCAGGGGCACTATCCCAGGAAAAACGTTGAACAGGGAAAAACAACTTCGATCCTCTGCGCCGCAGAGCACGACACAGGGCCGCACCCAGAAGGCCGCTGCTTCCCAGTACCCAGGCGATAGTCATTGGCGAACAGCCGGTCGCGTCGGCTTGCTGCTAACCACATACAGAGGCTTGCCCATGACGATGCCCATGGTGACGGCAAGATACTCGGCGATTACGCCGAGCGCCGTCAGGATGCTCCCTGAGAAAAAGGCAACAACGATCAGGAGCGATGTCCAGCCTTGAACAGGCACTTGACCATAATACTTGCCGTACAGTGCATAGACGGCGATGGCGACGGCCAGAATCATCGAACAGAAGCCCATCACCGTAATCAATCGAAGCGGACGTGTGCCGGTTGTAAGAATGAGGTTCCAGAAATGGCCGAACAGTCTGAACCAGGAGTACCCCGAAGGTCGCCCCAACTCGTTTCTCAAGCGAACCGGGCAGTGCCCGATGCGTCCGGTAATCCAGAACAGACCTACATCGAGATAGACGCCATTGCCACAGTAAGCTGCCAGTGTCCGGGCGATTTCACCGTCGATTAGACGGTAGCTGTTGAAACGGCCAATCGAGCGGTTGCCCAGCAATCGGGTGCTGATCTCCTTGGCCCCCAGGCTCAAGATATTTCTTAGCCAGCCGTGGGGTGGCGGATTTATCGGCTGAGCATAAACGAGTTGCAGTGATGAGCCTAAAGCACTATCCAGCATGCTGCCAATATCTGCTGGATTTTGCTGCCCGTCTTCGTCAAGGGTTACGACCCAATCGCCGGAAGCGCTGGACATTCCGGCCATGGTTGCGGCGTGCTGTCCGTAATTTCTGGAAAGCCAAACGGGCTGGACAAACGGATACTGAGTTCTGAGCGCTTCGAGGATCTTGTCCGAACGGTCCGGGCCACAATCATGCGCTAGCAGAACCTCGCAGACCACGAAATTATTGCCATCAGGTGTTGTTTGCGGGTGAGTAAGTGGCTCGATTTCTCCGATCAATGTAGGCAGGGTGCGCTCCCCCGCATAAACCGGGATAACAAGGGAAATGCGGTAAGTGGGGCGGTTATCCATAGGTGGCAACCCATAATGAAATAAAGTTAGTTACGGTGGAATTGGTCAGTAAAATCGATTGGCAAGTTCCGACTTCTCAAACCAAAGCAGATTATTATGCATTGTAAGTTAATACGTAATCATTCACCCCCCCTATAGCGCAAACGGGATGGCCGGGATCGAGGGGAGTGCAAAGCCCTTGCGAGCGGCGGCGATGACGGTGCCCAGGTACTGCCAGGCGGAAGCGCCGCGACGCCGGCAGGTTTCGATGAGGCTGGCGAGCATGGCGAAGGCGCGGGAGCCCTCTTCAGAGCGGGTGCCGTGGCTGATGTAGCGGGAAATCGTCCATGGCCCGGACTGCCGGGCTGTCTGCCCGGTCGCTTCCCCGAGCCCTTCTTGGCCGTCGGTCGCTTGGCCTCCGCCTGGACGCTTCCTTCCGTGTCTTGCGTCGACTCGTTTAGTGGCTCGCCAGTGGCGTCTGCCCGGCCGGTCTTAGCGGGCGCGCCCTCTTTCTCCACCGGACCACCCGACTTCTCCCAAGGGGCCTGGCTGGTCGGCAAGCGCGAACTGTTGCTCGGGTTTTGATTCAACCGGTCTTGCAACTCCTTGACGTCGTGCAGCAGACGCTTCGATACCTCAAGCAAACGCTCTGCCGGCAGCCCCTTGAGCCACTCGTCGTCCATTTGGAAAAGGTCATGCTTGCTTAGATGCATTCTGCCCGGTTTGTCATGTCGTCCACAATCGGCAAAGTATGCCATAAGTATCATTTGCCTAGCGGCTTTTCTTAAGGGGGAGTGAATGGTTACACTTCAAGAGCCTATCGTCCGTAAAGCGCTCGGTCAAACCTAGGGAGTCTCCGACAAAGCCGGAGAATTACCTTATCTATTCAGGCTCTGTTGATGTTTCCTACGGTAATAGTTGCAGCTTTTTCCTATTCAAAGTGAATCAAGCCAACGACGATTCTGACAAGCCGAAATTAACGAATGCTGCCCTGACTTTACAATAAATGAATTCACAGTTACAAATCACATTCGCCTTACAAATGTTGCAATAGAAGTTCAACCGATAATGCACGCGACAGTATCTCGGGATTCATTATTTTTGACATATCAAGATATTCTGAAATTTCCAAATGGTTTAAATCAACGATACTTTCAATATAAGGTTTCTCCAGAAAATAGGGCATGGCTTGCGGCTTACTGGCACCATGGGCGCGCTTGATCAGTCGCAGCGATAACGGCAGATGACGCTCGCCGGCGAGGCGCATGCGATAAAGCCAAGGTATCGGGTCAGAGAAATTTATGCCGTAGGCGGAGTTGTATTTGGCCAGCGCAGGATCCGCAGCGCGAATCAATGCGGCATGCAATTCGCCACAATACTTGTATTTGATCGGAATATCGAAGCTTGGGATGACGAATCTGGGCTCCATGAACGGTAGCAAAGAATGACTGATCTGACTATTCGCCGCGTTGTTGCTTTGCGCAAACTTATTGCGCATGAATGGGAAAAGCATTTCAGCCTGTTGCCGGGGTAAGGTATCCCCATCGATTTTCAAAATTCCACGAACTTTATCTGCCAACCCGGCGAAATAAGCATCCGCACTGAATTCACCGTGGCAATAGCCATAGAAGCCTTGGTCGAATCGCATTTTCAGAAACTTTTCCAAGCCCACGCTTTTGTCTGGGATATTCCAAATTTCCCGATAAATTTCCCCACCAGCGCCATTCAATTGCAAATTGGCGTCGCGCGCCCGCGCCAATCGCGTTGCCAGATCAGAACCGTCGTCGATCAGGCCGACAGGCTTGATGCCGTCAAAAAAATAGAGGTTGCGCTCAATGCTTTCATGAAAAGTATCGATATCGATTTTTTTCGATGCACCCTTGTCTATATGATCCAGCGAAAGTTTTTCCCCTCGCGTAATTTCCTTTGCGACAAGCACATCGGATGTATCCGGAGTGCCATAGACATAAAGCGATGGTGTAGCTCCGGCGTGCCTGAGGAGTGCGAGCATGTGGCGCGAATCGAACCCACCGGACAAGGCTGAGCCAATGTCCTGCGGAAACAGCTTTACGAGGTTTTCGTAGTATGCATTCAGTTCGCAGGATACTTTCTCGACCACCTCGGAAGGGCTGACGTCTCGAGTAAACGAATCAAAAACTGGGGTTCGCTCTACTTGACTCATAGTTGGATAGTGGCGCCAAAATTTTCGGCTATCCAGCAAGCGCACACCGCGTATAAGCGTTTCCTCGTTGACAAAAAAACCATGAAAAACGTAGTCGAAAAAACCCTGCTGACTTAGCTTTGGGCTTCCGCCAACCCGAGCAACGGCAAGGTAGGAGGTCGATATGACTTTGCTTGCGTCATCGATATAAACCGGGTAATAGCCGCAGTAATCACTCAGCGACCAGAGTTCCCCGTTTTTATAAACAAGCAAATGGAAATTGCCAGCAATCTTGTTTTCATCAAGCGAGCCAGAAACAAGATCCTTGTAGGACTGAATTAATGCATTCTTTCCCGTTTTATCGTCATAAATAAATGTTCCGGTACAAAAGGCGAAATCCCCGTTGTCGAATTCAGCCACACTTTCAGTATGTGACGACAGCTTGCAATAGCGGTAGGCGACAAAGTTGTTCCTGACGATACGGGAGCCAAGTGCGAGATTTTTTTTCTGGAACACTTCGAGACTACGGCAGAATCTCTCCTCAACCGCTTCAACAAATTCTTCAACAACTTTGGGAAACACGATAAAGCCGCCCATACTTTTCTCGCAATTCTAAAAATTAAACATAATCGACATAGAACATGTCATGAAGCCAAGATACTCCTCAGTACAGTTGGTCATTACCACCGCAGCCATATTTTTGACATCACTCGGACCCATAACAGGAGTATCAATGGCCTAATGCGTTTCGCAACATTGATTAAAAGTAAATTCTTGGCATCAGCTGCCATCGACCAATAAATCCCTTTAATCAGTCCTGCGACAATCGGATCTCTGAGCTGATTAAATTTGTTAAAATCTTTTATATCGACCATAAACCCTGAAGCTAAAAACTCATTAATTTTTTCCACATTAAAATTGCCAATTACAAGTGCAATGCTATAAGCGAAATTAGCGATGTCCCGTGAATCCAGATCATATCTAGGCGAGCACGCATAGTCGTTACGCGCATAGTCCCAAAGGCAAACCCGGAACATGGTCAACAGTCGCAACAGAATAGGTTCGGCGGGTAGTCTGTATTTATTGGAAGGAACGGTCCTATAGTCATCAATCTCAAATGATTCATATACGCCTTGATAAATAGCTTGCAAGAAGGCGATATCGGTCATTTCACGGTTCTGGTTGGCAAAACGAAACTTACCAGCACCTCGCGATCCATTGTGTTGGCGAAATAAATACGTGTTATCGAGAACTGGAACCCCGCGACTTACACGAAGCAATCGCAAAGCGAGATCCTCATCCTCGACTCGCCTCAGATCATCGCGCAGCCTACCTACCGACAGGAAAATATCTCTTCGCATTATCAATGACCACATATAAGGAATCCATCGTCCAGCCAGCAGACATCCCCATATTTCTTCTGATCGCGGCAAATCGATCGCAGATGGAAACCTTTGCTGATATTCGCCAGATTCATCGCGTATTAGCCAACCAGAGCCGGAATACACAAAACCGCTCTCTGGATCAACCTCAACCCCTCGCGAAAACGCACCAATGGCCCCTGGCAAGACCAGGTCATCGTCATCGCAAATCCAGATCCAGTCACCGCTCGCTAGACTTACGGCACGATTGATAGCACAGGATTTTCCGGCATTCTTCTGTCTTTCAAAAATGACATGAGAAGAAAACTCATCAAGCACACGTGATGTTTCATCGGTCGAACCATCGTCTATCACGATGATTTCGTGTGCAGGCGGGCTGAGTTGAATCATCGACTCAATGGCTTCTCGCAGAAAGTCAGCCCGGTTGTAGGTGGACATCACGATCGATATGCGTGCGGGGGTCTTGTACGATGTCATGGGTTCACCTCTTGAATCCAAGTTTGATTCTATCCCGAATTGCCACATAGGCCCCCGCGATGTCTTCTCTCAGAGGGTTAGAGAAAAGCCCGATCAAAAAAAACCAAACCGCAATCCCAACGCCACCTTGGATTGCCATTCTCATCACCGCATTCTCGACCACACCTTCACAAACGATGCGGGAAAAAAATATTACGGCGGCAAAACAGGCGGTCAAAACATAACTGGAAAGGCTTGAGCGATAGACTTCCATAACACTGATACAAAATCGATGCCGCAAATGGTATGCAAAGAGTACCGACTCGACAACCATTTCTACCAAGACGTTGTAGATAATGAAGACGCGCAAAGGTTCGTACATAAGCGCCAAAAGTACTGCCACCTTTGGTGGCAAAGAGTACAACTGAATTTTCACCGTATCCTTTACATACCCTCCTGCCGTCAGTAGCGTACCCACCAATGCGATTAGTGGAAACCCGATCAGGTAGATCGCTGGCACGAAGCGGCCAACTTCGGCGGAAATACCCCACTGGGGTCCATTCAACAACAGGATGAGGGCATCACCCTCAACGGCCAGGAAAGCCAAGACAGGCAGGGCTACACACATCGTTTTGGCTGTCGCTGATAGAAACTTGGCACGTATGTCACATCCACCGCGAATTTCCTTTGCAAAATGCGGCAACGTAAACGAATAAACTCCTGGCATAACGGCCCCCCAAAAGAGCGCCATGATCGAAAAAGCTTTCGACTGATAGGCAACGACATCCATCCCTTGTGTTTTCCCAAGAACCATCCCGTTAAGATACGAACGGGCATCACGAAGTAGATTGCTGGAAGTACTCATTACACCAAATGAGAAAATACTTCTTATTATTGACTTATCGTATTTATAAGAAATAACCAAACGTTTGCGTGACGATAGATATAAACCCACCACATTGGAAAGAATGGCCCCATACACCATACTCATGAAGCCAGCACCCAGCAGAGCGAAGACGATAGTACCCGCGTTGAGTGCCAGCGACATGAAAAAAGTGACCGAGACCAGCAAATCGAATCGCATGTCCCGCCTCAAGAGTGCCAGGACAATCGAAATTCTCGGAAGCAATAATAGATTGATGGCCAGTCCACCCAACACCAGAACAAGCCTGGGTTCCGAATAGAACTGAGCAATTGGATAAGCCAATACGAATATTAACAACGATGCCCCAATTGCGAGCACTTGTGCCACAAACGCGGCAGCATTGATATCGCGCTGATTAATGCTACGCAGTTGAATCAGGTAGTTGGAAACTCCGAAGTCACGAAAAACCGTCGCAATCCCTACAAATATCGAAGCTGTCGCGAAAACCCCTATTTCATTTGGAGTAAGAACTCGTCCAACCACAGCGATTGAAACAATCGCCAATAGTGAAGCTGCATAGGAATCAAAAGTTGCCCAAGCAATTTGTTTCATTTGATAACTAACAATTTCTCGACTGGTTCACAGGTCACCTCTTGACTGCCTGTTCATAATCCACTTAACGGCATAACTTATACGAACGGCAAGACGGGCGGAAACAACTGGGTATGAAAAAAATAAATTGGCGAGTTTTGGTCTCGAACAATTGGACCATGGTCCTTGGCATCCTTTGACGACGGACCAGAGACCGTCCTTGACCGCCTCACGTTGATCATTTGAATAGTTGGGGTCGGAAAGGTTACCAAAACCTTCTGCCCACAAACGGAAGAAATAAGAAAGCCAAACGGAAAAGGGAAGATACTTGTGCCAAAAGTGGAATTCGTTCCTCTTCATGTAATAAATGTAATGCGGGGGCGCTGATTTCGCGGATTTCCCAGTGTGCGAAAGCACCGCATTTCTAGCGACCACGTTTCTGAGACCTGCTTTTAGTGAACGTGCTGATAATTCATCATCTTCAAAATACATGAAGAATGACTCATCAAACATTCCAATTTTGTGTATTACATCGACGCTTACCACCAAGGCCGCGCCGGATAGCCGGGGCGAATTTATCAGTCCGTTTATTTCATTAGCACTTGAAATTTCATCGTTGTACCAAATAATTCTCGGCTCCTTCCAGTCATACGCTGATCCCTGGAATTCAATATGCTCAGTATTCTGCTCGCTGACAATTAGAGGAGATACAAGACCCACGCCCGGTTGCCGAGCGGCCCACAATAATGGATATAGATTCGTCATAACCAGAGCATCATTGTTCAAAAAAAGCAAAGCATCATCTTCGTCGCTACGGGCCAATACCGTGCGAGCGCCTAAGTTCATTCCGCCGGCAAAGCCAAGGTTGATTTCAGATACTACGATTGCAATTTCAGGAAACGCCGCCTGCAGGATAGTTACGGAGCCATCGTCAGAAGCGTTGTCGACGATCAGTATCTCCTCCATAGCCACATCTTGAGCTAACAAGGATTGCACGCATCGGATCGTCGCAGGTGCATCTTTCCAATTCAGAACGACGCATTGAAGTTTCAAATTGCCTCCCAGTCTAATTTCAGAAGTAGTGCACCGTTCATCCAGTAAGCACCCTTAGGTAATTCGACACCATTGCTTCCGCTGAAAACCCACCCAAGATTCGCTCATGGAACTTTTTGGCACGTTTCTCCGATTCATCAGAAAGACTCATGACATTATCAATAGCTCGAACCAATTGATCAACATCCCCGTCATCGAACAACAAGCCAAATTCTGCCGAGGGAATAATCTCGGGAATTCCGCCGACCCGCGTCGCGATGATCGGTGCACCGCAAGCGCCTGCCTCGATCAAGACCAAGCCAAAAGGCTCACTATGGGCCGTATGGGCCAGGCAGACGGCGTTGCGCATCAAGGTCGCCACCTGGTTTTGATGCTGGTTTTCCAGAAAGATGACTCGCTCCTGTAGGTTCAGGTTACCAGCCAATCCCTTGAGGTGACCAAGCCATGTATCGTTGTAAGCTGTACCGCCGACGCAGACGATCTTGAGCTCGGGATAACTATGGGCCACTATCGCAAAGGCCTGCAGGAGAACGTCCTGCGCCTTGCGGGGAACATAGATACCAACGTTGAGGATGTAGGGTTTAACCACAGGCAAGACGGTTTCATCAACCTCCTTCAAGAAACGTTCGCAGTCGATGCCGTTATGGACGACTTGCGCCGGCTGCCGGAACAAGCCCAATTCATCAATTCGCCGTGCCAGATCGGCCGAGCATGCGGTAATGGCATCCGTCTGTTCCGCAATGGTTCTCCAGCACGGGCTGGCAGGCAAGATTTCGCCCACGTCCGAGCCATGAAATGACAACACGATTCTGCCGCGCCATAGTCCGGCCCCCTTCAACAGGGCCAGCGGATACGCATTCAACGACGGAAAATGCAGGTTGACGATGGTGATGCTGCGTTTGTGCAAATCGTACAACAAGGCCGGTAGACGCCGCGCCAGAGTGACTCGGTAACGCAGGGGCAACCTGCCTTTGGCCGAGGGGGGAGGCGGGAGATTGAGGTGCAGGAATTGCCGGCCCTGCTCGTCGATGCGGTCGCCATGACTCAGACAATCCTGGATGCCAATGGCCGAGATACCCGGGAAGCGCTTCTCCAAGCCGTGCCAGAGGCGGTCGACGACCACATCGACTCCCCCAATCATGTCGAATTTCCATGGGATGTAGAGCAGGATTTTCCCTGGTGTCACGTGATCCATTTCAGTTATTCCCTTCGGGCATTCCGGCAAATCCATGGTGCGTGTGGTTAGTATTGGCAATGTCCATCATCAGTGAGTCCGCATAGAACTTAGTAGCCCAGTTGGGATATTGCCAGGGATGGTAGCCACCATTGATCGGAAAAGAGCCCTTGATGCCGCCCAGCGTGTCCTTGTCTTCGCCGGCAATGCGCTGGGTTCGTTTGACGAAATCAAGAATCCGCGAAGTGGCTTCCCGGTATTTCCGTTCGCCGGTGATCTGGTAGAGGCGCCCCCAGTTGATGCCGAGTTGGCAATCGCCGGTCAGGCAAGACCACTTGACCGTGGGCCGCCACGTGTCATCGAAGCGCCCGGGCAGCCTGCCATCCGTTGGCAACGCGACGAGCATGGCGTCACCGATGACTTCGGCGGCAGCAATAAAATCTTGCCGGCCGGCTGCCGCACCGATCTCGAGCAACCCACGCATGGCATAGGCGATGGTATGCGTGAAGGGTTGCTGGTTATCCTGAAGGCAGTTCTGCGCCAGCCAGCCTGCGGCATTGCGTTGCGTCATCGCCCACTCGGCATTCCTGACGGCAGCATCCAGAAAACGCTGCTCGCCGGTAATGCCGTAAACACGGGCCAGGCTCCAGGCCGTGCGGGTGTTGTAGGTATTGATCTGTTTCCCCGTCATCGGCGAACCGAATCGGCGCCAGCATCCATCGTTATCCATGACCTCGGCCAGCCAGTTGGCCGCTCGAACCGCAGCATTACGGTATCGTTCATGGCCTTCTTCTTCAAAGGCGCGAACCCAGCCGAAGATGACTTGGCCGGTATTAAAAATGGTGGGCTGGTCTGAATCGCCCAAGGCGCCAGCCAGGACACCACCCGTAGGATGCTGGATTTCAATTTCCCAGTCGGCCATGCGGCGTGCACGAAGGCGGGCATCAGCATCACCGGTCAGTGCCGCATAACGGTAGAAAGTCGGGATGATGTAACCGGTGGTTTCGGGGTAAGAAGGCGCCCAGCGGCGACTGCGGACAAGGTAGGTTTGCGCAACGCCGCCATTACCGGTGACATCCTGAGCATGCTTGAGCCACGCGATGGCGCCTCGAAGATGTTCGAGATTATCTCTTGGGATGCTATTTGAGACTTGTCTTTTGTCTCTAAAAACATTAATCCCGAGGCTGATTTTTTCAATAATTGACATACGGTTTGTTTGTAGGGTTGTAAATGGTGGCTCAAAGCCATTCAGCATCGTGTGAAATCATGACGAAATACTTTTCGACCTTAATTTCAGGCCGCATAGTATTGCTTCTCTCATTACCAAATTCTTGTCACACTCTCGCCAGCACGAACGAAGCCAATGCAATCCGTCAGAGTAACGTCCCATATTGCGCAAAAGCCAAGATCGCCCCACTAAAGATTTTCTATAAATTTTTCTAAAAATAGCTGCTTGTTCAGGTTTAATCTGGCTTAACAACAAACGTAGCATTCTTATTTCATCCATATTCCTTCTTAATTCAATATCGTCTTTTAGCTCTTGTGGTGCCCCCTTATCTGTGCTCAATAAACTTGTTCTGAATTGTCGGCCAACCCCATGTGATCGAAGCTCTAGCCCAATCGACGTTTTTTCGGACAAACGCCAAAAAAAGTGAATATCAAGCCTGGCTCCTGCTTCCACATCAAATTGAATATCATCGAATATTTTATTTCTAATCATAGAAGTTCCAACGACTGGTGTGAAAAACGGAGAAATCAATCTACCCTTTTTTTTTATGACAAGCGCGCTATCGAGTTCTGACGGCTCATAAGTAGTTAGCAAAGTAGGCAGTACGGTTTGCGTTTCTCCGCCCTCATCCCGAAGGCCACAGATACAACCCAATTCCGTGAAACGACTAGCTATATTTACGCAACGCTCAATATGATCCCGATGCCAAAGATCATCATCGTCAAGAAAAGCAACCCAATCTCCAGTTGACTCCTGGATGCCCCGGTTGAGAGAAGTGGCCATTCCGGCATTGTTTTTGTAAATGTATCGACATGGGAAAGGTATGCCTTTAAATGAATTCAGAACGGCTTCCCTAGTATCATCATTGCTCCCGTCATCAATAACGATCAGTTCATGCAGCGGCCTAGTCTGTTCAGCAACACTTCTTATTGCTTCAGGAACAATGGAACATCGGTTATAGGTTGTAATTACTGCGGTAATTTTCGGGTCCATTTCAACTTTCCGGTGTGGTGTTTTTAATCGGCCTAAGAAATTAAGCCACTGCCAGCCTTAGTTCTAATCCCATTTTTCATGGCAGATTAAATATTATTACAAGAATTTAATAGCATATTCCGCCAGTAGAGTCAGTTTTCTAAAAACTCTGTGAAGCCAACTCTCATTTCAATCCCTCTGCCACTTCTCGATTTGCATTTGTGTGCCTTATACGGTTTAAACTGAGGCTTTTAACGTGTCTCAACAGATGTCGTTTTCGGATGATCAAAGAAATGAACGCCATCCTGCGTCATTCGCCTGGCGCCTGCCAGCATCGCTTTGGCTCGAATCCATACAAGAGAGGTATGGCCGATTCGCCCCCTTTGCAGCGAGAGTTCCTGTCCAAGTCGGGCTACAAGCCGCTCTTCCCGGCGCAAACGATTGGCCTGTGCCGAAATCACGCGAACCAATTGCCGTTTCTCATTGCCCTCGCTGTCAATAATTTTTCCTGCTAGCGGTTCAGATTCATAGAGAGGAACTGGCAGCGTATCGCCGAGTTGATCTTCGACGAAATGGGTAAAGGTAAAAGTGGCAAACGGCGCATCGAATCCCAATATCAAAGCGTTGCGCTCAAGCATCCGGGCAAAAGGAGAGTCCGGCCCGAAGGGGCGGTCGGTATAGTCATGGCCGGCCAGGAAAGCTTCGGCATCGTTGCCCCAGGCAAGTAGTGGGTGTGTGGCGCTGAGACTGCGGTGGACACCCACCGAGCGGCGAAATGATTCCGATACCATTCCCATCATCGAAGGGCTGCGGCGAACATCCATGGGCTTGCCTTTGGCGAGCCATTCGGCGGAACTCATATTGTGGTAGGGCATTGAAGTCATCACCAGCAGTCCTTCCTCACCAACGGTAGTCTTGAATGCATTGACCAGATCCGCCGGTTTTCCGCGGAAACCATTGTGGCTGCGCCATGAGGAGTGAACGACCAGCGTGGCACCGCGGCCAACACCGATTTTATTCAGTTGCCGGACCATTTCGTCCGGGCCGTAGGCCCAGATACTCCTGGCCAGCCAATCCTTGACCAAGGCTTTGAGAGCGCTTTTCATTGCTGGCCCAGACTCGCCGTCCGAGTCGCGACGACGTCATTGAGTAGCATGGCAAGTCGGCGTGTAATTTCACGGCGGTCGAACCGGGCCAGAAAGTCTGTATCGGCTTTAACTTCCTCCGGTACGGGAGAGGAAAGCCATTCGCGCAGCATGGCTTCGCAGGCTTGCACCGATTCGGCAGGAACAGCCTTGCCCAGACCGGCGCGCTCGATAATCTGCTGGGTGGCGCCGGGGTCACAGAGGGCGAAGATGGGACGACGCGCCGCCACGTATTCGAAAAGTTTGCCGGGAATGACGCCATCGGATGTCTCACCGGTATCAACGATCAGCAACAGGTAGTCGCAGTTGATCTGTGCGTCCATGGCCGCGTGATAGCTAACGTCGCCAGCAAAATCGTAAAGGTGGGCGATTGTGTAGCGAGCCAGGATTTCATCGTAAATTGCCCGAATTCCGGGCTCCACTCCGCCGAGTATGCGCACCCGGACATTTTCAGCTTTTTCCGGGTCGGTTTGGTGCAGGCGCCCAAGGGCTTCGGCAAAGGCATAACCGCGACGGTTCTTGAATAGCCGCCCCGTATAGACGAACTCGATGGGGCCGCGCCCCACTGGCCGGGTTCTTTGGCGCCCTCCGTAGATATCGTCGTCATAACCGTTGGTCAGTGTTTCCCAACGGGCTTTCAAATTTGGGTGGAGTCGCTGCATGTAGGCAGTCTTTGGTTCGGAAACGGTGACAATGACATCTGCCTCGCGCAACAGGCGCTTCTCGATCCTGAGCTCATAGCGCTTTCTCCACTCAGGCAACCATTCGCGCAGGACATCGCCGTACCAGAGATCACGGTAATCGGCGATCCATGGCAGGCCGGTGGCCCGCCGCAGATCGTGGCCGATATAGGCACTCGAGAACGGCGGCAACGTCGTGTAGATGGCGTCGATTTTGCGCTCGGCACAGATACGCAAACATTCTTTCGTGGCGAGCCTGGCCCAGGGCACGTAGCTGTCGGGGATAAAGACGAAGTGCTTGAGAACCCAGCGGACCGCCGCGTGGGCACGATCAATGAGCGAGGTGGAAGCGTGCTTTTTTTCAAGCGCAGGGAGAGGGGCCTTTGCCGTTGCGGGCTGGCTTCGGGGCAAGGCAGGAGAACCGCCACGACCGAGCAGTCGTTTGGCAGTCAGGGCGATTCGGGCTTCGATGTCTTCCAGCGGCAAGCGGATGACCTCGACACCTTCGCCTATTTCTGCGAGGAGACTAGAATCGTAATTCGGCTCCCCGCCCGATGGTTCAAGGGTGACGACGATGGCTTTCCAGCCGTGCGCGCGAAGGTGTTCGACAAACTTGACCGTGCGAATCCGACCAATGGTCTTGAGCGGTGGGAATTCGCCGGCAATTACTAGCAGTGTGTGTGTCTGATCGGTCTGCATCGGATCTAACTCGCGGCCAATTGGCGGCAAAGGGTTTGAAATTCAGCGGCCCGGGTAGTCCAGCTATTGGCTTGTGCATGGGCCAGAGCGCCCTGTTCAAGGCGTTTTCTTAGTTCGTCATCGGACAACAGAGAATTAATGGCGGCGCTTATTTCTTCAACCGAGTTGCCGTCGACAAGAAGTCCGGTCTCGCCGTTACGCACCGCCTCGACGGCTCCGCCTGCCCTGCCCCCGACAACGGCCCTTCCACAAGCGTTTGCTTCAAGAAAGACCAGCCCGAAACCTTCGGTGTCGCCATCGGGCATTGTGCGGTTGGGCATGATGAACAGGTCGGCGCTGCGGTAAGCCGCCACGAGATCTGCATCTGACAGGGGGCCGGTCAGGGTTGCGTGGTTCTGTAGCCCGGCCGATTCGACTAATTGCTGAAGTTCCGGGCGCTGGGGACCATCGCCAACAATCATGAGGTGGGCCGCTGGATGCCGGGCAACGACGGCCTGCCAGCCGCGCAAGGCATGGTCAAAACCTTTGCGGGGCACCAGTCGCCCGACACCGACTACGAGCCGTTTGCCAGTAACGCCCCAGCGTTGTCGAAATGCGCCATCGTCAGCCCCCGGTGAAAACTTGCCGGTATCTACAGCGTTCTCGATGAGATGGACACGTTCGGCAGGTAGCCCCATGTCTTCAACCAGTGCGCGCCGGGTAAATCGACTAACGGCAATAATCGCGTCCGCGCGGGAAAGGTACTGACTTCGCTTCTGGCCATACGAACCCGAATCAAATCGCGTCGTAATTTCCTCACCATGGATGTAATACATGACCCTGCACCCAGTCAAGCGGCGACACCATCCCGCCAGCCAGCCAGTGGAATTGAGTTCGCCCACACAAAGAAGGCCGATATTGTGGCGATGAATAAGTTGCAATGCAGTACCTAGTACCTTTGCCCGCGATGGAAGGTCCATGGTGAGAAAACGCCACGCGGAAACGAATTTGTTGGCTGGCGCGGGGAGGATCGGCGGCCTCAGCAGATCAAGACGATGCACCGGGTAACCACAATGCTGGTCGTGCTCTGCCCAACCGGTAATTTTTTCCGCCCTGCCGCAGTAGCCGCGAGCGGCCAGTACCACCATGCTCCCTTGCGGCGACAAGCGGCAAAGACTGGCGTAGACATTGGCAGAGCCGCCATGGATGGGTGCAAAGATGCTTGCAACGAGCAGACATGTTGATGATCGTGCCATGTTTAGAGCATTCTCCCGCCAAGGGTATGAGTGACATTCATCGTTCTGATCCAGCCTGAACGGCATCCAGATCCTTGAGCACGCGTCGCAATCGGTCACGGACGAACGCTTCTACGGCAGTCGCCGCAGCCTCGTCACTGCTTTCCGCTGTAGAGGTAATGACGAGCATTGCCGCATCATCGCCTTTGCCGATTAGCAAATTAATTCCCTGATAGAGCTTGCTTACACTTTCGCTAACGGTGGTATAGCCGCCGATCCAGTACACGGTGGCGACTACGGCATTTGCCCCGGGCCTGGAATAGTGCTCGACACGTAATTTTGGAATTCCCTCCCCCATCGAGGCGAGACGCTGGCTTCTCTTCCAGGCCCAGGTGTGGGTAGAGTCGATCATGTTATTTACGTTGATCAATTCCGCGCCTTGCCGCTGGTTGCGATAGTAGCCAACAGTCAGGCCTATTTCGCTGCCCTCGAAACGGTAGGTCGCTGCATGGATAGCGCTCGCATCCATGAATTTCGGAACGACCATCGGCAATGCCGGTTGGACTTGCTCAAGCCCGTTGAGCGAATCGGCGAGATCAAGTACAAGTTCTGTCCGTGGCAGTTGGTTGAGAAGATGGTTCGCTGCCTGAGAAAATCCGAGTACCAAAGCCGCAGCAAACATCGCCCCACCGATCGTTACGCCAATTGGCGCTGCGGTGCCGGCTGAAACCCTCTCAACCGGTATGTTTGCATCACGCCAGCGTACTCCGACAGCAAAGCTCACCAACACGACAACGGCGAAGATGACCCAGCCAAAGGCCAAATGTGACAAACCAAGCCCCCATTGATTGTTCGATAGATGGGCCGCCATGACGATAACGTAGGCACGCAGCCAGTTGGCAAACAACGACAACAACAGCATCCAGATGACGAAAATCAGGCGTTTGTACCAGGATGTGTAGGTTATATAAGCGAATATCGTCCCGACGAAGAAAGACGTCAGGAGGTAGCGAACACCAGCGCAGGCCTCGATTACGGACCAACTGCCACTGGGTATGATAAAAAACCGGCCATCTTGGAAAACCGGAACGCCGCTGGCACGCAATCCGATCACGGTTGCGTTGGCGGTCCAGTCCATGAGCGTAGGCAGTACGTCATGCCCGAAAGGGATGGCAAAAAACAGGAAATTGAGTGGGCCGAACAAAATTCGGAAATAGCGGTCTCCCATCACCGCCCATACGGCGGACTGGAGCATGAGAACAACGGAGAACTGCACAACCACGGCAGCGGAGACCAGTTGGCCGGCGAGTGCTGCAAGGCTCGACAAAACAAGCGCGGCCATGCCGCCTTTTGAAGGTGCCTGGGATACGCCAGCCAGAGCACCGCGCTTTTCCCAAACCAAGTAGGCCACCACCAGAAGAACCACATACCCATGGGCATGGGAAGGCATGGTTTCCCATGATTGAAGTACCAGCGATACTTGGTCGCGATAAGCCAAAAGAATGATGACGAAAAGCAGGGCCGTGAAAAACCATGCCAACCGCGTGGCATTCACAGAATCACTTACGATCCCGGACCCTTCAGCTTTTACGGAGGTGTGAACCTTTGATAATTTCATGGTTTCAATGAGGTACCTTATATTGTCATGCTTACGGAATGATCAGACCGATGCAGCAGGCTTGTGCAGCGTGACCATGATCCAGCCTCGGAGAAATTTCAATGCATCGAAACGACTGATCAGTTTTTCGTAGCACATACCCAGGAAGAACAGGGCGCCATTGAACAAAAGATAGTTAGGGTACTGACTCAAGTACTGAAATGAATCAATAGTGAGTCCAGAGGTAGCGGCAAGACGGGTGACCTGAGACTGGCTATTCGTCTTGTAAACAATTGGAAAGGTGTCTTCTTCCTCACGCCCCTCAACATACTTGACAATTTTTCCGTGGAAACTGTTGGGAATAAGGCGAGCAGCCATGGTTCCATAATCCCACATGTTCGGCGTTAAAAACACTGCGATCCCGCCTGGGCGAAGTACCCGCGCAAACTCGCGATACACCCGTTCCGGATCTGTCAAGTGCTCGAAAACGCTACGTGACATGATCAAATCAACGCAGGAATCAGGAAGTGGCAATCTGGCGAGATCGCCGGCATAGGTATCTATGCCGGCAGGCACATCGGTGAATTCAACCAAGTCCACACCTATGAGTCGATTAGCACGGCCAAGATAGTTTCTTAAAACCGGCACTGTCCTTCCGCAACCCGCGTCTAGCAGCGTATCTGAGGTTTTCAGCAGCCTGTCTATGTGTTGCTCGTAAATTCGGTAGGGGTGGACATTATTCGCATAGTATTTTCGTAGGAGTTTTTCGGACAATTTGGTCATTTTATTCCCCGTCAAGGCGCATCGAAATGCATCGTTTTATTGAGATTCTGCTTGGCAGACTTATTTTGTCTGTTGTGCTCCCGCACTGTAATATCGACGAGAATCACATATGAAATTATGTAGTATGACAAATCAAAGTGGACGAGCGACAAAAAGGCGCCTCCGACAGCAAACCCCAACACACTGACTTGGGTCATCCGCATCAGGACCGGAACCCAGGTGCCAAATTCCGGATCATCGCGAGTTTGCCTGGCAAGTTGCCCCGCCCTGCGCCAGGCAAAAAATCCTATCAGGAGATACAAAAAGAGACCCAGGAAACCATGCTCTCCAATCACTTGAAAATAAATGCTATGCGCAACATATGGTTTCCTTTCAAAAATTTCGTAGCCACGATCGACAGGTGCATACAAGGAATAGACAATGTCGTTGTCGGGTAAAAATCCGCCTCCGACCAGGGGTCTGTCAACTGCCAGATTCCACATCGTATTCCAACTGTAAAAGCGTGATTGGGCCGAGCTATCCTGTTGGTGGGTCTCAATCGTTCCCATCCGGGCTTTCCATGAGTCGGGCATTGAGACGAACCCAACAACAAACACAGCGCCTAGCAAAAGACCCATGAGAGCCGGTCTCCTACTTTTGATAGCTAACATCAAAGCCATGGCAAAAAGTGCCAGGAAAGCACCCCGCGACTGACTGCCAAGAACCGAACAAAACATGGCGATGCCGCTGCATGCAACGCCGATACGAATCAGACGTTTTGATGACACCTGATAGAGGTAATACATGAAAGGGATGAGCATCACGATAGCCAGTCCCAATCCGTTGTTATCCTCGATCATGGATCCCTCTGGCCCCCAGACACGGTCACCGCCCCCAGTAAGCACGGTCCACACCCCGCCCTTGATGCCATAAAAACCGATCGAAAGAGTCACCACCCAGACCAGTTTCTCAATTTGATCGCGACCACGAATCAGCATCAGCGTGACCAGCAACATCAGGTGAATTTTGCACACAAAGATCCAGCGGTCCATTACCAGATCGGAAGGTGCAATGGCAAACAGGCTGGTTACCGACATCCACACGAAAAACAAAAGGTAAGCCACCGTTATAGCGCTTAACGGGAACGGCTTCCTCTCCTTGCTGACAAAAATAAACCCGACGAGAGTCGCGATCGCTATTAACTGGGCGAATGGATAATAGCGAGCGAACCCCCAACCCAACCGATGCGGATTCATCATCGACATCCAGACCCACATGTAGGCACCCAGACGCGGTCCGAAAAGGATGAACGGCAACGATCCAAAAACAATGACACTAAGCAGGATGTCACGCATGGAATTTACTCATGTTTGTGAGTTAATACAAAAAGCAAAGAACAAAATATCGCTACACCAGTGAGGCAATCGAGTCTCAATACCAGAGCGAGCCCTCGCGGACGGCACTGTTGAAGCACGTATACAGCACCGCATTCCGGCTCAGGCCAGAAATAACTAAATTTTCTTTCTATCTGTTTCAATTTGATTGACTACTAGACGAGCATGTTGAATGTTCGTCTGATTTACGGTCGGCCATTATGATTTTTTCATACAAGCCTATCTGCCGATTGGCATTGATCTGCCATGTGAAATAGTCACGAATCAGTTTGTGTCCCTGGGCGCTTAAGTCACGACACAAATCAGGAAAATCCATTAGCCGAACAATGGCCGCTTCGATATCCTGAATCGATTTCGGGGGGATTACCAAAGCGTGGCGTCCATCCTCAACGATATCTCCGACACCACCGACACGTGTGAAAATCGAAGGTGTTCCCGCATAGAGCGCCTCGAAGAGAACCGTTGGCAGGCCTTCAAAGTGAGAAGGTAGAATAAAAGCGTCCGCAAAAGTCATCCAGATTTTTACGCGATCATGGAGCACCGGCCCAACCAGCACCACCATTTCTGTAAGCGATTCAGCCTTCAAGAAGTCATCTAAATAACTTGCCAGTTTATTATGGCCAATCAGAAACAAGCGCAATTGTTTTCTGCCTTTCCTTGCCAGATTGGCTATTGCAGCCATTAGATCCTTTATACCTTTGTCTTCACTTATATTGCCAACAAACAGCAAATTCCAGCTATCTTTGTGAGCAATTTTTAGCTGTTCCACTTCGGCACGGTCAGTCTCGCTAATGCTGAACTTTTCAGGGTTTACGCCGTTTGTAATGTAGTCGGATTTGCTCTCACAGCAGCCCTCGGTATATTCCCCGGCCAGGTTTTTTCCTTCGAGGCTGACAAATACATCCCTATCTGCCCCTTCCAATGATTGGCGTACCTTCTCAAAACATTTCCGGTTGTACTTGGGCGCATCTCTGATGCAGGTTCCATGAATCGTGTGAATAACCCTGACTGAGGGAAAATCCCGATCTCGAATCATGTTGGCAGCATAGCCACAAGGATAGGTGGTATGCGCATGAATAATGTCGAACGGCCAACTTTCATAGATACCAGTCACCGTAGGGCGGATAGCTTCATACATCCAGTCGCCTGCCCGTTCAAACAGCAGGTGACGGGGCAAAGCTACATAACGAGGATGATGGACTTCGAAGCCCTCGTATTGCTCCTTGTCGGGCGTCTTCGCCAACTTGCGGTAGGACTCCTTGAACAAGGTTACGGGAAACGGGGTGCTCGGCAGAGGCTGGACAATACGGATATCGACACCACAGGCACGCAATGCCACCGCCTGTTCATGGACAAAAGTGCCCAGGATGGGATTTTCGGCATTCGGATACCAGATCGTGAGAATCAATACTCTCATGTGTCATTTACCCAGCAACTGCTGATAGAGATGATGGTAGCGAAGGAGAAATTCACGGTTGTCGTATTCACTTTCTACACGCCTGCGGTTGTTTTCCCCCATCCGACGAAGTAATTCATGTTTTCCAACAAATGCAGTCAGGCAACGGCAAAGGTCTCGAGGGTTATCCGATTCGAAGAAAAAGGCATTGACGGTTTTCTCCAGCCACGCTCGATTTCCCGGCACGTCCGAGGCTATGATTGGCAACCCGCATGCCATGCCTTCGAGGATCGTATTGCTCATGCCCTCGGAAAAAGAACCATTAATGTAAATGTCAAATTGAGAATACCAGTCTTCCGGCGTATTTGTTTCCCCCGGGAAGATTACATCCTGAGCGCAGTCCAGACTGCTGGCCAGTTTCTGCATCTCGCTTTTTTGCGGTCCGTCACCCACTAGAACAAGGCGTGTTTTCAGCGACGGATTGCGATGTTTAAACAATTCGAATCCAAGAATGATGCAGGGGATATTCTTTATCGGGTCAAAGCGCGCTACGGTACCTATGACTAATTCGTTGCTTTTTGAACGAAGCCGGGGCGCTGGTACGAACCGGGCCAAATCTACGCCATTGGGGATGCTGACCAGCTTCGAAGGCGCGAGTTTCCATCTTTCCTGGGCTTGCCGCTTGATGAACTCGTTAACCGCAACCACGCGTGTCGCCATGTGGGCTATCACCGTAGCCACTGCTTCGCGTTTAAATGAAACGCCTTTCCTGTCGTCATTATTCAGGCCATGCTCGCCATGCAGGACAATCGGTACTTGCGCCAGTCGGCCCGCCAATACGCCGTACAACATGCTTGCCCAGTTATGGCTATGAACAATGTCGTAGTGCCCTTCTCGGATCAATTTCGCCAAACCGAACAGGCGAAATAGATGAAGGCCCGGTTCAATTGGATAGAAATGATGACGATCTTTCGGCCAATCAATTGCTCCCCCATCCGGCATGCGAAGACTGACTGCGTGAACATCGTACAGGGAACTATCGAGGCCTGAACATAACCTTAGAATCCGCTTTTCCATACCGCCGACCCCCATCGCCTGGAGAACATGCAGAACGCGAATACGGCCATCTTTCACAATCAACCCCGATCAGGAAAGAAAAGCAGCGCTGATAATAGGGGAATCAGCAAACTTTTCAGCTTCATTTCTTGCATAGATTGAAAGCACTTGGCGATAAGGATCACGTGGTTTAAATTCATCAAGGTGTTGGAGGGTATGCAGAAAAGCCAGATCATGGACGTGTTGAGCGGAGAGCCGGCCTTGGATGCATGCCCGAATTTATTGATTGTTTGGCCAGCACCGTTACCCGCTGGGCATTGGCATCCCAGGTCAGTCCATTCCTGCTGATTGTGCTCGCCGCACCAGCCGCAATTTGCGCACGCAACGCTTCATTAGCACATAGCCGGGTCAGTGCTATTTCCAGGGCCCCAGTAGCCGTTGCATCGAATAGCAGAGCATTTTCTCCGTCGGTCAACACTTCCTCGATATTAGGTTGACGCGGCGCAACCACGGCCTTGCCCAAAGCCAGGTATTCGAACAATTTGAGTGGGGATGCGTAGGGAACTACGGCTGGCTGCAATGCGATATCGAAGGCGGCAACATATTCGGGAACGCTTGAACGTGGAAGAATACCAGTGAACTTGACGCGCTCGCCTAATGCAAGGCTGCTGGCCAATTGCTCTAGATCAAGCCGTGCCGGGCCATCACCAACGATTAGCAATCGTGCATTTAACGGAGCATCTTTCGTTGCCATCCAGCAGATCACTCGGTCAACTCCATGCCAATCCCTGACGAAACCTGTGAAGCCGAGTACCAGGTCGCCGCTACAGGCCAAGGCTTCCTTCGCATCAGCAGAACTTGGGGCTCTTGCAAAATGTGCTTCATTGATACCATTGGTAATGACGGCGATGCGGGATTCCGGTACGCCCCGGGCAGCAACGTGATCGGCAAGCACTCGCGTTACAGGAAGGACGAAGTTGGCATTTCGCCACACGATTCCTTCTACCCATCTCGCCAGCCATGGCATGCCTAAACCACCAAACTGACCACGCTCAAGAGCCAGAGGCGAATTAACTTCTAAAAGCAAAGGAATCGAAAGGCGATACTTGAGCATTACGCCGGCAATAAGGAAAAGGTTGTAGCGTTCGTAAATGATATCGGGGGCGAATTCGCTGGCCGCACGCTGTAATCGGAAATAAGCGACAAATGAATAAGCCAGTTCCAATAATTCGTATAACGCCTTTGGCAAAATTCGCTTCAGTCGCTGCACCCAGCCCACTTCAGCACCCAGCGTTTCATCGTCACCAGAGGCGGGCGCTATGACTTTGACTTCATGCCCAAGGCCTCGTAGTGCGGTTATCATTTCCTCGATATGGACGGCTTGGCCGTCCTTGGAGGCCGTACGGTGATGGTAGAGTATTTTCATATAGTTGCATTTTCCAAGACTCTGACTTCACGCGACTCTTGCCCATCCATAACGCAACGCAGGAAAGCATCAAACATCAGCAAGGTCCAGATCGGCGTGCTGTGATCCCGTGCTCTGGATTCATGCTGCTCAAGAATTTGGTGGATTATGGCTGGATTGAACATGCCAGAATCGACAATTCTTCCATCCAGCAAGGTGTCCCGTACCCGTTGGCGTAGAGGTCCGCGAAACCAGCGGTCCAGAGGTACAGCGAATCCCATTTTTGGTCGATACATGATGTCTTTGGGGAGATGAGGTTCCATCGCTTTCTTGAGCAGGAACTTGCTTTCCCCTCCGCGCATTTTCATGGAAGAAGGCAGCGTGGCAAGCCACTCGATTAAGTGGTGATCCATCAGTGGCTCACGCACTTCCAGCGAGTGCGCCATGCTGGCCCGATCCACCTTGGTATTGATATCACCCACCAGATACGTGTGTGTATCAATGTACTGGATCAAGGCTAGGGGATCATCGGTATTGGCTCGCTCCGCGTGATACTGAAACACCTGGATTGCACTATAGCCACCGAGTTCGGACTTAAAAGCATTGCTATACAACTTGCTGCGCATCGGTTCGCGAATTAGCGACATGGTGTGGAAATAAGCTTCCACGGAATTGCGCGCAAGGGCTTCAAAGGTTGTTTTCCCTCGGAATACCCGAGGCGCCCAGTTCGCCTTGGGGTACCAATGCCCGAGCGCACCAAATAGTGGCCGGCGCAAACCCAAGGGCATTGCCGAACGCATTTTCTCTTCCAGAAGATGCAATCGGTACCGGCGGTAACCTCCAAAAGTCTCGTCACCGCCATCCCCTGAAAGGGCAACGGTGACGTGCTTGCGAGCCAGTTGGCACACCCGGTACGTGGGTATGGCAGAACTGTCAGCGTAGGGTTCGTCGTAAAGGCCAGCCAGCGTATCAATAAGATCAAAATCATCGCTTTGGACCATCTCTACGTGATGGTTGGTGCGATAACGATTAGCTACAATTTTTGCAAATTCGGCCTCGTTGTAAGCCGGGTCAGAAAAGGCGATCGAACAAGTATTGACCGGTTCCGCAGACAATCCGGCCATCATTGCCACCACAGCGCTCGAATCGACGCCACCTGAAAGGAAGGCACCGAGCGGGACTTCGGAAATCATGCGCAGACGGATCGACTCGTTAAGCCGCTCCTCCAACTGATGACAAGCTTCGTTATCGGTCAGTTTTGCATCGAGACTGAAGCGAACATCCCAATATTCAACAGGGAAAGGCATTGCCTGCCCCCGCCTGATGGTCAAGGTGTGTGCAGGGGGGAGCTTTTTCGCCGCTTTGAATATGCTGCGTGGTTCGGCCACATAGCCTAGTGCAAAATATTCTTCCACCGCACAGGGATCAATTTCCCTGGGCAGGCCACCATGGGCCAGCACAGACTTCAATTCGGAGCCGAACAAGAAGGTGCCATCCTGCAGCAATGCGTAATACAAAGGTTTTACACCAAGCCGATCACGGGCCAGAAAGAGTGTCTGGTGATTTCGGTCCCAGAGAGCAAAAGCAAACATGCCGCGGAAGCGTTTGACGCAATCCTCACCCCAGGCTTCCCAAGCGTGAACGATGACTTCGGTATCGCTGCGCGTATGGAAAACATGGCCTAATGCCTGCAATTCGGGAATCAGTTGCTGGTAGTTGTAGATTTCGCCGTTGAAAACGACGCAAACGCTCTGGTCTTCGTTGTATAGCGGCTGCTGACCGGTGGACAGATCGATGATGGAAAGACGCCGGTGGCCTAGGCCAATGCCCGCTTCAACATGCAAACCTCCTTCATCCGGGCCACGATGGTGTTGTGATTCGTTCATGCGCGTCAATACCTTACAATCAATCTCGCGCTTGCCTTGGGTATCAAATATTCCTGTTATGCCGCACAAGTTGGTTGTTCTTTTCTTTTCGTGAATTTTAATCAGATTAATGTCGAGCTACGCCGCGCTAAAACGATCTACGAAAACCTCCATGGATCATGTGGGTTGGAACATGTATCAATCTGTCGTAGAGCCTTTGTACCAATGCAATACTGCATTGATGTTGAATTGTTGACACTGAAAATGATAGCCCAACCGGCTTGCCCTGCAGCTTGCGCCAACTTCGATCACGAACAGCCTGACAGCAGGAAATCGCAGGGAGAAACAACAGCCCTAGGAGACCACGATGGCTAGTGTTTGCGCCCCCTTAATTTATGCCGATTCATTCATTCCGGCATCAATACATGAGTTGTCCACATGCCGATCAATAATTGAAAGATGAGCATCCCAACTGTAGCGCGCCAGCACCTGCTTACGCGCTGCTTTTCCCATGAATGCAGCACGTTCTGGAGATTGCAGCAGCGCTTCAATATGACGCAGATAATCCTCTACAGTTCCCGCAATCAGAAAATCCCTTTCTGGAACGGCATCAATCGCTCCGGCACATTCTTGCGAGGCCACCACAGGCAAGCCCATGGCCATGGCTTCGAGCACCTTGTTCTGGATCCCACGCGCCAGGCGCAACGGTGCAACAACGACAATTGCATGCTGTAAATACGGGCGAACATCGTCCACGGTTCCGGTGACAACGATGTGCTCTTTAGCGAGAGCCAGAACCGCGGGAGCAGGACTACGGCCAACAATATAGAAGCGCAACCCCGGCCAGCGCTGCAGCAACTGCGGCAGAATCTCTTCCGTAAACCAGGTCACTGCGTCGACATTCGGCCAGTAATCCATTGCTCCGGTGAACACCAGTGGGATTTCACCGGATGCAAAGGGAGAAATCATGATATTTTCCGGCGAGAAAAAATCAGCGTCCACGCCATTGCACATGGCTTCAACACGGCCCCTGCACTCGGGCGCACTGCGGCAGAAAAGCTCGGCTTCGTTTTCCGTCACAAAAAACGAGTGTGTTGCCTGCTGTGCAACCGAACGTTCGAAAGTCTGCAAACGTTCGCCTTCCCGCCGGTATAGCCAGGACATCGGCCAGCGGTGGTTGGGTGCGTATTGCGTCCATTTGGCCGAGTCGACATCAACGAAGTCGACCAGGGTACGCAACTGCTGCATACCATGGACATACTGTGCCATGGCTGACGAGAAGATGACGGCAGCGTCGATATTTTGTTCGCGTAGCGTGCAGGAAACCCAGGCCTGCAGGCCGGCATTGCGGTAGTAAGGAAGCGTCAGTGCCTCGTTGCTGAGCAGGCCGCTGAGGCTGCGAAGTTTGGCCACAGGGGGAGAAAGCCGGGCGATGTGCATATCAACACAGAAGGGAGGCAGTTTGTCTACGTAAGCCTCATCCTGCGGATCATCGATAAAGGTCCCCAGAAAAACGCGGTGCCTGGCTGCAAGATGCTTGAGTAAATGGTAGGAGCGCACCTTGTCGCCCTTGTTGGGCGGATAAGGCAGACGGTGGACGAGGTAAAGGAGGTTGGACACGGGATCTCTCAGCCCAGATTGCGAACAATGAACGGCCCGAGCCAGTTGGCCAGGCCGATTGGCATTCGCCGCCAGGCTTCGATGAGCAGCCGGTACTTGGCGTTATTCGGGTTGTTCTGCGGGATGCTGTCGTGCTTGTACAGGCAATATTCGTAATACAGCGGCTGCGGCTCAAAGCCCCAGTTTTTCTTGAAGGAATACGATCCGGTGCCTTGTTTGCTACGGCCATAGTCAAACACCTTTATCCCTCGCTCACAGGCGCGCCGCATCAGTTCCCAGTATTTGAAGTCATTGGCCGCCAAGTCTCGGGCGGATAAATCGTCACCAGCGTAGTAAGGCAGTACCTCGTCGCGAAAATAGAAACTGAGTACGCTGCTTAATGGCCGTCCTCCTTCGTCTACAGCGGTCAGAACCTCGCAGTCCTTGCCGAACACCTGCAGTAGCGCCTCGAAGTAGCGCTTGGGCATGGCTGGCGTGCCATGGCGATGAACATTGTCGGCATACAGGGCAAAAAAACGATCGACCGTCGTGTCGATCTCGCTGCGCAAACCGTTCTTGATGCCCTTTCGCACCATGGCGCGTTGCTTGCGAGGAATGGCCAGCATATTGGCCTCGACTTCCGGCGCCAATTCCTTGCGAAAGCAGACGTAGAGATCCTGAGTGGGCCACTCCGGGTGGCGTGGTTCGAGGTTACGCAATTCGAGGTGGTCGACCTCGAGTTGTTTGGCGATGGACTGGGCTTCACGCTCCAGCGCTTCTGCCGCTTCAGAATTGCTGGCCGCCACGCCGCCATATACGGCAAAAGGGAGCGAAACGAGTGCATTGCCGAAGAGCAGGCTTTTTACATGCCCCAGCGGCAGAACGCCTTCGATAAACCCGGCACGCTCGGCGTAGAGGAAATACGACTGATGGCGAAAGACTTCGCCGACGATCTTCTGCCAACCGGCTTTGTGGAAAAAAGTTGCGCCTGCGCACTCCGCGACAAAGGCATCCCAACGCGCCGCTTCTGTAATATCGCCTGGCGCCAGGCGCTTGACTGTCAGTGCGAAAGGTGCAGCAGATGCCCTGCCTGTTTCGCCATTGGTCATCTTCATGATTTCACTGCTGGCGTATTTTCGGGGAGCCTGGCAAGGCTGCTGGTCAGAAAAACTTCATCCATCCGCCCCCAGTTGAAATCGCCAAGCAGGCGCTCGAGACGTGCTTCAGTTTTATGCAGGTTCAGGTAGTGGCGGAAACGGGTCTTGGCATTAACACCTTCAATCCGTGGCTGCCCGGCATCGATTTCCCACGGATGAAAGTAGAAAACGGCCGCCTGGCGATCGGTCCGATTGACATGCTGCAGGAGCCAGCGCGACATGGCATAGGGCATCAGGCGGAAGTAACCTCCACCGCTTGCCGGCCAGTTGCGATCAAAAAAGCGCGCGGTGGTCACCGGCACTTCGAGCAAACCAGCGCGCACATGATGGGCGAAGCGTGGCGCATCCGGCATGCCATAGTGATCGTGACGGATTGGGTAGATGCTTGAACTGTAGCGATAACCGGCTCGTTCAAGGCAATCGAAGGCCCAAAGATTACCTTCGCCAATGGAAAAGCTCGGGGCACGATAGCCTTTGATCTCTTGGCCGGACATATCCTCGAGCAATTTCTTGGCAGATTCGATATCGGCAAAAAAGGCGGCTTCGGTCAAATCGCTGGCGCGCTGGTGGCCATAACCGTGACTCGCCAGTTCGTGACCACCATCGACGATTCGCCGAACAAGATGCGGGTAACGTTCAGCGATCCAGCCGAGCGTGAAGAATGTGGCTTTCATCGCGTGACCATCGAGCATTTGCAGAATACGCTCGACATTTTGTTCAACGCGGCAGGCACGCACTTCCCATTGGTCGCGGGGGATGTAGGGAGCGAACGCGGAGACCTGAAAGTAGTCTTCAACGTCGATGGTCAGGGCATTTGTGATCGAATTGCCGCGCATCCCGATGCCCTCGCCTTTCACTTTCGCGTCTGTAAATGCCGGGCGATCAGCCATTCGGCCAGATCAGCAGCGATACGTTCTGCTGCCTGACCATCCCAGAATTCTGGAATGCGGCCGCACTTCCCGCCACCCGCGAGTATTTCATCGACGCCATTAAGAATGGCCGCGCGGTCACTGCCGACCATGGTGTTGGTGCCATGTTCTACGGTAATCGGACGTTCTGTATTTTCGCGGATTGTCAGGCAGGGAATACCGAGGGCCGTCGTCTCTTCCTGCAAACCGCCAGAATCAGTTAGTACCAGTTTTGCGCCAGACATCAATCCCAGCATTTCAAGGTATCCCTGGGGAGGCAATAAAACGATTCGTTCGCTGGCAACCAGATCGTTCAAGGCGAACCGCTCGATGTTGGCACGAGTACGTGGATGCAACGCAAAGACGAGTGGCAATTTTTCCGACACTTCTCGCAGCACCGCAAGCAACGGGCGCAAGGTCTCCTCCTGATCGACGTTCGATGGGCGGTGCAGGGTTACTACAGCATAGCCACATGGATCATCAAGAAGCGTTGTGTTGGCACCGGCCTCGGATATAGTCTTCTCCGGCGGGTGGGCAAATTCGCGATTGGATAGTAACGAGTCAATCATCACATTACCGACAAAACGCACCCGCTCCTCGGCAATACCTTCGCGCAACAGGTTATCCAGTGCGCTACGCTCCGTGGTGTAGAGACGATCGGCAATCTGATCTGTGAGTACGCGATTGACTTCTTCCGGCATGCCTCGATCGTAGCTGCGCAAGCCAGCCTCGACGTGCACCACAGGCACACCCCTTTTAACTCCGACCAGCGTGCAAGCCAAGGTTGAATTGACATCACCCACCACCAGCACACAGGACGGTTTGTAGGTATCGAGAACCGGTTCGAAACCACGCATAACATCCGCAGTCTGCACCGCATGCGAACCGGAACCGACGCCAAGGTTGATATCGGGATGTGGCAGACGCAGATCGACGAACAAGCGATCGTTCATATCCTTGTCGTAATGCTGGCCCGTATGTACCAGTATCGTAGGTATGGCGGGATGATGCCCGGCAAATGCGCGCAAGATCGGTGCCATCTTCATGAAATTCGGGCGGGCACCAACGACGCAGATAACTGGCCCAAGTTCATCAGGCCAAAGCTCAGGGTTCAAGACTGATTTTCCTTCTCTGATTGCCGCATCCGAACGGCGGTAACGAGTTGCTGAAGAAGAGTGAGGGTCGCTGCACTGGTGCGTTCGATACGAATCATGCTGCGCTCAAGACGAGCAATACGCTGATCGTTCAAGCCATTTTTCAGATCTGCTATCACCCGACTCGCTTCGTCGGCAGTGTTCGTAGTAAGTTCCAGCCTGGACAAATCGATATCAAGAATACAACTATCAGTCAAACGTTGTTCCGCACCGTCCGGACTGGTTAAACCGACGCTGTCCTTGGAGAAAAACGCTGGGGCTTGGGTTTCTTCGCTGAGTTCCTTTGAGACTTCTTCCACATCGCGTAATGTGAATTCTTTTTTGCCTGCAAGAAACCCCGACAACAGGAGGCGATCGCATAACGAGTTGATTCGCCGAGGAATACCGCCGCTAGTCTTGAAGATCGCCCCGTAGGCCGCGATGTCAAATAAAGGCTCGCTTTTGAAGCCAGCGCACTTGAGACGGTGTTCGACGTAAGCCTGCGTTTCATCTTGGGCCATTGGTCCGATGTGACAGGCGGCGATTACCCGCTGCCGCAGTTGTTGCATGTGCGGGCTTTGCATGATGCCGCGAAATTCCGGCTGTCCGATCAGAAAGCTCTGCAACAGCGCATGCGTTTCAAACTGGAAGTTCGAGAGCATGCGCAATTCCTCGACGGCTCGCGGCGTCAGATTTTGCGCTTCGTCTACGATGAGCAGGCACCGCTTTCCTTGCCTGGTCACATCGACGAGAAAGGCTTCGAGCGACAACAGAACATCAGATTTGCCGAGATTTTTGGTTTTGACGCCAAAAGCGGCGGCCACCATGCGCAGCGTGTCTTCGGCGTCCAGTTGCGTACTGACAAGTTGAGCCGCCACCACCTTTGTCGAGTCAAGCTTGTTGAGTAAGCCCCGGACTATGGTCGTCTTGCCGGCCCCGACTTCACCCGTAACGACGATGAACCCTTCGTTCTGGTGCAGGCCATATTCGAGATAGGCCGTGGCACGTCGATGCTGCTTGCTGCCGAAGTAAAAAGTCGGGTCGGGATTGAGTTGAAAAGGCTTGCTGGTCAAGCCATAGAAAGATTCGTACATGATAGTGGCAGGCTAAAACTGGTGGAACAGCGTACCAGTCAAAGCATTTTCGGTGTAGTTCGTTGTACCATCCGAAGACACCCGTCGCGCACTGAGACCGGCATTGGTTTTCGCCCCCAACTGAGTGGAAAAATTCAGACTTATCCCTTGCTGTGTTGTTTCCAGGTTGTTAAGTCCGGTACCTTTGCTGTTCGAGCGGGCAATTGTTGCGCCAAGAGTGGACTGTGGCGACAACTGGTGCGACCAGTTGACGCTTGCACCGATCTGATCAACATTATTCTGGCTTGGGCCACTGCCAATGGGAACCACCTGGTTAAAGGCCGTCAAATTCTGTGTATTGTTCTGTGTCGCCGAGAAAGTCACGGTATTTCTAACGCCGAGCAAGGCAAACGAGATTAGCCTGAGTTGCTGCACTACAGCCTGATTGGTCTGGAAACCTCCCTGCAATTGGGAACCGGGAGCATTTAATGCCAGGTTGTTGGCACAAGCGTCCTTTTGTGCAGGTGGGAGAGAAGAACACCGAGGATCGGCTGAGAAGATAATAACCAATAGATCGTTGTTAGCCCCGAGACCCACACTCCCCTGACTTTGCGTTGATGTCGCCTCCTTGCTCGCACTCATTGTCCAAGCCGTACGAGCCGTACGATGCGAGAAGCTGAAGGTGTTGCTCGGTCCGAAAAAACGATCAACGCGCCTGAACTCCATCTTGGTACGCTCGGTCGGCGACCATGCAAAACCGTAGCCATTAGAGCTATTCGACTGCTTTTGACGGTTGATAAAATTCTGTTCCTCTCTCCCTCCGATCAGAGAAACATTGAACTGGGGAGTGATCTGGTAGGTAAGGGCAACATTCACCCGGTTATCTTCCGTAGTACGCAAATTGCCCTGATCGATGCTTTGCGAATTAACATAAGCCGACCAGCCAAGATTCGCCAGACGCGTTTTACCTTCCATGCTTCCGAGCCATGTCTGGGTCGTTGATTCATAGGCATTGCCGGCTTGCGAACCGGTACTGCTCAGGCTGTAGCGCAACTGATAGTCGGCAAAACTGCCGAATGAACCCCGAATATAGGGAGATATCTGATAGTTCGAAGTCTCCGTGATGTTGCTGTTAACGTTGGTATTAACGCTAGAGGATAAGGGAGCAGCACCAAAGGGGGAAATAGCCTGCTGGTAAATGTTTGCATTCGCATCAATGAACAGCCAGTTTTCCACAGCCTCCAGCGTCGCGGAGGCATTTAAATTATTTTGTATGTTGTTGTTTCGCGAGGGGTCGTTGGTATAACCCAGGTTGTTCATCCCGTAGGCCAATCGCAGTTTAAAGCGATCACCGCCAGAAGCGGCAATATTGATTCCCGGGTTGATGTTGAAAATCAGACTGCTCTCTTGATTGGTGCTGCTCAGGTTGAGATTGTCAGTCGCGGTTGCGCTGAAGGCAAGTGTCGGCGTGATCGTCCAGTTTACGGCGAAAACCGGAAATGTGGCACAACCCATGGTCAGGCCAAGCAAAATCAGCCTTTGACGGTCAATGCGTGTGTAGCGCCTAGTTACCATAGCCATAACCGTAGCCGTAACCATAGCCATCCTGAATTGATGCTTTCCCCTGGTTGAGCAGCATGAGTTTTACCGGGCAAGCTTCAATCGTAGTCAGCGCATGCTTGACGTCCGCATGAGCCGTGCTCTCGGCCCGCACCACAATGACCACCTGCCCCATATGCGAAGCCAGTATCCTGGCCTCGGTGGTCACCAGAAGTGGCGGGGAATCAAAAATGATGATCCGGTCAGCGTAGCGACTGGCCATGTCTTCCAGCAAACGAACCATGGCATCGCTGGCCAGCAATTCCGTTGCTCGCGGATGGGTTGTTCCCGTTGGCAGGATGGTCAGCTTCTCAACATTGGTACGCAGCAAAACCTGCGCCAGGTCAATCGACTCATCAACCAGAACATCCAGCAATCCGCGACTCGGGGGCAAACCCATCACCTTCAGCAAGGTGGACCTGCCCACATCGGCGTCAACCAGCATTACCGTGTTATTCAGTTCCATGGCGATGCTCATGGCAAGATTGGCTGCGGTAAAGGTTTTTCCCTCTCCCGGCAAGGCGCTCGTGATCATGATGAGATTGCCATCCTTGATCCGGGCCGCACCCTTGCCCATCGCGTTGTCGATCAATGGCCGTTTGATAACCCGGTATTCATCGGCCATTTTGGATCGCGGCGAATCAGGGCGCAGGATGCCGGCCGCTGAAAGCACGTCCATATCAAGTTCAACGCGACGGGAGATCGCCATTTCCGGCGAATGCAGAGCCACAGGCTCTGCTGCAAGCTTGGCTGGGGGTAACGATTCATCAGAATGCTCGGGTGGTTGCGCCTGCTCAACCTTTGCTTCAGTAATCGTCTCCGCCGGCGGTGAAGGTAGCTCAATCCCTGCCTGGCGCAGTTGTTCCAGCCTTTGTGCTGCTTGTTCAATGAGGCTCATCGCTCTTCCTCAAGCAGGACGCATTGAAAAAATAAACAGGAAGGCAATCCCTGCACCATAGACGCCAACAAGTAATGCAAAAGCAGCAATAAATCGCTTGAGTTTCTTCTTCTCCTTGAGTTTGTCCGCTTCTTGGGTCCTCATTGAAACCGTCCCGAGCAAGGGCAGTCCGGTTACCTCACGCAGAGCACGCGCGTCAAAGAAAACCGGGCGAAGCTGACTTGCAGCAAAGGGCACAAAGAGACCTGCCGCCAGGGCCAATGCCAAGGTCAATGGCAAAAGCATAAGACGATTGGGAGAAACAGGTCGTGGAGAAACGCGCGGTGGATCGATCAGGCGAAATTCAACGCCGCCGGTACTGGCGTCCATTTCTCCGGACATCGTTGCCGACTCGCGGCGTGAAACCAGACTTTCGTAGTTCTTCTTGTCGATCTCGTAATCCCGATTGAGTTGGGTAAATTGAGCCTCAATCAGTGGAATCAATTTCACCGAATCCTTCAATCTGTTGTAACGCGACTGATATTCGGCCACCCGAACTTGCAACGAAGCAACGGTTGCCTCGTTCTCGGCCAGTGAGACTTTGAGTTGCTGAAAAACCGGATTGTTATTAACCAGGGAACCCGGGCTGGAGGGCGCAACTTTTTTCCGGGCCGAAATTTCCTCCAGCTTCTGTGCTTCCAGTTCCTTGATCAAGCGCCGCGTGCCAACCACGTCAGGGTGCTTGTCGGTGTAACGCTGCAGCAATCCGTCAAGGTTGCGTTTCATGACGTCGATGCGACCATCAATCTCGGGAAGCGAAATCCCAACGGCTGACTCGGGCGTATCTGGCAACAAAACTGGCTCCTCTCCGACGATCTGCCGCTTGAGAGCATCACGGGAATTCTCCGCCTCGCGCAATTCAAGTTTGGATTGTTCGAGTGCAGCACTTACCTCGCCCATCCGACCGAAATAATCCTTGCCGTCAGAAGACTGCGAAGCAAGGTTCTTCAGCTTGAATTCTTTCAGACGGTCTTCACCTTCCTCCAGTTTTTTCTGATAGACATGAATCTGTTCTTCAATGAATTTCTTGGCAGAATCGGTATCCTTGCGCTTGTCGCCGAGGCTTGATTCAACAAAGATGGACACCAGCGACTGCACCACCCGTTTGGCCTGCTCTGGATCCTGGTCGTCGTAGGCAAGCGTATAAAGATTGTCACGTGAAGTGCTCTTGATGGTTAGCGACTTCATCAAGCCATCAATCAGTGCTTCCTGCGCCGGTTTGGATTTTACACTGAGATCAAGATCGGCCATGCGAATCAGCTTTTCCACATTAGGGCGGCTGATCAGTGTCCGGCTCAGAATCATGATCTGCTGGTCAAGATTTGGCTCAATCGCCAAGCCGGCCATCAGTGGCTTGAGAATGGACTGGGTATCCACGTAAATACGCGCCGATGCCTCGTACTTGTCTGGTATCCGAATTACCGTTACCACGCCTATTGCCCCGACCACCCATGCGACGATCAGCCCAAGCCAGCGATGTTTCCACATCCCTCTCAGAAAAGTCATCGCTAGTCGGATTATTTCATCCATCGGATTCTGGTTTCACAAATAGTTTCAAACAAACCGGTAGCGCCCGAAGACGCAACCGGTGACAAAAAGGAGATTGAATCAGAACCAGCTACGCGGAATGATCAGCACGTCGCCCGGCTTCATTTCCACATTGGCCGACACATCGCCACGTTTGATCAGATCGCCGACGCGTACCCCGTACTGCTTGTTTCCTTCGGCCGTACGCAGCAATGTTGTCGAGTTACCGTCAGCAAAATCGGTTACTCCACCAACAACGATCATGACGTCAAGTAAAGTCATCTTCTGCTTGTAAGGAAGCGTCTGCGGTTTGGCCGCCTCCCCCACCACCCGGATCTGCTCGCTGTAAGGCCCGACAAAACCGGTAACGATAACCGTAACCACCGGATCGCGAATGAACTTGCCGAGTGCCTCCTCCATGTCGCGCGCCAGGGTCGATGAGTCCTTGCCCATCGCTACCAGATCTTCGACCAGAGGCGCCGTAATCTTCCCGTCCGGCCGCACCGGAACGGACATGGAAAGCTCGGGATTACGCCACACCACAATATTTACATTATCCCCAGGTCCAATGATGTAATTGTAATCAGGCGAAGCGGCGGCTGAAGGTGCGGGCGGATAGCTGGAACATCCGACAACGAAGACCCCCAACAAACCGATCACAACCCAACGAAAAGCGGCGACAACACCGTTATTCAGGCTGACATACATACCATTCTCCTTTAATCGGCAACTGTCTTATGGAACGTGGATAATACAAAAGCCATAATAGTAACGGAAATATTCTGACTTGGATCAATATTATTCAGCAGAAATATTGAGTATGACCATGTAGTCCACATCCGAAACCCAAGCATGATCAGCATAGCGCCCCTGGTACGACCCTGGCCGTTCCACAAAGTTGTGTGAAACTGTAGAAACGCTGCTATGTCGAGTGGTACCAAGTGCAACGCATGGCGCGAACTGTCTTCCAGAACGACCACGCTACACGTTCCATTTGGAAGAAAACTTTCAGGCTAACCACTTGGAAGGCAATGAATACTCACTTGACTCTTACTGAAATTTCAGACCAATCCAATGTTTTTTTCCTATTCGATGAGTTCCACTCAATTCCTGCAGAGTAGTCATGGCAAAAGGATCAAAACGGATTCAATATGGGTTTTCTGAAAACGCATTCGGCAGGTAATAAGCTGGACAGGATTTGACGATCCAGTACTCGCCCGGTGTCGATCAAACGTCGACATCCAGGATGTGCGGCCTGGCTTCAAGGTCGTCGTAAGGCGTATGTACATGCTCAAAAAGCGGGAGCTGTTCTGCTATCGGCAAGCCTCCGCTTTCCTCTATCGATGACGAATCGTCGGGTCGCAATGGAAGCAGAAAATCCCGAATATCAAGCCATTTCACTTCCCCGCGGGGCAAGACCGAAAACAAGGCGCTCGCGTTCTCCTGCGTAAGCATCTCAATGCCGCCCCCCTCCAGCACAAATACCGCGCATTCATAGTCCCCCCCGTGCGCCTGCAGGATATCCAAGCGGTCATGAACGGCCAACAAGGCGTTGTGCAACCCAAGCTTGCTAGCCGGATGAAGTGAATAATCCACCCAGCACGGCGACCCATCGTCCTCCCGATAGTTGTCGGGAATCAGTGAAGACCAATAGCGAACCATGAATTTCATTGGCGTAGACAGGGCAAGAATATTTTTCATTGACTCAACGATCGGACGAGCAGCATGCCGAGTCGAATTTTGGACAATTGAACCACACATTGATTTGGGTGCGGCTCTTCTAGCTTGGCGTTATTATTCTTATAGAACAGTCACTTA
>NZ_JBMOJE010000008.1:0-83762 GCF_049316945.1 Propionivibrio sp. | reverse complement strand
AATAGGCACTTCCACCTTGGCGAATGTCAGGCATTACCAACTCGGCGCTCTCACTGGCTGCGCACAACTGTCTCTCTCTCGGGCAGCAGCGGGGATGGGTTTTTCGCGATCCGCAGACGGGGGCAATTGATACCGTGAAGGTTGGCGGTGATTTCTCCTGCAACGATGGTGCTGTGCTGCACGAATGGGCGATGGACGGTCGGGGGCTGGCGTGGCGTTCGCTGTGGGAGGTCGGACAGGATCTGCAGGATGGGCGGCTAAGCTCGGTGCTGGATGACTGGCAGGCACCAGCAATGGGTATCTACGCCGTATTTCCGCAGCGCCGCCATCTGCCGCTACGCGTACGGCTGCTCGTTGATTTGTTGAAGGAAACCTACAGCCGGCCGAGTTATTGGGAGATTGCCTGAGCAGGATACTTCGGGCTTTACGTGGGGCAAAAAGAAAGGCCGCATCCTTGCGGATGCGGCCTGTTTTCTACCGCCTCATGGCGAACAGAATTTGCTTAGTGGAACTGTGCTTCTTCGGTCGATCCGGTCAGCGCGGTGACTGACGAGACACCACCCTGGATTACGGTGGTAACTTCGTCGAAGTAACCGGTGCCGACTTCCTGCTGGTGCGAAACGAAGGTGTAACCACGGTCGCGTGCAGCGAATTCCGGCTCCTGAACCTTTTCGACGTAGGCCGTCATGCCACGCTTCACGTAGTCCTGCGCCAGGTCGAACATGTGGTACCACATGTTGTGAATGCCGGCGAGGGTGATGAACTGGTACTTGTAGCCCATGAGACCGAGTTCTTTCTGGAAAATGGCGATGGTGGCATCGTCCAGATTCTTCTTCCAGTTGAACGACGGCGAGCAGTTGTAGGCGAGCATCTTGCCCGGGAACTTGGCATGCACACCTTCGGCGAACTTGCGGGCGAACTCAAGATCAGGCGTGCCGGTTTCGCACCAGACGAGATCGGCGTACTCCGCGTAGGCTACGGCGCGCGAGATTGCTTGATCAAGACCTTTGTTGGTCTTGTAGAAACCTTCGGCAGTACGCTCGCCGGTGACGAAAGGCTTGTCGTTTTCGTCGTAGTCGGAGGTCAGCAGGTCGGCCGCTTCAGCATCGGTGCGGGCGATAACCAGTGTCGGTACACCGCAGACGTCAGCAGCAAAACGTGCAGCTATCAGTTTCTGCACAGCTTCCTGCGTCGGCACCAAGACCTTGCCGCCCATGTGGCCGCACTTCTTGACGGAGGCCAGTTGGTCTTCCCAATGCACACCACCGGCACCGGCGCGGATCATGGCTTTCATCAGTTCGAAGGCGTTAAGCACGCCGCCAAAACCGGCTTCAGCGTCAGCGACGATCGGAGCGAAATAGTCTACGTAGTCCTTGTGGCCAGCTTCAATGTCCTTCGAGCACTGGATTTCGTCGGCACGACGGAACGTATTGTTGATGCGCTCGACAACCTTCGGCACGGAGTCAACGGGATACAACGACTGATCCGGATACATCGCGGCGTAACCGTTGTTGTCAGCGGCAACTTGCCAGCCGGACAGGTAGATGGCCTTTACGCCGGCCTTGACTTGTTGCATGGCCTGGCCGCCGGTAAGGGCGCCAAGGCAATTAACGTAAGGCTCGTTATTGACGAGGTTCCACAGCTTCTCGGCACCGCGACGGGCGAGGGTATATTCAATCGGGAAAGAACCGCGCAGGCGGACGACGTCAGCGGCGGAGTAGCCACGCTTGATGCCTTTCCAGCGTGGGTTTTCAGCCCAGTCTTTTTCAAGTTCGGCGATTTGTTGTTCACGTGTGCTCATGATAGACCTCCAAAAAAATTAGAATTAACCAGAATTTTCGAAAAATCAAACAGCCTGTTTTCTAAACGAAACATTGTTTTTTCAGGTAGTTGATGGGATTGGATTATAGAGACTTTTTACCGCCGGAACAACAGTCTTATATAAGACATAAGAGTTATTTATTGTATTTATAAAACAGTGAGTTATGTTTTACTTATCACAATGCGAAAATATATTCGCATGATGAAACATTTGCAGGAATAAGTTTCAGCCCGCTTGTGGGCGCGTAAAGTCGTACTCCAAGATTCTGTGGCCGCTGTTTGCTTCGCAATTACTGGGTCAGCGCCTGGCTGGAAACCAGTATCCCGTCCTCGTCGGCGTAAAGGTACTCACCGGGGATGAAACTGACCCCACCGAAAGTGACCGTCAGGTCGCGTTCGCCAGTTCCCCTCTTGATACTCCTCAGCGGATGGGTGTCCAGTGCGCGTACGCCGATATCAATAGTGTTTATATCGGCAGAATCGCGGATGCAGCCGTAAACGATTAAGCCTTCCCAGCCGTTTTTCTGCGCCAGCAAGGCCAGTTGGTCGCCAACCAGCGCGCAACGCATCGAGCCGCCACCATCAATCACCAGTACCTTGCCTTTGCCGTCTTCGCCGAACAAGGTGCGGACGAGCACATTGTCCTCGTACAGCTTAAGTGTGACGATGCGTCCACTGAATGAAGCTCGCGCGCCATAGGGCTTGAACATCGGCGCGACAACGCGAATCGTCTTGCCGATTTCGCCTTCAAATGCGTCGCAAAGGTCGGGGGTCTTGAAACTCATGCAATTCTCCATGGCGTTGATGTTGTCTGGACTACGGAATAAAAAACGGCCATGCGGTAAGGCATGGCCGTTTTGTTGGTGATCTCAGGCGACCTCAGCCGCCTCTTCTTCGAAAGACAGCTTTACCATGCCGTCCTTGTCGATGTCGACGGTGACATGTCCGCCACTCACCAACTTGCCGAACAGGAGTTCGTCGGCCAGTGCCGAGCGGATGGTGTCCTGAATCAGACGGGCCATCGGGCGTGCACCCATCAGCGGGTCAAAACCGTTGCTTGCCAGGTGGCTCTTGAGTGCCTCGGTGAAGGTGGCTTCCACCTTCTTCTCGTGCAACTGCTCTTCCAGTTGCATCAGGAACTTGTCAACCACACGCAGAATGACTTCGTGGTCGAGTGCCTTGAACGAAATCGTGGCGTCGAGCCGGTTACGGAACTCCGGTGTAAACAATCGCTTGATCTCCACCATCTCGTCGCCTGGCTGCTTGGCATTGGTGAAACCCATGCTGGATTTCTGAATGGACTCCTGCCCGGCATTGGTCGTCATGATGATGACTGCGTTGCGGAAGTCGGCCTTGCGTCCGTTGTTGTCGGTCAGCGTACCGTGATCCATGACTTGCAGCAGGATGTTGTAGATGTCCGGATGGGCTTTTTCAATTTCGTCGAGCAGCAGAACGCAGTAAGGTTTCTTGGTCACCGCTTCGGTCAATTGGCCGCCCTGGTCGAAACCGACATAACCCGGCGGGGCACCAATCAAGCGCGAGACTGCGTGTCGCTCCATGTATTCAGACATGTCGAATCGAATCAATTCGTTGCCCAGGCAGTACGCGAGTTGTCTGGCAACCTCCGTCTTGCCAACGCCGGTGGGCCCGGAAAAAAGGAAACTGCCGATGGGCTTGGCCGGATTGCCGAGACCGGAGCGCGACATCTTGATGGCCTTGGCCAGCGCATCAATCGCGGCTTCCTGACCGAAGACGACGGCTTTCAGATCGCGGTCGAGATTTCTCAGTGCGCTGCGATCATCCGAAGAGACATGCGTTGACGGAATGCGGGCAATCTTGGCAATGATTTCTTCAATGTCCTGCTTGCCGATCAGTTTTTTCTGTCTGGATTTTGGCAGGATGCGCTGCGCGGCACCGGCTTCGTCAATAACGTCGATGGCCTTGTCCGGCAAGTGGCGGTCGGGGATGAAGCGAACCGAGAGTTCGACGGCAGTGGTCAAGGCCGCTGCCGAGTACTTGATGCCGTGGTGCGACTCAAAGCGTGATTTCAGCCCCTTGAGGATTTCAACTGTTTCGGCAATAGAAGGTTCATTAACATCAATCTTCTGGAAACGACGTGACAGCGCGTGATCTTTCTCGAAAATGCCCCGGTATTCGGTGTAGGTTGTCGCACCGATACACTTGAGTTGGCCGTTGGATAGCGCTGGCTTGAGCAGGTTGGAGGCGTCCAGGGTACCGCCGGATGCCGATCCGGCACCGATCAGCGTGTGGATTTCGTCGATGAAAAGAATGGCATTCGGGTTCTCGCTCAGTTGCTTCAGAACGCCTTTCAGGCGCTGCTCGAAGTCGCCGCGATATTTTGTGCCAGCCAGCAAAGCACCCATGTCCAGTGCGTAGACATTCGCCTTCTCAAGAATCTCAGGTACGTTATTTTCAACGATTCGACGAGCCAGCCCTTCGGCAATGGCAGTTTTTCCAACCCCGGCTTCGCCAGCCAGCAACGGGTTATTTTTACGTCGTCGGCAAAGGGTCTGGATCACCCGCTCAAGTTCTTTCTCGCGACCGATCAGCGGGTCGATCTTGCCTTGCAGGGCAAGTGCATTGAGATTGACGGTGAAGTTTTCCAGGGGGCCGGCCGGGTTTTGAGTCTCGCCCTCGGTTTCAACATCATGTTCGCTGCGCGCCGCACCTTGGGGTACCTTGCTGATGCCGTGGGAAATGAAGTTGACCACGTCCAGTCGCGCTATTCCCTGCTTCTGCAAGTAATAGACGGCGTGTGAATCTTTTTCGCCAAAAATGGCAACCAGTACATTGGCCCCATTGACCTCTTTTTTACCGGAAGACTGGACGTGCAGGATGGCACGCTGGATAACCCTTTGGAAGCCAAGCGTCGGCTGAGTGTCAATATCCTCTTCGCCGCCAACTGTCGGTGTGTGCTCAACAATGAATTTGGTCAGGTCCCTGCGAAGCTGTTCGATGTTTCCGCCACAGGCTCGCAAAGTCTCTGCCGCTGATGGGTTATCCAGCAACGCCAGCAGAAGGTGCTCGACAGTGATGAACTCATGACGTTTTTGCCGGGCTTCGACAAAGGCCATGTGCAGGCTGACTTCCAGTTCTTGCGCAATCATTCAGTTTTCCTCCATCACGCACGCCAGCGGATGCTGGTTATCCCGTGCGAACACCGCAACCTGCTCGACCTTGGTGGCAGCGACATCTCGCGGATAGATTCCGCAGACGCCACGCCCTTCAATATGTACTTTGAGCATTATTTGTGTCGCTTGTTCTCGGTTCTTGGAAAAAAACTTTTGCAACACAAGTACAACAAAGTCCATTGGCGTAAAGTCGTCGTTGAGCAAGAGGACCGTGTAAAGCGGCGGTCGCGCGAGTTTGCTGCGTTTGGCCTCGAGTACTGACCCTTCTTGATTCTGTTTAGCCATAAGTTCATTTTAACCAGTCTTTTCGAATGTGCAATACCGCTTTTTCTGCTGCTTTTTACACATAAACCACACTTGGCCAATACGGGATTTTTAAAATGCTTGACGCATCCGCTACAACTAGCGTAAAAAGACTTCATGTTTTGGTTCAGGTCGTAGTTGAATTTCAAACATGCACGTCGGGCGATGCCCGGATCTTGTCTCTTTTCAAGGATGTAGCAATATGGCAACAGGTACAGTTAAGTGGTTCAATGACGCCAAGGGTTTCGGTTTCATTACTCCGGATGATGGTAGCGAAGATCTTTTCGCGCATTTTTCCGCGATCACCATGGGCGGATTCAAGACCCTCAAAGAGGGCGAGAAAGTTTCCTTCGACGTGACGCAGGGCCCGAAGGGCAAGCAAGCATCGAATATTGGGCGTGCCTGATTTTTTGGCTGCGTTAAAAAAACCCGCCTTGGCGGGTTTTTTTTTTGCCTGTAATTTGCCAGATACAACTGGAAACATAACGAGGCGCCGGAGTCCGGTATCATAGATCCATGTCCAGGGTAAATTTGTCCTATCGATACACCGTCATTCCGGCGAAAGCCGGAATCCAGATTCGTCCATCTGATTAAGATGTTAAAAGACCTGTTTGATCAACGAACTGGATTCCGGGTCAAGCCCGGAATGACGGTAGATCAATGGGTTGGCGGTAGAACAAATTTACCCTGGATCGATGTTTTCCCGCATGTAATCCAGCGCATTATGAACTCAAATTTTTTAAGTTTGCTCACCCGATTGGCCTGTGCGGCCTTACCTCTGGCGGTAGCGGTTACAGTCGCCGGGACTTCTCTTGCAGTGGCCGACGAACTCCCTGACCTCGGCGAGTCGGCGCGTGCCGAGTTCTCTCCGCAGATCGAACGCCGGATTGGCGAAAGCATCATGAACGAAATTCGCCTGCGCGAGCCAAGCTACGTCGACGATCCTGAAATTAACGACTATCTCAATAGCCTCGGCAGACGTCTTGTTGAATCCAGTGCGAATCCGACGGGTGATTTTCATTTTTTTGCCATTCGCGACAACACGGTTAATGCCTTTGCGATGTTCGGCGGTTTTATCGGTGTGAACACCGGCACCCTTCTGACGGCACAGTCCGAGTCCGAACTGGCCGGGGTGATTGCCCACGAAATTGCGCACGTGACACAGAATCATCTGGCACGCCAGATTGCCAAGGAAAAGCAGAATACGATTCCCAGCATGATTGCCATGGCCGTCGGCATTCTTGCTGCGCGCGCCAATTCGGATATCGCCATGGCGACTATCGCCTCTGCTCAGGCCGGCGTCGTTCAGGCGCAACTGGCCTATACCCGCGATTTCGAACGTGAGGCGGATCGTCTGGGTTATCAATCGCTCGACAAGGCTGGCTTTGATGTGCGCGGCATGGGAGATTTCTTCGAACGTTTGCAAAAAGCAGGGCGGCTGTATGAGAACAACGCTCCAGTCTATTTGCGTTCGCACCCGCTGACGCTCGAACGGATTTCCGATATCCAGAACCGCTCGCAGGGTTCACCATACCGACAGGTAGTCAGCAGCCTCGATTTCAACCTTGTGCGCGCCAAGCTACGCGCCCTGATGGGTACGCCACGCGAGGCGGTCAGTGAATTCGAAACCCAGTTGCGTGAAAAGAAATATTCTTCGCCGGCGGCGGCTCGCTATGGCTTGGTCTTCGCATTGATGAGAGCCAAGGATACACCGGCGGCGCAGCGTGAGATCGAGACGCTCAGGGCTCTGAAGGTGGCGTCGCCGATGATTGCCGGCCTGGCTGCCGAGATCCGGACAAGTGCCGGCGATCTGCCGGCGGCCCAGGCGATTTATCGCGATGCCCTGCAGCGCTTTCCTCAGGCGAAGTCTCTTGTTTATGGTTATGCCGAGTCGCTCTACGCTGGGCGGCAATACGAGCAGGCCCTTGCATTTCTTGACTCGCAACTGCAACTCAACTTCGCGGATTACAAGCTCTACGGCTTGCTGGCGAAAACCTATTCCGCGTTGGGCAAGCGGCTACCGCAGCACAGGGCGCAGGCCGAGTTCTACATGCTGCAGGGACAACTTGGGCAAGCGGTCGAGCAATTGCAGTTCGCCCAGCAGGCCACCGATGGCAGCTTTCATGAGCAGTCTGCTGTCGATGCCCGACTGCGCGAGTTGCGCCAGTTGCAGGTCGAAGAAGCAAAGTTGAAAAGGAATGGCGGTTAAAATACGCCTTTATTTTCGCTCTGGAACTGATCATGCAGTTTGATCGAGAACTTGATGTCAAGGGGCTGAACTGTCCGCTTCCGATCTTGCGTACCAAAAAAGCGCTTTCCGAAATGACCTCCGGTCAGGTGCTTCGTGTTCTGGCGACAGACCCCGGCGCCGTCAAGGATTTTCATGCCTTCGCGAAACAGACCGGAAACCAGTTGCTGGCTAACGCCGACGCTGACCAGGTCTTCGAATTCTATTTCAAGCGCAAGTAAACAGACTTTCTGTCTGCAGCTTTGCCTTATTCCTTCAAGACTGAACAATGACAACGGTCGACGACCGTTTCGCACTCTTTGACGGCGACAGTGGCTGTGCCATTTTGTTGTCAGAATATCGCCGAACAATCTGTTTCGATGAAAATAGTAGCGACAACAATTGTTTGGAAACAATGTTTGATGCGGTTGAGGCGGCCTCAGCCAATGGCGAATGGATCGCCCTGGCGGCAGACTATGCGCTCGGTGCATGTTTCGAACCTGCCGTAGCACATTCAAACGCGGGTCGCCCAAGGTTGCGTGGCTGGGTGTTCGGTCAAGCCCGGCACCTCGATCCGCAGGCTATTAGTGCTTTTGTTGATAAGCACCTGGCCAGAATGCCAGAGCAGGATCGGGTAGCTGGTATTGCCGAACTCGCGCCAGGACTTGACGCCACAGGCCATGCCTCAAGGGTCGAGCAGGTCCAACGCTGGATCACCGCTGGCGATTGCTACCAGATCAACCTGACGTTCCCGCTGGTGGGCAGGATCTACGGCCATCCGCTGGCGCTCTATGCCGGTCTGCGCGAGCGTCAGCCGGTACGTTATGGTGCTTACATCGCCTCGCCGGAAGAAGTATTGCTTTCCTTTTCTCCGGAACTGTTTTTCGAGCGCATTGGTGGTCGAGTCGTAACCCGCCCGATGAAGGGCACCGCACCACGCGGCGCCACACCGGAAGAGGATGCGGCAAGACGCAGCGAATTGTTGGCCTCAGAGAAGGAGCGCGCCGAGAACATCATGATCGTCGATCTGTTGCGCAACGATCTGGGGCGGCTGGCGGCACCCGGTAAGGTCAGGGTTGAATCCCTGTGCGAAATAGAAGCCTATCCGACGTTGTGGCAGATGGTATCAACCGTTACGGCAGACTTGCCAGAGGTACGTCTTGTTGACCTGTTTCGGGCGCTATTCCCCTGCGGCTCGATTACCGGAGCACCAAAGATACGCGCCATGCAGTGCATCGCCGAGTTGGAGACCGCTCAGCGCGGACTTTATACGGGAGCGCTGGGCTGGCTGGCACCAGGCGGCGATTGCCGCTTCAGCGTCGCCATTCGTACGCTGGAGGTTGAACCTGATGGGCGGGCGAGGCTAGGTGTCGGAAGCGGCATCGTTATCGATTCAGTTCCGGCACGCGAATACGCTGAATGTCTCCTCAAATCACGTTTTCTCAGCGGCTTCAATCCAGGTTTCGAGCTTGTTGAAACGATGCGTATGGAGCGTGGTGAGTACCCGTTTCTGGCACTGCATCTTGGCCGGCTTCAAGCTTCGGCGCGTGCGCTCGGCTTTGCGTGTGATGTGCAGGCGATCTCTGCGGCTTTGGCCAATCAATTGTCAGGTTGCGCCGTCGGCATTTACCGCGTTCGTCTGACCCTTGCACATAACGGTAATTACCACATCAGCCGGGCTTTGCTGCCCGGTGATGCCCAGCCTTGGCAGGTAGTTCTGGCTGACGAGCGGCTCGACGCCGACGACTATCTGATACGTCACAAGACGACTGCGCGTAGCCGTTACAACCGGGCGCTGGCTTGCCTGGCAGAGTCTCCTGAGGTATTCGATGTGATCTTTCTCAATACGCGTGGCGAAGTATGCGAGGGCGCGCGCAGCAATGTCTTCGTCGAACGTGGTGGCATGCTGCTGACGCCCCCGCTGAGTTGCGGATTGCTTCCCGGAGTCATGCGCCGACACCTTCTGGAAACGGGGCGTGCGGTCGAGTGCCTTCTGAGCAGAGAAGATTTGCTGGGCGCTTCAGCCATTTTCGTGGCGAACGCCTTGCGTGGGCTGGTTCCGGTGAACTTGCGGGTTTGAACTGTCGGAGAGCTTCAGCCGAGCACAGTAACGACAATGCTTCGGCGCTGAGCATGCGTCCGGTGTTCCCACAGATAGATGCCTTGCCAGGTTCCCAGTAATGGCTCGCCTTTGCTTACCGGCACGCTGATCGAACTGCCCGCCAAAATGTTTCTGCCGTGGGCCGCCATGTCGTCATCGCCTTCGTTGTTGTGCTGGTAGGCGGGATCGCCGTCGGGCGCCCAGCGTAAGGCCAATGTCTCAAGATCCCGGCGTACTGACGGATCGGCGTTTTCGGTGAGGATGACCGAGCAACTGGTGTGCAGAACAAAAACGTTCGCCAGCCCGGTTTCGATGCGCGAGGCACGGACGATCTTTGACACCTCGGTGGTAATCTCCGTCGTTCCCCGGCCACGGGTTGAAATATCGATTGTCTGTTGGTATGACATGGCAGTTTTCTCCTGTGTTCAGGCTTTTCCGGTACTGCCGAAACCACCTGCACCACGCAAACTGGCGTCAAACTCGTCCACGACGTTGAAGGCAACCTGAATGATCGGGACAATCACCAGTTGTGCCAGGCGATCAAGCGGGTTGAGCGTAAAGCTCTCCTGGCCGCGATTCCAGGTCGACACCATGATTTCGCCCTGATAGTCGGAGTCGATCAGTCCGACCAGATTGCCGAGCACAATGCCGTGTTTGTGACCCAGTCCGGAGCGCGGCAGGATCATCGCCGCGAGGCCAGGGTCGGACAAATGAATGGCGATTCCGGTCGGGATCAGCATGGTGTCGCCGGGGTGGATTTTTACCGGAGCCTCAATGCAGGCGCGCAGATCAAGACCGGCGGAACCGGCCGTGGCATAGTGCGGTGGTGTATTTTTGAGCCGGGGGTCGAGCAGGCGGATATCAATGCGGTGCATCAGCGGTTCTCCAGCAAGGTGGCAATGCGCGCTACCAGTTGGCGCGCCAGTTCAATTTTTGGTGCTGGCGCCAGCGGGAACTGGCCCTCATCGTCAAACAGGATCAGGGTGTTGTCGTCACCGCCAAAGCCGTGTTGAATCAGGTTGCCGACAATCAGCGGAATCTTCTTCGCAACGCGTTTTTTCTGGGCGTATTCAGCCAGATTCCGGCTTTCTGCCGCAAAACCAACGCATAGCGGCGGCGCGTGCAGGGCTGCCACATCGGCCAGAATGTCAGGGTTCTGGACAAGCTCAATGGACGGCGCAGCGCCACCGTCCTTCTTGATCTTGTGTTCGGCGGCAGCGGCCTTGGGGCGGTAGTCGGCAACCGCAGCAACGCCGATGAATACGTCCTGTGCGGCAATATGCTGCATGACGGCGGTGTGCATATCGAGCGCGCTGGTAACGTCGATGCGAGCAACGCCGCGTGGCGTGCTCTGGCTGACTGGCCCGCAGATCAGGGTGACTTCAGCGCCGGCTTCCTGTGCGGCGCGCGCCATGGCAAAGCCCATCTTGCCGCTAGACAGGTTGGTAATGCCGCGTACCGGGTCGATGGCCTCGAAGGTCGGGCCTGCGGTCAGCAGAACCTTTTTACCAGCGAGCAGCTTCGGCTGGAAATGGGCGATCAGTTCAGCGACGATGTCTTCCGGCTCGATCATGCGGCCAAGACCGTTCTCGCCACACGCCTGGTCGCCGCAGGCGGGTCCGAGAATGGCGATACCGTCGCGGCGCAGGGTGGTAATGTTGCGTTGTGTTGCGGGGTTTTCCCACATCTGACGGTTCATTGCAGGAACCACCAGTAACGGGCAGTCGCGGGCCAGTGTCAAGGTGCTCAGCAGATCGTCGGCCAGGCCGTTGGCGACCTTGGCGATGAAGTCGGCCGAAGCCGGGGCGACCAGCAGCACGTCGGCGTCCCGCGACAGGTCGATGTGTGCCATGTTGTTGGCCACACGTGGATCCCATTGATCGGTGAAAACGGGGTTGCCGGAGAGTGCCTGGAAAGTGACCGGTGTGATGAAATGGGTGGCCGCCTCGGTCATTGCAACCTGCACGGTGGCACCCTGCTTGATCAGCAAGCGAACAAGTTCGGCCGCTTTGTACGCGGCGATGCCGCCGGTGACGCCGAGGGCAATGCGTTTCCCCGAGAATTCCATGCGAATGATCCGATAGCCTGACTGAATTGGTTAGAATACGAGTCGGAATTCTAACCGAGTTTAGACCATGGCAATTACCGACTGGCCGAAGGATGAGCGCCCGCGCGAACGTTTGCTGGCGCAGGGCGCCGCCGCGCTTTCCGACGCTGAATTGCTGGCAATTTTTCTGCGGGTTGGAGTGAAGGGGAAGAGCGCAGTTGATCTGGCGCGCGATCTGATCCAGCGTTTCAGCAGCCTTAATCAACTATTTGCCGCGTCTCAAAACGAGTTTTCGCTAATTCCCGGCATGGGACCGGCCAAATTTGCCCAGTTGCAGGCGGTTCTGGAAATGTCGCGTCGCGCACTGGCCGAGGAAATGAAGCAGGCCAGCGCCTTTGCTACGCCGGGTGCGGTACGCGATTACCTGCGCTTGAATCTGGCCGGGTTGAAGCATGAAGTATTTTATGCCCTCTGGCTAGACGCACAAAACCGTCTGATCGCGGGTGAAGAGCTGTTTCGCGGGACACTGACACAGACCAGTGTCTATCCACGCGAAGTCGTCAAGAAGGCTTTGGGGCATAACGCGGCCGCTGTCGTTCTTGCCCACAACCATCCTTCGGGCGTTTCCGAGCCTTCGTCTGCCGACGAGTTTCTGACCCGGGAACTCAAGCAGGCACTGGCTTTGGTTGATGTTCGGGTGCTCGATCACTTCATCGTGGCCGGCCAATCTCCGCCCTTGTCATTCGCCGAACGAGGTTTGCTATAACAGAGCTTGCAGAAATAGCTTGAACCAACCCGGCTGTTTAGGCTAAAATCGCCGCCTTTCTACCCAAGATCAATTGGAGCAACAATCATGGCGCGTGTCTGCCAAGTAACGGGTAAAGGCCCGATGGTCGGGAACAATGTTTCCCATGCCAACAATAGAACGAAGCGCCGCTTCCTCCCGAATCTGCAGTATCGCCGTTTCTGGGTTGAAAGCGAAAACCACTGGGTTCGCCTGCGCGTATCCACCGCCGGTTTGCGCACTATCGACAAGAACGGTATCGACGTCGTGCTCGCTGATTTGCGCGCTCGCGGCGAGATCTGACAAGGAGCTGCGGCCATGCGTGAAAAGATCAAACTTGAGTCAAGTGCTGGTACCGGTCACTTTTATACCACTACCAAGAACAAGAAAACCAAGCCAGAAAAGCTGGAGATGATGAAGTACGATCCCGTAGTTCGCAAACATGTTTCTTACAAGGAAACCAAGCTGAGATAATTTGGCTATGGTGAAAAAAAACCTCGCTCATTCAGCGAGGTTTTTTTTGCCCGGTTTTTGTACTTTCCTCGATATCACTCATTTTTGAAGGCGTTGCAGAAACGCAATTCTTCAGGATAGGGAAAGAAATCCTCAACGTAACCCGAGCGGATTTTTTCCTGAGCAGCTTTCCAGAATTTGGCGTTCAGCAGATAGCGGTGATATTTCAGAAATGCCGCGCGAACCTTGGGCGATCCGAGCAGGAACGAGGCAAATTCCTCGGGAAAAACATCGTTTTTACCGACTGAATACCAGGGCTCGCTGGCCATTTCCATTTCCGGATACGGTGCTTCCGGAATGACGCGGAAATTACAGTCGGTCATGTATTCGATTTCGTCATAGTCGTAGAACACCACGCGCTTGTAACTCGTCATGCCGAAATTCTTCCACAGCATGTCGCCGGGGAAAATATTGGCACAGGCCAGTTCCCGAATGGCATTGCCATACTCGTGCACGGCGTGGTCGATCTGCTCGGGTGTAGCTGAGTCGAGATAGATGTTGAGTGGTGTCATGCGCCGCTCAATGTAGAGGTGCTTGATGACCAGATCATCGCCATCTTCTTCAAGCAGTGAAGGAATGTGCGTGTGCAAGGCTTCGAGCAGTTCGTCCGAAAAGCGTATTTTCGGCAAGGCAACGTGCGAGAACTCCAGCGTGTCGGCCATCCGGCCGACACGGTCGACCTTCTTGACCAGCAGGTACTTGGCCTTGACCGTGTCGTGATCAACCTCTTTCGTCGGCGCAAAGACGTCCCTGATGATCTTGAATACATAAGGATAGGAGGGAAGCGTGAAGACCAGCATGACCATGCCGAGAACGCCTGGAGCGATGATGAACTTGTCCTCGGAGTGACGAAGGTGATCCTTCAGGTCGCGGAAGAACATTGTTTTGCCTTGCTTGCCGAGACCGAGCATGGTGTAGATTTCCGAACGTGGCTTGTTCGGCAGGATGCTGATCAGGAAATTGACGTAACCCGAGGGAACCTCCATATCGACCATGAAGTAGGCGCGAGATAGCGAGAAAAGCAAAACAATCAGCGAGGTATCGAACAGGATGGTATCGAGTACCAGTTTGCCATCCGGCGTATGCAAGACAGGAATAGCGAAAGCAATCACAACGTGGCCGTTGATCGCCTTGCCAAAAATATAAGCGCCCTTGTTCCGGTAAAAAGCGGAGTAGAGCACCTGAATCTGGACATTGGATTCCGCCTTGGGCCAGCCGCCGAGAAATTTATCGGTCGTGCGCAGGATGAAATCGACATCTCGGTCGAGGTTTTCAAAGGGGCGCTTCCAGTCGAAATCGATGATGATTTGCTTGATCGTCTGGCGCATTCCGTGTTGCAAGGGATAGTAGCTTGAATACACGGGCGGGTCGGAAAGGATGTATTCGGTGGACACCGCCGGGCGGGCAAAGATGTAGTCGTTGTGGAAATAGGTCCGGTGCAGGAGCCTTGAACAGACCGAGTTGAAGAATGTTTCGGCGAGTTCAGGCTGCTTGTGGTTGATTAACTGGCCAATGTAGAGCAGTTTGACCTTCTGCCAGGAATCGTCGTCGAGCGAATTGGCACCGTATTCTTCTTCGAGGATCTTGGCGTATTCTTTTGCCCGATTATCGTAAGCGTGGATGCGTTCGCTTACGGCGTTCTGGACGCCCTTCCAGTCACCGGCTTCAAAGAGTTCCTTCGCGTGTTGTCCATAGTGGCGGATAAGCTGGTAGTGGCGGTTGAAGCCGTCGATCATCGTTTTGGCAATGAGCAGGGCCAGGGGGTTCTTGTCTGAGGAGATGTCCATCTTCATTGGCCGTGAGTAGTAAGAGCAAAAATTGTAGCACTAACTGCAGCACGAGGTTGTATGACAAAAGAGAATTATCGAGTGCTGGCGAAGAGCAAGGTTTTCCGCCATAATTGTGCGCTGTACCTGTTGCAGGCAGCGTTTTCCAATGTCCAAGGTACGCTACGTTGATTGGTTTTCAGTTCTGCGGCAAATGCAAAGCAGGCTATTGGGCGACTGAGCGGGCACGCGACCAGGGTAGTACCAAATCACATATATGGAGTAGAAATGAGCAAAAGTTTGATCAAGATTCCGCAGGGCGGCCAGAAAATTGTTCCCGGCCAGGCAATTCCGGATAACCCGATTATTCCCTTCATTGAAGGTGACGGCATTGGTGTCGATATCACCCCGGTGATGATCAAGGTGGTCGATGCCGCAGTGGCCAAGGCCTACGGCGGCAAGAAAAAGATTCACTGGATGGAAGTCTATGCCGGTGAAAAATCGACCAAGATGTACGGTTCTGACATCTGGCTGTCGGCCGAGACATTCGCTGCGCTCAAGGAATACTCCGTTTCGATCAAGGGCCCGATGACGACGCCGGTCGGCGGCGGCATCCGTTCGCTGAACGTGGCCTTGCGTCAGGAACTCGACCTGTACCAGTGCGTGCGTCCGATACATTATTTCAAGGGCGTCCCCTCGCCGGTCAAGCATCCGGAACTGATCGACATGATCATCTACCGCGAGAACACCGAAGACATTTACGCCGGTGTCGAGTGGCAGGCTGGCACAGAGGCCTGCAAGAAGCTCATCAGATTTCTCCAGACTGAGATGGGCGTCACGAAGATCCGTTTTCCGGGAACCTCGGGTATCGGCATCAAGCCGGTTTCCCAGGAAGGCACCGAGCGTCTGGTGCGCGCCGCGATCAATTATGCGATCACCAACAAGCGCAAGTCGGTAACCATCGTGCACAAGGGCAACATCATGAAGTTCACCGAAGGTGGCTTCCGTGACTGGGCCTACGCACTGGCCAAGAACGAGTTTGGCGGTGTCGAGATCGACGGCGGTCCGTGGCTCAAGCTGCCCAACGGAATCATCATCAAGGACGCCATTGCCGACGCTTTCCTGCAGCAGATCCTGCTCCGTCCGGCCGAGTACGACGTGATTGCCACGCTTAACCTGAACGGCGATTACATCTCCGACGCGCTGGCTGCACAGGTTGGCGGTATCGGCATTGCGCCGGGCGCCAATATCTCCGACAAATACGCCTGCTTTGAAGCCACGCACGGAACGGCACCGAAGTACGCCGGACTGGACAAGGTTAATCCAGGTTCGCTGATACTCTCCGCCGAAATGATGTTGCGTCACCTCGGCTGGCTGGAAGCGGCTGACCTGATCGTCAAGTCCATGGAAGCCGCCATTGGTGACAAGGTCGTGACCTACGACTTTGCCCGCTTGATGGAAGGCGCCACCGAGGTTTCGTGCTCGGAGTTTGGCGACGCGATGATCGAGCGCATGTAAGTTTTGCTGCAAGCTGCATCGAAAAGCCCCCGGAGATTCCATTTTCCCGGGGGCTTTTTCATGGCTATTCAGAATGAATTTCAGAATACAGAAGCGCTGCATGGCTCATGGATAAACGATCTACAAGATATGCCTCTGGAGAGTGGCGTATTTAAACGGTCTGTGGAATATATGGCTGTAGAACGCCTGTTTTTGTGGCTTCCATGGATGCATTAATATCAGGAGCACGTCATGACTGTCCTGCTGGGCTGCATCGCCGACGATTTTACCGGCGCCACCGACCTTGCCGGCATGCTGGTCAAGGCCGGCATGCGCACGGTGCAAATGATCGGGATTCCGCAAGAGCCGATTGGCAACGATGTTGACGCTGTCGTCATCGCTCTGAAGTCGCGCACGGTACCGACCGCTGCAGCGGTCGCCGAATCGCTCGCCGCGCTGCGCTGGTTGCAGCAGGCCGGCTGCCGTCAGTTCTACTTCAAATACTGTTCGACCTTCGATTCAACCGCCAAAGGCAACATCGGTCCCGTTGCCGAAGCCCTGCTGAGCGCGCTGGGCAGCGCTTTCACCATTGCCTGCCCGGCTTTCCCGGCCAATGGCCGGACGATCTACAAGGGCCACCTGTTTGTCGGCGATCTGCTGTTGTCCGATTCGGGCATGCGACACCATCCCTTGACGCCGATGACCGACGCCAATCTGGTTCGCGTGTTGCAAGCCCAGATAAGGGGCAAGGCCGGTTTATTGGATTACGCCGTCGTGCGCCAGGGCGAAGCGGCCATTCGTGCCCGCTTCAAGGCACTGGAGGCGGAAGGCTGCAATATTGCCGTGGTCGATGCCCTGTCCAATAACGATCTGATGAGCATCGGTGCCGCCTGTGCCGATATGCCGTTGGTAACGGCCGGTTCCGGCATCGCCCTCGGCTTGCCGCAGAATTTCCGGCGCGCCGGCGTGCTGGCCGACGACCGGGTGGCTGATGTCTTGCCGCCGACGGGAGGTTTGCGCGCCGTCATCTCCGGGAGTTGCTCGCTCGCCACGCAAGGTCAGGTGGCGGCCATGCAAGCGGTTCATCCGTCCTTCCGCATCGATCCGCTTGAACTGGCGCGCGACAGCAGCAGGGTCAGTGCGGCGCTGGATTGGTCGGCCAGCCGTATTCACGATGGGCCGCTGCTGTTCTATGCCACGGCGACGCCGGAGTCGGTCAAGACCGCGCAGGCGCAACTGGGTACTGCGCAGGCCGGCAGGCTGGTCGAAGAGGCGCTGGCGGCCATCGCCAGGGGATTGCTTGCTCAGGGCGTCGGGCAACTGATCGTCGCCGGGGGAGAGACTTCCGGCGCCGTGGTCAGTGCGCTCGGAATTACCGGCTTGCGCATCGGTCCGGAGATCGATCCCGGCGTGCCGTGGACGGTGGCCATCACGCGCGAGTCCGGCGAACGGCCCTTGGCGCTGGCGCTCAAATCGGGTAATTTCGGCACACCGGATTTCTTCCTCAAGGCCTGGAGCCGACTTTCTGAGAGCCTGTGAAAATATCAAGAATCCACCGCAAAGGCGCAGAGAAAACGCAAAGGAAACCCCATTTGTTAAAGGTTTTCTCTGCGAAACCTCTGCGCCTTAGCGCCTCTGCGGTGGGTGTTTATGCATTTTTTTCTCACAGCCTTTGAGCCGGCCAGGGAACTCAAGAGCGTTTATATACTCGATTTCAGAGGGGATTACCATGCCAAGATTCGCTGCCAACCTGACCATGATGTTCAACGAGGTTCCGTTTCAGGAACGCTTTGCCGCCGCCGCGAAAGCTGGTTTTGTCGCCGTCGAATTCCTGTTTCCCTATGACTATCCGGTTGCCGATGTCACGCGCTGGCTGCAGGAAGCAGGATTGAAGAGCGCGCTCTTCAACATGCCTCCAGGAAACTGGACTGAGGGCGAGCGCGGGATTGCCTCGATTCCGGGGCGCGAAGAAGAATTCCGTGCCGGTGTGGCCAAGTCCCTCGAATATGCGCTGTCAATGGGAACGCCGACTATTCACGCCATGGCTGGCTTGCTGCCGGAAGGCGCCGACCGCGAATGGCATCGGGCGGTGTTTGTCGAAAACATCTGGTATGCCGCCAAGGCGCTGGCCGAAAAAAACCTGACGCTGGTCATCGAGCCGATCAACACGCGGGACATTCCCGGTTATTTCCTCAACACCCAGGCCGAAGCGCATGCCATTTGTGCCGAGATCGGTGCTGCCAACCTCAAGGTGCAGATGGACTTTTATCACGCCCAGATTGTCGAGGGCGACCTTTCCATGACCTTGAAGAACAACTTCGCAGGTGTCGGGCACATCCAGATCGCCAGCGTTCCCGACCGTCACGAACCCGACGAGGGCGAAGTCAATTACCGCCATCTGTTCCGTCTTCTCGATGAACTGGGCTACAACGGCTGGGTCGGCTGCGAGTATCGCCCGCGCGGTAAAACCGAGGACGGACTGGTCTGGATGAAGGAAATGCTATGAAAGTTCTGATTACCGGCGGTGCCGGCTTCCTCGGTCGGCGCCTGGCCAGGAAGCTGCTGCAATTGGGCAAACTCAAGAACGCCAAGGGTGTCGAGGAGAAAATCGACAGCCTGGTGCTGTTCGATGTGGTTCCTGCCGATGGCTTTTCCGATCCGCGGGTGACGGTCGTTACCGGCGACATCGCCGACCCGCAGGCGCTGAGCCGCGTCGTCGACGCGCAAACTGTGTCCATTTTCCATCTGGCGGCGGTGGTCAGCAGCCAAGCGGAAGCCGACTTCGATCTCGGCATGCGCATCAACATCGATGCCGCCCGTCTTCTGTTCGAGACCTGTCGCCGCCTCGGGCATTGCCCCAAAGTGCTGTTCACCAGTTCGGTGGCGGTCTATGGCGGCGATTTGCCCGCCGTGGTTCAGGATGAGACGGCGCTCAATCCGCAGTCGTCGTATGGCATCGAGAAGGCAATCGCCGAACTGCTGTTGTCCGAATACAGCCGCAAAGGTTTCATCGATGGACGCTGCCTGCGCTTGCCGACGATTTCCGTGCGTCCCGGCAAACCCAACAAGGCCGCTTCTTCCTTCGCCAGCGGCATCATCCGCGAGCCGCTGAATAACGAAGAGACGGTCTGCCCGGTGACGGCGGATACCCGGCTATGGCTGCTGTCACCGCGTCAGGCGGTCGAAAACCTGGTTTTTGCGCACGATCTCGGCGCCGAAGCTTTCGTCCAGAACCGTGTGCTGAACCTGCCCGGCGTGAGCGTGTCGGTCGGTGAAATGGTCGAAACACTCGGCCGCATTTCCGGTCAAGCGGCAGTCAGCAAGATCCGCTGGGAAAGCGATCCCGTCGTGCAGCGGATTATCGGCAGTTGGCCTGGAAGCTGGGACATGAAGCGCGCCCATGCACTCGGTTTCAAAGGCGACAAGGACTTCGACAGCATCGTTCACGCCTATATTGCGGATGATCTGGTGGCTCGGCGCTGCAGTGAAATTTAACCTGAAAAAAGCAGTTAACCACAGCGGACACGACGAACACAGCGAAAAAACAATGACTTGCAATGTTTTCATTAATCACCCTTTGGGTGAGCCATGCAATCCTGAAATGCTGAGGCTTTTCGCTGTGCCCTCCGTGTCGCCGTGGTTTGAACTGCGGTTTTTAGGTTTAACGTTCGTGCCTCTGGATTTTAGCGTGGAAGTTTGACATGCATCGGTCTGTGATGGCGTCAGTGCGCCATCGTGGCGATGCATGCCGCAACAACCGCATGAACATTGGCTTGCAGCGCATCGTGTTGCAAGATGCCCGTCCTGTCTGCCTTGCAGGCCGGTTTTTCCTAGCGTGCGCTTTCCTGCAGCAGCAACTTCAACTGAGCACGCAAGGCGTCGCGCAGCTTATGCAGTTCGCCCAGTCTGGCCAGCGCCTCGGCGCTCCGGTTGGCTGCATGGAGTTCCAGCAGTTCTGCCGCCAGCTTATGCACCTGGCGGTGTATCAGTTCAATGAAATGGAAGGCTGATTGCGTACCATGGCGGGTCTGGCCGTCGCTATACAGCCAGGTACCGAAGCGGCACTCGTGGTGATCAAGCGGCGGGGCTTCACTGTGGCCGTTCAAATGGAGATCAATGGCATTGATCCAGGCGCGATGCTCGACGCCGGCAAAGAGTAGCGGCAAATCGTCACGGTTGACGGCAGGCCGATCGCCCCAGGCCGGATCGGGATGCCAGTCGGCCGCCCAGCCAGGAAAATCGGCGGCCGGCATGGGGCGTGCGATGCCGTAGCCCTGCGCCAGTTCGCAGCCGAGTTGCAGCAGCATCTCGCCATGTTCCACGGTCTCCACGCCTTCGGCGATGACCTGGCGGCGGAAGGCGATGGCCAGACCCAGCACACCTTCCAGAATGGCCAGGTCATCCGGGTCGTCGAGCATGTCGCGGACAAAGCTCTGGTCAATCTTGAGCTGGGTGACCGGCAGGCGTTTCAGGTAGGTCAGCGAGGAATAGCCGGTGCCGAAGTCATCGAGGGCGCACCGCACCCCGATATCACAGCAGTACTTGATGACCTGGGATACGCCGGCCAGGTCTTCCAGTGCGCTGGTCTCCAGCACCTCCAGTTCCAGGTTACCCGGACTGACGCCCGGATGCGCCGCCAGCAGGGCGCGCAGGCGCTCGGCAAACTCCGCCTGCTGCAACTGGCGGGCGCCGACATTGACGCTGACCGGAATGTTCAGTCCGGCGTCTTGCCACCGGGCCATCTGGGTCAGGGCCGTGTCAATCACCCACTCGCCGACTTCAATGGCCAGCGGATGGTTCTCGATCGTCGGCAGGAACATGGCCGGGGCGAGCAGACCTCTTTCCGGGTGCTGCCAGCGGATCAGCGCTTCGGCGCCGATCACCGTCCCCGTGCGCATGTTCACCTTGGGCTGGTAATAGAGCACGAATTCGTGTGCGGCGAGGGCGAGGCGGATGCGCTCCAGACTCTCGTTGTGGCCGCGCAGGGTACGATCCTGCTCGGCGTCGAAAACGTGGTAACGGTTCTTTCCTGCCAGCTTGGCCTGATACATGGCCTGGTCGGCCTGGCGTAGCAATAAATCCGCGTCCGCGTCTTCCTCCTGCGGGAAGAAGCTGACGCCGACACTGGCTGAAACCTCAAGTTCCAGTTCGCCAAGAAGCACCGGCTGGGCAGCAGCGGCAAGCAGGCGGCTGAGCATCGGTACGCTGGCGGCGACATCGGCCAGGTCGCTGAGCACGGCGACGAACTCGTCGCCGCCGACCCGGGCCAGCGTGTCGCCTTCGCGCAGAGCCTCTTTCATGCGGGTGGCCAGCGCGATCAGCAACTGGTCGCCGGCTTCATGTCCGTGCATGTCGTTGATGACCTTGAAGCCATCCAGGTCGAGGTAGCAGACGGCCATCGGCTTGCCGCTGCGGCGGGCGCGAACGATGGCTTGATCCAGACGGTCGGCGAGCAGCCGGCGATTGGGGATGCCGGTCAGCATGTCGTAATGGGCAATGCGGTTGAGTTCGGCCTCGTGTGCCTTGAGATGGGTGATGTCGGAGAAGACGCCAATGTAGTGCAGCAAGCGGCCGCTGTTGTCGCGCACGACCGAGATGGAGAGCATCTCGGCATAAAACTCGCCGTTCCTGCGGCGGTTCCATATCTCGCCTTGCCAGAAGTCATGCTCGCGCAAGGACTGCCACATGCGGGCGTAGAACTCGGGCCCCTGGCGGCCGGAACTGAGCAGGCGCGGGTTCTGGCCCAGAATTTCCTCGCGGCTGTAGCCGGCGATGCGGGAAAAGGCGGGATTGACGTCGATGGTGACGTTGTCCGCATCGGTGATCATGATGCCTTCGTAACTGTTGGCGAAGACGCTGGCGGAGAGCCGCAGGGCGACTTCGTTCTGCTTGCGCTCGGTATTGTCGCGAAACGTCACCACGGCGCCGACCACCTTGCGATGGTCGATGATCGGGCTGGAGGTAAAGGCCACCGGAATGAAGCCGCCATCCTTGCGCTTGAAAAAATCGTCGTCGGTGGTATGGGCAATGCCGTGCGTCAGGGTTCTCTTGATTGGACTTTCCGCCTCGGCATTGGGCCGGCCATCGGGGTGCTGGCCATGCCAGTCGGCATAGGTGGATTTTCCGATCAGTTCTTCCGGGCTATAACCCAGCGTGGTGGCAGCCACTGGATTGACGAAGCTGGGGCGGCCTTCGGCGTCCAGGCTGAAAATCCCCTCACCCGCCGATTCGAGAATGCTCAGGTGTTTGGCGGTCTGCCTTTCGAGCTCGAATTGCGCATCCTTCAATGCCGCACGGGTAACGTAATTGAGCTCGTTGTTCAGATCGATCAGTTGCTTCTGCAAATTCGTCACTTCGGGCATATCGTGCCAGCCGATGGCCAGCACCTCGCCGGACGGCGTGGCGATGAAGCGGAACAGCAGGTTGGCCGGCAGACCGGTCACCGTTGGCAACATGAAGCGCGTTGGGTACTTGGCTGCCGTCATGGCGCGCACGTCCAAGGGCGCCGGCTTCGGCGAGAAGTCGAGGAAGACCTGGTCAAGCGCCATCCCGACCAGATTCATGTCGGTGAGTTGCAGCGCGTAGGGATTACAGTTAACCACCCGGTCGGCAGCGTTCAGTTGCAGCAGCACCAGCGGCGCTTCGTGCCAGACGATGCCATCGATGGCTTGGCCATTCAGGGCCGAGAAATTTGAGGCCTCAGAGGGGATATCAGCCACTGGTCAGATAGCTTTCAAGTTCATTCAGCGAAGCAAAATAAACGAGCTGCGGATAGCGCTGCATCAATTCCTCGCGGGCCTGCTTGCCGGCACCGTCGCCACTGAAGGCGCGTCCGCCGAGAAACAGTTCGAGCGTCGGAAACTCGCGGTTGATCTCAGCCAGCATGCTTTCAAGATGTGGACGGTTGAACAGCAGGCTCATGGAAAGGCCGACGACGTCCGGATCGCGCTCGCGGATCATGCTGATCAGCGCTGCGGTGGGCGTATTGGCGCCAAGGGAAAAGCCGTGCCAGCCATGCAGTTCGAAGAAGTCGGCGACCATGCGCGCGCCGATCTGGTGATACTCACGCGGCACGCAGGCGATGATGGCGCGCAGATTCTTGTGCGGTTGCGCAAAGAGCTGCGGGTAGATCTGTGCCAGCAATAGCTCGGTGGTAGCCGAGGCCAGGTGTTCCGCCGCTATCGAGACCGCGTTTCTTTCCCAAAGGGTTCCGACCTCGTACATCGCCCGCTGGATGAGGTCGAGATAAACGGCCTTCAGCGTAACGCCTTGCCGCAGCCGCTCCTGCACGAGGTCAGCACAGTGATGGCGGTCGCCGGCGAGCAGCTTTTCCAGATAGGTCTGGTAGCAGAATTCTCCGATGGATGAAGAAGTATCCAGAGCGACTGTCACGGTCAGCCTCCTCGCTTTTGATCTGCGACAGCGCTGGCGCGGGCCAGCGTATCCGTGACGGCGGCACACCACTGCGGCGGGAAACGATCAGGGTCACTGAGCCAGCCGATCAGGCTGGGTACGGCCTCGGGCAGCCCGCAGCATTCATCACAAACGGCGGCGACGACAAGCCCGCCGGCACCTTTGAGGCAACCGCCTGACGCTGACTCGAAGGCGGCCACCAGCGCATCGAAATCGGCCTGGGCGATCCGGGCCTGCCGCTGCTCACGCAACAACTGAGCGGCGTGCCGCAGCTTGAGATAATCAGGGGCGCGCGCGGGCACGGCGGCGTTCAATTCATCACAGAGGAAGTCGAGATGCGCTTCCATCGGCCAGCGCGGCATGCCGCGGTTGGCCAGCACGCCAGCCAGCCACGTCACCTGATCGTTCACGTAGCTTTGGGGATGATCGGCCAGTGTTGCCAGATAGCCGCCGTCGGAACGTATGAACGCTTCGCCGCGCTCACCATAGCGCTCGGAAAAATAAGGATGCTCCTCATGACAACGCAACGCAGCGCACAGGACGGCGGCAATCTCGCGCTCGTCGGTGGGCAAGGGATGATTGCCTGATTCTTCGTTGAACAGTGAATTGGGGGAAGTCATGACATCCTGCCTTTAGCAATGCTCAACAAAATTTATCACGAAAAACGCCCTGTGAAAAAGGGAATTCAACTTGAGTGAAGGGCAGATTCATTTTGAACATTACGAAATCTTACAGTTATTCCCAAGATTTTCATTCTATACCAATACTAAAGTAATACGCCCCGGGGATGGGTTTACTTTGCGCATTCGTCAGTTCGGTAGCGAACTGCGATGATCCCTCAGGCCGTCAGCGCCGGACGGGATCAGATCACTTTCAGCGTGCGCAGGCGGGCGATCTCGTCGGCACTTAAACCGGCCTCGCGCAGGATGTCCTCGCTATGCTCGCCGGCCGCCGGGGCTGGAAGGCGGACTTCGAACGGCATCTCGCTGATCTTGTAAGGTGGCGCGAATTGCTTGACGCCATCGACCTCGACGACCATCCCGCGTGCCAGGATCTGTTCGTTTTCGAGGCTTTCCTCAAGATGCAGCACCGGCGTGACGCAGCAGTCAACGTGCTCGAATACGGCAGTCCATGCGGCGAACGTGCGTTGCGCAAAGACTGTTTCCAGTTCACGACGGATGCGCTGGCCCTCGGCGCCGGTGGCAAAGGCGAACGGCCTCAGGTCGGGGCGGTCGATGGTCTCGCACAGCATTTGCCAGAATTTCGCCTCCATGGCGCTGACGGCGAAGTAGCGTCCGTCGCTCGTCGCGTAAACGCCGTAGCCGGGCATGCCGCCGGACAAAACGTCGGCACCGCGCTCCTGCACGTGACCCCGGCCGAGCACGGTCAGCAGCGGAAAGAGGGTATGCGCGAAAACGGCGTCAGTCATCGCCACGTCCACATAGCGGCCGTGGCCGCTGGCGCGGGCATCGACGATCGCGGCGAGGACGCCGACCAGGGCGGTCATTGTTCCGCCGAGCAGGTCGCCGATCTGGAAATTCGGCACGGCAGGCGCGCCGCCGGCGACGCCGATCTGGTCGAGCAGACCACAGTAGCCGAGGTAATTCAGGTCATGGCCGGCGCGCTCCCGGTACGGCCCGTCCTGTCCGTAGCCGGTGATCGCGCAATAAACGATGCGCGGGTTGAGCGCGGCGACAGCCGCGTAGCCGATGCCAAGCTTGTCAACGACGCCTGGGCGAAAGCTTTCGATGATGACATCGGCGCTAGCGGCAAGGCGCATGAACACCTCGACCCCGGCCGCCTGCTTGAGGTCCAGGCTCAGGCTGCGTTTGTTGCGATTGATCAGTTGGAAATAGTTGATGACACCGTGGCCAGAGCCCGCTGTCCGCGCGTAGTCGCCAGCACCGGTGTCTTCGATCTTGATCACGTCGGCGCCAAGATCGGCCAGATGCAGGGTGGCAAACGGTCCTGGCAACAGTCGCGTGAGGTCCAGCACGCGGATGCCGGCGAGAGGGAGTGAGCGCATAGGGACGGGCTTTCGGGAACGGTGGGCGAATTCAGCATCGAATTGCGCAAGGCAGAGCAGGGAGATTGAAGCGTACCGCATGAGGCGTGGGAGCGGCCAGGGATTTTTCCCCGACCCCGCAGCCGCGTAAGTTCATATTCCTGGGCCGCGAATGCGGCTCCGTCCAGGTCCGGGAAACCCTTAGTTCGTGTGCAATTCACTCTCAGGCAGGCTGCTCATGGCCGCCCGTTCACTTCTCTTGGCACGACCAAGGGCGGCCGCATTGAGCGTTCCCAGCAAGTTCTTCGATGCTTGCTCGACGACGGCCGAAGTGGCAACAATCACCCCGGCGCTGACCAGTAAGCCAACCAGATGCAGACCGCAAAGATCGATTTCGATGACCTCCGAAAGGTCAACTTCCAGTTTCTTGTAGCGTCGCATGGCGTCGATTACCCTGTCTTCCAGTTCCCGGTAAAACTCACGCGTCAACTTGCCGGCAAACTTGAGCTGAAATGCAGTTTCACGCTCTAAGGGTAGGCTTTCCATGGATTTTCCTTTACTGGTATTTATTTCTTTTGCTGCACGATGGCATGGTTAGTTAATCTCTAGGGATCATTGACCGCAACTTGGCGTGTATTGAAAGCAATCCATCACTGAATCGTCCATTCAAGCGACACAGCGGGTAATGATTCAATCGTGTTGATTCTCATCGAAGCTCCAAAAAAGGAGTGGCTAGTTACCTTATGTGAAAATTATATCTCATTAAGAAACTTTAGTCATCAGTGAAAGCGCCCGTAATCGGCATTGATTCAAGAAGGTACGAAGGATTCTTGATGCGTGACTTACTTGATCTGGCAGTTTCCTGCCCATGTCTCTTTTCGCGGGATTGTTCTTCCGGTTCTGCCCTGGTAGTCAGTCAACTTGAATCTTGCGTATAAAACCCCCGTCATTCCGGGGTCAGCCAGGCAGCCGTCGCGAAACCTTCATTCTGTTGCGCCGAGCGCTAGGCGAATACGCCCTGCATTTCATGACTGGCGGCCTCGATTTCCGGCAGGAGGTCGCCGAAGTGACGGCGGACGGTGTCTATTTCGCCGGCATCCTGATCAAAGTCCTGATGCCGCCATTCGGAATGGGTTCCGGAAAGAATATTGGCGACATAAACGATGTCTGCCAGCGTCTGCACCGTTTCCGGTGCGGCCCGTGGCTGGTCGTGATCGATGGTGGCGTTGACGATTTGCCCGGGCATGCCGAGGGAATTGAGCAGCGTAACCCCGATGCCTTAGTGCCACTGCATGATGAGGTATTTCACCGTGTCCGGACGGACGCGTAATTCCGGGTACTTGGCGGCGCGGTAAAGCATGTAAAAGGTCCCCAGTTCGTGCACCGGTCCGGCCAGGATGCGGGCGGTCGCCGCAGTTTTCAGGGAATGGATCCAGAGCGCGTGTGTGAGTTCGCTGAAAATCGCCATGTCCTTGGAGCGCATCAGTTGGCGCATGGCAATGGCCAGTGCGGTGGTGCGCACCAGATCAACGCCAAGGCGGTTGATGGCGGCCTTGAGATCCCGCGCCGGCGTGCCGTCGGTTTTATAGAGGGCGGAATTGGCCAACTGCATCAGCTTGTTGGCGACCAGGGGTTCGACGCCAACGATGCTGGCCCATGCGCGAAATGGGCAGATCGGCATTCTGCAGTTCCTTGCGCAGGCGGAAAGCGGCGTCGAAGCAGGTGGGAAAGATTATGTCGCCGGCCAGTTCACGGGCGATTTCCTCAAGCATCTGGAAGCGCTGGGCAGTGAGGGATTCACCGGACTTGTCGGTGGTCGGTTCCGGGTTGGCATTCATGGGTGTCTTGATTCTCCTTTCAGCGTCGATCTCCAAGTTAACAAAACATTCCGGGTCATGCAAAATTTCGGTTGTCGATGACCTTGCTCCATGGAAAAAGCCCGGCTATCTCAAGGCCTCTCGCCGGCTATCCGTTGATTGACCCCTGTGGACGGTCTGCTGGATGCTCACGAACGTTACCTCGAATTCACTGTCCTTCCTGATGAATTGCTTCCCGCAGTCTGACGCCGGGCTGACCCAAACAAGATTTGAACCAATTTTGGAGGTGATCAATGCCCGACCCCACGAACCGACTCGAACTGGTCGCCCCGCTCTCCGGTGTGCTGGTTCCGCTGGCAACGGTACCCGATCCGGTGTTTGCCCAGAAAATGGTCGGCGACGGTGTTTCGCTCGATCCGACGTCCGGCGTCCTGCTTTCGCCGGTGGCCGGTACCGTGACGCAACTGCACAAGGCGCATCACGCGCTGACCATCTCCACCGCGCAGGGCATCGAGGTGCTGCTGCATATCGGCATCGATACGGTGATGCTCAAGGGCGAGGGTTTCACGCCGAAGGTGCGCCAGGGCGATCAGGTGGAAGTCGGCCAGACGCTGATCAGTTTCGACGTCGATCTTGTCGCGCGCAAGGCACCGTGCCTGCTGACGCAGATCCTGATCGCCAACGTCGAAAAGGTTACCCGCTTCATTCCGGCCAGCGGCCTCGTGGTCGCCGGCAAGTCGGTGGTGTTGACGCTGGAACTGGCGGCAGCAGGCGCCGCCGTCGAAGTCGTTGCGGGCGACGCCCTCACCGGCGAGGCGGTCAGCCTGCCCAATCCCTCCGGCCTGCACGCCCGCCCGGCGGCGGTGCTGGCGGCCGAAGCCAAGAAATTCAAGTCCGACATCCGCCTGTTGCGAGGTACGGACGAAGCCAACGCGAAATCCGTGGTGGCACTGATGGGGCTGGCGACCAAGCTCGGCGACGCCATCCGGGTCAAGGCCACCGGCCCTGACGCCAACGAGGCCATGCGCAAGATTTCGGCGTTGCTCGCCGAGGGCTGTGGCGAGAAACCCGGCGCAGGGCCAGAGGCTACTGCCGGCGTTGCTCCAGTACGCGCCATTGCCGCATCGGCCAATGAGTTGGTCGGCGTTTCAGCTTCGCCCGGCCTGGCGGTCGGGCGCATCGTGCAATACCGCCTGCAAGCGATCGAGGTTGCCGAAACCGGTGGCACGCCGACCCAGGAGCGCAGCAAGCTCGACGCCGCGCTGCATGAAGCGCGAGCACAGATCGAAGCGCTCAAGAGCCAGCTTGCCGATCCGGCCAAGGCGCAGATTCTCGACGCGCACCAGGAACTGCTGGAAGACCCCGACCTGGTGGACCTGGCGATCAAGGGGCTCAACCAAGGCCACCAGGGCCGGAGCGCCGGTTTTGCCTGGCGCGCCGCCTTCACCGAATATGCGCGTCGCCTCGAAGCGCTGGAAGGCGTCAATAACGCCCTGCTGCGCGAACGCGCCAACGACATCCGCGATGTCGGCCGCCGTGTTCTGTCGCTGCTGGCCGGAGTCAAGCATGCGCAGATCGTGGTGCCCGAAGGCTCGATCCTGATTGCCGAAGAACTGACGCCGTCCGATACGGCCTCCTTCGACCGCAGCAAGCTGCTCGGTTTCTGCACCACAACCGGCGGCGCCACCAGTCACGTGGCGATTCTCGCCCGCTCGTTCGGCATTCCGGCCATTTGCGGCATCGACGAAGGCGCGCTGGCGCTGGAGGAGGGCATGCTGGTCGTGCTCGACGGCTCGAAGGGGATTCTGCAGCGCAATCCGAGCGCAGCCGAAATCACCCAGGCCTATGAACGCGTGGCCCGCCAGTCCGCCAAACGCGCAGAAGAACTGGCCGGCGCCAGCGCCCCGGCAGTAACGACAGACGGCCAGCGCATCGAAGTGGTGGCCAACGTGCGCAACGCCGAGGACGCGATCGAAGGCGTGGCCAACGGTGCTGAAGGCGTCGGCCTGCTACGTTCCGAGTTCCTCTTCGACGAGCGCGAAACGGCGCCCGACGAGGAAGAACAGGCCGCCGCCTACTGCGCCGTGGCCGCCGCGCTCGGTCCCGAGCGCACGCTGGTCATTCGCACCCTGGATGTTGGCGGCGACAAGCCCCTGCCCTACCTGCCGCTGCCCAAGGAAGACAACCCGTTCCTTGGTTTGCGCGGCGTGCGCGTCAGTCTCGACCAGCCGGAAATGTTCCGCACCCAGCTGCGCGCGATCCTGCGCACGGCCCGGCTGGCCAAGCTGCACATCATGTTCCCGATGATCGCCACGCTTGAAGAGTTGCGCGAGTCGAAGGCGATCCTTGCCGCCATCCTCGCCGAGGAACAGACCGCCAGCGGCCGCACCGAAGTGAAAGTCGGGGTGATGATCGAGGTGCCTTCGGCGGCGGTGATGGCCGAGCAGTTCGCCCGCGAGGCTGATTTCTTCTCGATCGGCACCAACGACCTGACCCAGTACACGCTGGCCATGGACCGCGGCCATCCCAAGCTGGCCAAGAAGGCCGACGGCCTGCATCCGGCGGTACTGAAGATGATCGCCCTGACCTGTGAAGGCGCACGCAAGCATGGCAAGTGGGTCGGCGTGTGCGGCGGCATGGCTTCCGACACCATGGCCGTGCCGGTATTGATCGGCCTCGGTGTCGATGAACTGTCGGTTTCGGTCCCGGCGATCCCGGCAATCAAGGCCCTGGTCAAACGACTTTCGCTCGCCGAGTGCCAGTTACTGGCACAAGAAGTCATTCAAATGGGCACCGCCAGCGAAGTGCGTGCGCGACTGGCTGCATTCGCCGATTAATTTTGGGAGTCAGTCATGCTGAAATCTATGGATAACACCGTCATTCCGGGCTTGACCCGGAATCTGACCGAAGGAAATGCAGAGCCAGTGGTGCACCTCTGGATTCCGGCCTTCGCCGGAATGACGACTATCCACCAGTTTCACGTTGACTGACTACTAGCCACCTTCAGGAGATTCCAACCATGTTCCAGAATTCTTTTGCCGTCCTGCAGAAAATCGGCAAGGCGCTGATGCTGCCGGTGGCCGTGCTGCCTGTGGCTGGCCTGCTGCTGGGTATCGGCGCCACCGACTTCCACACCAGCAACGAACTCGCGCTGGCCATCCTGTCACTGATGAAAAACTCCGGCGACGTGATCTTCGGCAACCTGCCGCTGATCTTCGCCATCGGCGTGGCGCTCGGCTTTACCGAAAATGACGGGGTGTCGGCCATCGCCGCGACCATCGGCTTCCTGGTGATGACGGTGACCCTCGGCGTCATGGCCGGACTGATGGGCATCAAGCCCGACATCATCCTCGGCATGCCCTCGATCCAGACCGGCGTCTTCGGCGGCATCCTGGCCGGCGGCCTGGCGGCCTACATGTTCAACCGCTTCTTCCGCATCGCGCTACCGTCCTACCTCGGCTTCTTTGGCGGCAAGCGCTTCGTGCCGATTGTCACCGCCGTCGGCGCCATTGCGCTGGGCGCCATTCTTTCCGTCGTCTGGCCACCGATCGGCGGCGCCATCAAGGCCTTCTCGCACTGGGCCGCAGTCAGTGATCCGCGGACGGCGGCGACCGTCTATGGTTTCATCGAACGTCTGCTGATTCCCTTCGGCCTGCACCACATCTGGAACGTGCCTTTCTTCTTCGAAATGGGCGCCTTCACCGATGCCTCCGGCAAAGTGGTGAGCGGCGACATCAACCGCTTCTTCGCCGGCGACCCGACCGCCGGCATCCTCTCCGGCGCCTTCCTGTTCAAGATGTTCGGCCTGCCGGCAGCGGCCATCGCCATCTGGCACTGCGCCAAGCCGGAAAACAAGGTGGCCGTCGGCGGCATCATGGTCTCCGCTGCGCTGACCTCGTTCCTCACCGGCATCACCGAACCGATCGAGTTCGCCTTCCTCTTCGTGGCCCCGGTCCTTTATTTCATCCACGCCTGTCTGGCGGCTTCGGCACAGTTCGTTGCCAACACGCTGCAAATGCACATGGGCTTCACCTTCTCGCAGGGCGGCATCGACTTCCTGATGTTCAACCTGATCGGCGGCAAGGCACAGAACGCGGGCTACGTGTTCATCCTCGGCCCGATCTACGCGGTGATCTACTACACGGTGTTCCGCTTCGTCATCCAGAAGTTCAACCTGAAGACTCCCGGCCGTGAAGACGAGGTTGTCGGCGGCGCTCCGGCAGTTGTCAGCGTAGGCAAGCACGGCAAGGCGCGCGACCTGGTTCTGGCGTTTGGTGGGCGCAGCAACATCACCAGTCTGGATGCCTGCATCACCCGCCTGCGCGTGGCCGTGAAGGTGCCGGCCAAGGTCGATCAGGCCAGATTGAAGGCGCTCGGTGCCTCGGGCGTGATGACCGTAGGCAATGGCTTCCAGGCGATCTTCGGGCCGCTGTCGGAAAACCTGAAGGGCGAAATGGAGGACTACCTCAAGGTCGCCGGCGCGGAAGCCGATGGCGAAGCGGTGCCGGTTGCTGCGCCCGTCCAGCAAGTCGCCGCCGAAGCCGCCACACCGGCCGAAGTAGAAGACTGGGTACGCGAAGCGGCTGGTCCGATGCTGGCTGCGCTCGGTGGTCGCGCCAATGTGCGAAAACTGGAAGCCATCGCCTTCACCCGCCTGCGCGTTGAACTGGCTGACGCAGCGAAGTTCGACGAGCCTGCTGCCAGGCTCTCCGGCGTTGTCGCCTTCATGACAGCCGCCCCCGGCGTGCTGCACCTGATCATCGGGGACAAGGCAGAACAGTTTGCCAGCGCCCTGAACAGTGCCTGAAGACGCCCGTATTCATTGGCCTGCAGGCTTGTTGCCTCAGCCCCGCTTCACCCTGCGGAGCTGTTCCGGGGTTATTTACCCCTCGCTACGCGACGCACGACGGCGCTCGTGTTCGGTCAGGAAGCGCTTGCGGATGCGGATGCTCTTCGGAGTGATTTCGACCAGTTCGTCATCGTCGATGAACTCGACGGCGCTCTCCAGCGTCACATCAACCGGCGGCACCAGTCGCACGGCTTCGTCGGTCCCGGAGGAACGAACGTTGGTCAGTTGCTTGCCCTTGATCGGGTTGACCACCAGATCGTTCTCGCGCGAGTGAATGCCGATGACCATGCCTTCGTACAGACGGTCACCCGGAACCGAGAACATGCGGCCACGGTCCTGCAGCTTCCACAGCGCGTAAGCGACAGCCTCGCCCTGCTCTGCCGAAATCAGCACGCCGTTGCGGCGGCCCGGAATGTCGCCCTTGACCGGAGCGTATTCGTCAAACACATGGCTCATCAGGCCGGTTCCACGCGTCAGGTTCATGCATTCCCCCTGGAAGCCGATCAGGCCACGCGCCGGAATCCGGTATTCGAGACGGACGCGTCCGCGACCATCGGAAACCATATCCTGCAGATCGCCCTTGCGGTAGCCAAGCGCTTCCATGATGCCGCCCTGATGCGCTTCTTCCACGTCAAGGGTGAGCATTTCGTAGGGTTCGCATTCCACACCATTGACCATCTTGTAGATCACGCGCGGACGACCGACGGCCAGTTCAAAGCCCTCGCGGCGCATGGTCTCAAGCAGGATGGTCAGGTGCAGTTCGCCACGACCGGAAACCAGGAAAGAGTCGGTATCGCTGGTTTCCTCGACGCGCAGCGCCATATTGGTCAGCAATTCCTTGGTCAGTCGCTCGCGGATCTGGCGACTGGTGACAAACTTGCCTTCGGTACCGGCATACGGCGAGTTGTTGACCATGAAGGTCATGTTCAACGTCGGCTCGTCGATTTTCAGCATCGGCAAGGCTTCGGGCTTCTCGTTATCGGTGATCGTGCAGCCAATCGAGAGTTCTTCAACACCGGTGACCAGCACGATGTCGCCGGCAACCGCCTCATCCAGCGAAACCCGTTCGATGCCGCGGAAACCGAAAACCTGATTGATCTTTGCCGTTTTCGGATTTCCGTGCTCGAATTTTCCGTCAGCATCGGCCTGGCCGTACATCACGGTGATCTGCTGCGCCGGTTTCAGGCGACCGCGCTGAATTCGGCCAATGCCAATACGGCCGACATAGGTCGAATAATCGAGCGCCGAAATCTGCAGTTGCAGCGGGCCCTCGATTTCGTCGGCGTGCGGTGGCGGAACATGTTCGAGGATCGCCTCGAACATCGGCCGCATGTCAGTCGAAGGTTTAGCCAGATCAAGCGTCGCATAGCCGTTAATCGCCGAAGCGTAGATCACCGGGAAATCGAGTTGTTCGTCGGTGGCGCCGAGCTTGTCGAAAAGGTCAAAGGTATGATCGACCACCCAATCCGGACGCGCACCTTCACGGTCGATCTTGTTGACCACGACAATCGGCTTGAGTCCGAGCGCCAGAGCCTTCTTGGTGACGAAGCGCGTCTGCGGCATCGGCCCTTCGACGGCATCGACCAGCAGCAACACACCGTCAACCATCGACAGCACGCGCTCGACCTCACCACCGAAGTCCGCGTGTCCCGGCGTATCGACGATATTGATATGCACACCCTGATAATCGACGGCCAGATTCTTGGCGAGAATCGTGATGCCCCGCTCCTTTTCCAGGTCGTTCGAGTCCATGACTCGTTCGGCGATATGCTGGTGGGCAGAAAAAGTACCCGCCTGGTGCAGCAGTTTGTCGACGAGCGTGGTCTTGCCGTGGTCGACGTGGGCAATGATGGCGATGTTACGAACAGGACGGGACATGGTGGGGCAACTCTTTGATAAAAGGCGGCAATTTTAGCACAGCCAAGGCCTCGATTGTTGCACTGCAAAAACTATTTACAGTTCAGGAAAAACGAAGGAAAGCAGGCTGCAAGCCTTGCCGACAGGTCGATCAGCGCTTCCTGACCGGCTTCGCCGTAGAGCGTCCCGGCGCACGCGGCGACACTTTTGGATAACGTGTTTCCTGATGGTGCAAACCCGTTCCGGCCGGCTGAAAACCCGGAATCAGGTGCTTCTTGCCGTTGCCGATCAGGTCGGCACGGCCCATCTGCCTGAGTGCGTCACGCAGCAAAGGCCAGTTTTCAGCGTCGTGGTAGCGCAAAAAAGCCTTGTGCAGGCGGCGCTGCCGCCCGCCGCGTACGGTCTCAACCAGTTCCGAATTGCGCGTGATTTTCTTCAGCGGATTGCGCTGCGTGTGATACATCGCCGTGGCAATGGCCATCGGCGTCGGCAGGAAAGTCTGCACCTGATCGAGACGGAAATTGTTTTGCTTGAGCCACAGAGCCAGATTAAGCATATCCAGGTCGCTGGTTCCCGGATGCGCTGCGATGAAGTACGGGATCAGATACTGCTCCTTGCCCGCCTCCTTCGAAAACTTCTCGAACAGCCGCTTGAACTCGTCGTAGGCGCCGATGCCCGGCTTCATCATGTGCGCCAGCGGCCCTTCTTCAGTATGTTCCGGGGCAATTTTCAGGTAACCGCCAACGTGATGCGTGACCAGTTCCTTGACGTATTCCGGCGAGCGCACGGCAAGGTCGTAGCGCAAACCGGAACCGATGAGCACCCGTTTCACCCCCTTGATGGCGCGTGCCTTGCGATAGAGCTGGATCAGCGGCACGTGGTCCGTATTGAGGTTCTCGCAGATACCGGGGAAAACACAGGAGAGGCGGCGACACGAGGCCTCGATCTTCGGGTCCTTGCAGGCCAGGCGGTACATGTTGGCCGTCGGCCCGCCGAGATCGGAGATGGTGCCGGTGAAGCCCGGCGTCTTGTCACGGATTTCTTCAATCTCCTTGAGAATCGATTCTTCCGAACGGCTCTGGATGATGCGCCCTTCATGCTCGGTGATCGAGCAGAAGGTGCAACCGCCAAAACAGCCGCGCATGATGTTGATCGAAAAGCGGATCATGTCGAACGCCGGAATCTTCGCCTCGCCATAGGACGGGTGCGGCTTGCGCTGGAATGGTGCGGCAAAGACGCCGTCCATCTCCGGCGTGGTCAGCGGCATTGGCGGTGGATTGAGCCACACATCGCGCTCGCCGTGCGCCTGGATCAGGGCGCGGGCGTTGCCCGGATTCGATTCGACATGAAAGGTACGCGAGGCATGGGCATACAGCACCGGATCATTGACCACCTGCTCGTAGGACGGCAGGCGAATCGCCGTCCGCGCCCGATCCATCCTCGGCATCCGCATCGGCGACTTGAACTGGATGACCTGCGTCTGACTGGCGCCTGGCGCCGGCGTGGCACAGACCGCATTCTTGTCCGGCTCGGGCTCCATGGCGTAAGGGTCAATGTGACGGATCAGCGGCCCCGGCGTATCGACGTCGGTCGAATCAATTTCCGACCAATCGTTACCCGGCAACCAGCCGCGCGGCACCATGAAGGCGGTACCGCGCAAATCACGAATTTCTGAAATCTTTTCGCCCGCCGCCAAGCGATGCGACAGGTCAACAAGGGCGCGCTCGGCGCTGCCGAAGATCAGCATGTCGGCTTTTGAATCGGGCAGAACCGAACGCCGCACCTTGTCCGACCAGTAATCGTAATGGGCGATCCGGCGCAGACTGGCTTCGATCGAGCCAATGACTACATTAGCCTCCGGGAAAGCTTCGCGGCAACGTTGCGCATAAACCACCACGGCACGATCCGGCCGCTTGTTCGGCTCGGCATTCGGCGTATAGGCATCATCCGAGCGAATTTTCCGATCCGAGGTATAGCGATTGACCATCGAATCCATATTGCCGGCCGTCACACCAAAGAACAGGTTCGGTTTGCCCAGCGTCCTGAACGCTGTGGCTGACAGCCAGTCGGGCTGGCTGATGATGCCGACACGAAAACCCTGTGCTTCAAGCAAGCGACCGACTAGCGCCATGCCGAAACTCGGGTGATCGATGTAGGCATCGCCGGTCACCAGAATCATGTCGCAGGAATCCCACCCGAGTTCATCCATCTCGGCACGCGACATGGGCAGAAAGGGCGCCACGCCAAAGCGCTTGGCCCAGTACTTGCGGTAGGAAGAAAGGGGTTTGGGGGCGCTGGCGTGCATGTCTGTCTTGGCATTAATCATGAGGGGGCGGATTTTACAATGTTCTACAATGATTTCAGGACACCATCCTTATGGCACGGAGGTGTCGATTGCCTAGCCAACCTTCCCCGACCATCTGGAACAGGAACACATCCACCGTGGTGCGTAGAGTCATGGCGGCGAAGGAGCATTTTTGAATGATCCGCTACGATTGCAGTTTGACTCAGAGGCTGTGAATTAATTGGGACAACCATCCAAGACCGTCATTCCGGCGAAGGCCGGAATCTGACCGAAGGAAATGCAGAGCCAGTGCGTACCTCTAATATTCATGAAAACAATCAGATAGACGAACTGGACCACGGGCTCTGCACTTCCTTCGGTCGCCTTCGCCGGGGTGACGAGTAGGTAGCATAGGCTGAAATGAATTTTTCACAGCCTCTCAGGAAAACAAGGCGGCGGCGGCATTCCGGTTCAGTTTTCCAACGCTGGTCAGCGGCAATTCGGTAACTGGACGGATTTGCCTGGGAACCTTGTAATCGGCTAAAGAGTTCCGGCAGAAGGCTTTGAGTTCATCTTCGTCGGCACTCTTGCCACGGTGAAAAATCACGAGCGCAACGGGTGCTTGTCCCCATTTTGGATCGGGAATGCCGGCACAGATCGCTCCAGCGACAGTCGGATGTTTCATCAGAGCGTTTTCGATCTCCTCCGGGGAAATGTTTTCTCCCCCTGAAATGAACATGTTGTCGGCCCGTCCCTTGATGAAAATCAAGCCGTCCTGACCCTGCAGTGCCAAGTCTCCGGTATAAATCCAGCCGTCCTCAAGAAGTGTTTTCGCGGTCCGTTCCGGGTCATGGAGATAGCCGTCAAAGTTATGCGGACTGCGTAGGCACAGAACGCCTGTTGCGCCGGGTTTGACTTCGCGCCCTGATTCCTGATCGATGATTCTGGAATCGCAATGAAACATGGACGTGCCGATGCTTGCTGAATTCGCGAGCAAATCTTCCATGGAATCTGAGCGGGGGATATAGGCACAATTGGAGGGGCCGGCCTCGGTCATCCCGTAGGTCTGGCTGATCGGAACGCCCTTGTCGAGGAAGGTTTGCATCACGGCTTTCGAGCAGGGCGCGGCGGCAGTGGTGATCGCCTGCAAACGGGAAAAATCGGTTTCCCCGAATTTTGGATGGGCGATCAGGAATTGCAGCATGGCTTCAACTGCGCCGAAATTCTGGATGCGCCCTTCATGGATCAGATCAAGCACCAGGCCGGGATTGAATTCGCGCATCAGGACGCTGGTAAGCCCCGCATGAAAAAGCGGCGTGAAGGTATTCCATCCGCCGATGTGAAAGAACGGAAAGGTGATCAGCACCTTTTTGAAGGAACCGACGACGCCGGTAAAGAGAATGTCGACCGAATTCCAGACCATCTGCCGGTAAGACACGATGCAGATTTTCGGCACCGCCGTCGTGCCGCCCGTATGGACGTACAAGCAACGATCATTCATCGCCAGCGGAATGTTCACCTCCCGGGGATCGGTCTTCAGGATGACGTTTTCAAAAAAGTTTGCGTCATCATCGATGTTGATCACCGATCGAACCGACGAGGGCACCGACAAGCTAGAGATCAGTTCAGCAAATTGATTTTCGTGAACCAGGACGCTGGGCTGAAGGCGCGCCATCAGATCATCCAGTTCCGGCTTTTTCAGACGCTGGCTCAGCGGCGCCAAAATTATCCCCAATTTCCCGCAGGCCAGATAAAGATCGATGGGTTCAATCCGGTTGCGGCAAATCAGCGTCAGCACATCGCCTTTGCGCAGGCCCAGCACGTCGTTCAGATAGGCCCCCACCCGGCAAGCCCGCTCGTTCATTTCCTGAAAGGTGTAAGCCTTTTCGGTGAATGAGTCATACAGTGCCGTTCGCTGGGGGGTCAGGGCAGCGCGGCGCCCCGCCCAATCGCCAACCCAGTTCATCGGCAGGTCGTCGTAGTTCTGAATGGGTCCCATTGGAATCTCCTTCGGTCGTTTTCGGCAAAAAGCGATATTTTCCAGAGCGCAGAATCCGTAGTGAAAGCATGAAATGCTTTTTCGTACTATCTATTCCGGGTTCTGAAGGATGAGGACAGGAATCTCAACCCCATAATTTTTAGTATCCTCGTCCGCCGTACCCCGGTCAATGTCTGTTTTCATCTCAAAATCCCTGATTGAGGCAGACTGTCACCACCTATCACAAGGGAACATTTGTTCGTTACCAGGCGGCACGCTGATCGTATTGGACCTTGGGCCCAAGTTGGACTGACATATTCCGAGCAGTTCGGCGACTTCGGAGAGGGCGAAACGGCTCTCGCTGGCCGGGGCGTGTTTTACGTCGCGCTTTTGTCCAAACTCAATGTTGGGTGACGGACAAAAACCGCCAGATCAATTGGCACCACCCTGACCGAGCACCGAATATCTGAAAAATGGGGCAAATTCTTTGCTGGTTAATATTAAAATCACAAGATGAAAAAAATTGATGGAGACTCTTGCTTTCTCGGGTGCCCATAAAAATTAAAACACTGGAATTCATTGATGACCTTCGCTTCCCCCGACCCCGCGAGCCAGTTTGAGACGCCTTTCATCGGTCTGGCCCCTTTTCTGCGCGTGAGCATTGCCGGCACGGATTTGCTGCCCATCGGCCAGGAGATGCTGGCCGTGGCTGGGGCACGTCCTGATGATGCCAACCTGTGGATGAATCTGTCCCTGGCCATGCAATGTGTCGGCCAGCGCGACCTGGGCTTGGCCATCCAGGCCCAGGCGCTGGAACTGAAGCGTATCTACCACCTCGCCGCGGCTGAACAGCCGGCAAGATTGCGTTTGCTGATGCTCATGGTGCCGGGTGATCTTTCGGCCAATACGCCGCTCGAATGCTTGCTCGAAGCCAGCGATATCGATCTGGATTTCTACTACGTTTATCCCGATTCCGGCAACGCCCCCAATTCCACCAACTCGCCGTTGGCCTTGCCCGTTCCCGAGCACGACGTTCTGATCGTGGCCATGAGCGAATGCGACGAAAACCGCGAGATTCTTGGTGCGCTGGAGCATGCCTTGGCCGTTTGGCCGAAACCCGTCATCAACGCCGCGCAGCATATTCCGTCAACCGGGCGCGAGCTTGCCAGTGCGCTGCTGCAAGATGCGCCGGGATTGCTGATTCCGCCAACCCTGCGGGCATCGCGTGCCGTATTGCTGGATATTGCGTCTGGCGTCGCCCGGCTTCCCGAGCTCTTTGACGGCTGTGATTTTCCGGTCATTTTGCGCCCCGTCGGCTCGCATGCCGGGCGTGATCTGAACAAGATTGATGATCCAGCGGCCATCGCCAATTATCTTTCCCGGGTTGATGAAGAAGAATTCTTCATGTCGCGCTTCATCGATTACAGCGGAAAAGACGGACTGTTCCGAAAAATGCGCGTGGCGCTGATCGATGGCGCGGCATTTGCCTGCCATATGGGCGTTTCTTCGAACTGGATGATCCATTACGTGAATGCCGGGATGTATGAGGAGGCCTGGAAACGAGATGAAGAGGCCAATTTCATGGCACATTTCGATGATTTTGCCCAACGCCACCGTCTGGCCCTGGAGGCCATTTACCAACGCACGAAGCTCGACTATCTGTGCATCGATTGTGCAGAAACCCCTGACGGCCAGCTCCTGGTGTTCGAAATCGACCATGCCATGGTGGTGCACGCCATGGACCCGGAACACCAGTTCCCCTACAAGCAGCCGCATATGCTGAAGGTCAAAAACGCTTTCCGGGATTATCTTTTCCGCCTGACGGCGGCGAAATGATGAAGCCTCTTAATCGCCTGAATTTTTCCGGCGGCCCCGGCGTTTTGCCGGAAAGCGTTTTGCTGCAGGCCCGGGAATCGATTATCGAGGTTCCTGAAATTGGCCTGTCGGTGCTCGGTATCAGTCACCGCTCGGACTGGTTCGCCGCTGTCGTCACCGAACTGGAAAACAATATCCGGACATTATTGGGTCTCTCCGGTGATTATCACGTGCTGTTCCTGCAAGGTGGAGCGACGCAACAATTCTCGATGATCCCGATGACCTTGCTCCGCGGAAAAACGCATCCGGCAGACTACCTGCACACCGGCTACTGGAGCGGCAAGTCCCTCCCTGAAGCTCAGCGTCAAGGGCCGGTTCGTGTGCTCTGGAGCGGCCAAGCAGACGGCTTCCGGTGTCTGCCGCGCGACGAAGAGCTTCCCTTCTCGCCGGATGCTCCTTACCTGCACTATGTTTCGAATGAAACGGTCGAGGGGCTCCAGTTCCATCGGGTGCCGGGCCGCGACGACGTGCCAAGGGTGTGTGACATGTCGTCGGATTTCCTGTCGAAGCCTTGTGCGGCCGAACGGTTTTCCCTGATTTATGCTCACGCCCAGAAAAACATCGGACCAGCCGGAGTCACCGTGGTTCTGATTCGCGATGAGATGCTCAAGGATGCACCGACCGATCTGCCTGGGTTCCTTGATTTCCGCAGTCACACTCAGGCGCATTCCAACTTCAACACGCCGCCGGTATTCGCCATCTACGTCGTCCTGCTGGTAACGCGTTGGCTGATCAACGAAATCGGTGGCCTGGCGCGGATGGACGAGATTAATCAGAATAAGGCGCAACTCATTTATCGCCTGCTCGATGGAAGCGATGGCTTTTATCGCGGCCGTGCCGAGCCTAGGGATCGCTCCGTGATGAATGCCGCTTTCAACCTGGCTACCCCGGAATTGGACAAACTGTTCATTGCCGAGGCGCTGGCGGCGGGCTTTTCCGGCCTTGCCGGGCATCGCGCGATCGGTGGCATTCGAGCGTCCATTTACAACGGCCTGACGCTTGCGGCGGTTGAGGAACTTGCTGGTTTTATGGAAGAATTCCAACGCCGGCAAGCCAGGTAATTCCGCAACCAGGAACAGGATGCAAGGAAAAGCTCCAGCCAGTTTGGACTAGCTCACTGTCCAAGCTTCACCCAAAGCCTCCGCCTGCTGCAGCACAAGCGTCACCGCCGCATCCTGCTGATCCGGCGGGTACTTGTATTTCCGCAGAATCCGTTTGACCATCAACCGCAGCTTGGCCCGCACGCTCTCCCGTTGCGACCAATCGACGCTCAAATTCGCGCGCAGATTCTCGGTCAGTTCATGGGCGACCTTCTTCAAAGTCTCGTCCGACAACTCACGCACCGCCGACTCGTTATCAGCCAGTGCATCATAGAATCTGATCTCGTCTTCGCTCAACCCGAGCTCCTCCCCGCGCCCGGCCACCTCGCGGAACTTCTTCGCCATCTCGATCAATTCTTCGATCACCTGTGCGGTTTCAATGGCGCGGTTCTGATAACGCTTGATGACGTCGCTCAACAGTTCGGAGAATTTCTTCGACTGCACCACGTTGCCGGCAAAGCGTGACTTGATCTCGCCTTCGAGCAGCCGTTCCAGCAGTTCGACCGCCAGATTTCGCTCCGGAAGATTGCGCACTTCGGCGAGGAAGTTGTCGTCGAGGATGCCGATATTCGGCTTGTCCAGCCCCACCGCATCGAAGATATCGACAACTTCCTCCGACACCACCGCCGAGCCGATGATCTGGCGGATTGCCAGTTCGCGTTCCTCGACGGTGCGCTTCTGGGCACTGATCTCGCGCTTGGTCAGGATGATCTTGACGGCTTGGAAGAAGGCCACCAGACGTAGCGGGGCAGCCGGATCTTTGAAGCGCTTCTCCAGCCGCTTCTTGATCTGTGCGCTGTAGATGTGCGGGCGTATTGCTGCGGCGCAGGCAAGGACTGAACATATCGCCACGCCAACCACAGCATACCGGCCATTGACTAAGAGTTCATCCTGAACGAAGTTCCCCTATCAGCATCTATTTTCAACGCCAACCATCGACCAAACTTCGTTCGGCACGAACACTGGGAGAGATGGCACTCGGTCAAGGTCGAGGCTGAACCGTACGTTTGAGATGCACAGGGTTGCTGGTGCGAAAATCTCCGGTGCGGGCAAGGTCGAAGCATCGTAAAACCGCAACGAGTTTAAGGCGGCAGTCCGCAGGTAACGAATATCTCCCGCCCCTTCCGCCTCGCTACCGACAGACTGGGCTAACAACCGCCACAGCTTGGCGCGATTGTGCGGCGTCAAGCTATCCTGAAGTGCGTAGGCCAACTCGAAGACGTTTTCCCCTGCATCACTTTGTTCCACCACGATGCTTGCGACGAACGTCGGCACTAACTCTCCCCGCAACTGTGTCAGGGCGAAATCATGTTGGCGGTTTGGGCGGGCGGTCGTCTTGACTTCCAAGTGGGCGCCGGGGAATGCGAAATCGAAGGTCTCCTCGGGGGTTACATGCCACCCTGTTACGAGTACATCCCTGCTCGGAGCGGCTATGATTACGAGTAATTCGCCCCACAAGCCCAAAACAGATGTCTTCGCGGGTGATGAGAACGAACGGAATAGTTCAACGGCGCCCTCGAAGAACCCGTCGACCTCTCCGGGCGTCAGATTGGGCGGCAAGCCCTCCACGGCCCCCGCCAGCGCATGGATGAACAGCGCATGCAAGCCCGGCGCTGTTGGGTCGCAAACCGCACGACAGAACGTTGCCGTGACGTAACTATCGGCAGATTCCCGGTCGTTGACGGCACATTCCACCTCAAACTCAACTTGTACATGGCGAAGACCAAGCGGAATGCGTGGCACGCGACGTTTCTGGACCCTCAGTAGTAGGATAGGTTCGCCCGCACTGCCCTTCGCAAGGTAATGCGCACCAGCGCTCGGCAACGACAGAGCTGACAGAGCCAAACCACTACTTGTGTCATGTTCTAGGGCCTCGAACTTCTCCCAAATGCTCATACCGTCCATGCTCAGGTCTCGGACTGAAGCAAGATGCGCTTCTTCAGGTTGTCCGGGATATGTATGGCAAACCAAGGCACGTCAGAGCTAGCATCCTCAGGACCGACGGGTATCGCCGACTTGAGAAATTCGAAACAGCGTAGGTGAAGTGTGACGCGTTCCTCAGAGTGAAGCTCCCGGTCCCCACAGTATTTGAGCAGTGCGCGATCGGGAGTGTTTGGGGATTTGCCCATGAACACCTGGTTGATGGACTGCTTTCGAAGTGAGCGGTTTTGCGGCTGGAGGTCCCCGACAAGGAAGACATCGCAAATCTCAGTTGGACTTTCCGCCAGCAGTCGCCCCAGGACCACGAGCATAGCCGTGCGCTCGGTCGCATCCTCGGGAGTGCCTAGTTGAACGGCAGAAAGTAGCTGCTCATAGGCATCTATTAACGGAACCGCTTCGAAAAGCTTGTTGCGCGGCGAGTTCTTGCGCTTGTCGAGGTAGCGGTCCGGAGCCACTTCATGCGCGAGCGATTCCTCAAAGCGGTTGCGGAGTTGTCCAACGAAATCATCGAACACCCTTCGGTTGTGGGCAACAGCCGTCCGGTTTACGTGGGCTGCTTTCGGGTGCAGCCAGTCAGCTGCCGCCACCTCATCCAACCCGATACCCATGATGCTCCGCCGCGTCGGTTGAAGACGGTCCGCGAGGATAAACTTTCGTTTCCATTCTTTGAGTGGCTGGCCCCGCATGCCCTCCAATTCGCTGCGGATGAAGTCCTCGTGTTCTATGTAGGACTCAAATGCGGTCTTCACCTCCGTCCGGACATACACGCGGCAATATCCGAGGTAGCCCGCTTTGTAGCCGTAAAACCGAGCACGCTGCTGGATGTTGTCGGCGTTACCTACGCCGAGCGGGCGCGGCATGTAGGTGACGGTGAGCCCCTTCACCGTGTATCCTCGATCGAGTTTCTGTCCACCAACCAGTATCCAGTATTCGTTATCGCCCCAGCGAATCGGCGCGGCACCCTTTCCCGTTGAATTGACCTCGCGAACCATAACTGTGTCGAGCACCTCATCCATTTTCACGAACAGCACGTCCAAGCCTGGCAGCTTCTCGCCGACGGTAATCATAAGGTCGGCATGCGTGACGACGAATTGCTCCTGGAGTGTGGCACGCAACACGGGGTCAGACAGCCATGACTTCCATTCCCGTAGCGGCGTTCGTATCCAGTCGAGATATTGCGTGTGCGGAGCAGTTTGCTGGGACGGATGCACCATCATGGTCCGGTTCGAATTCTGCTCGGCCAACGCGTGCGCACATGCACCCAGCAAAAAAACACGCAGGGCGTCCATCAACGACGGTGGTGCCGTCGGATAGCTCGCTGCCGTGGCTACCGCCTCAGCTGACGGGATGGCTTTTGCGTAACGCGAGCCATTAGCGAATAGTGTATCCCCGCCAACGTACCCCTGCCCTGGAGTGAGCGTTTCGGCGAAATCTGGCGAAAGGATGTCGGCGAGAGCAATGAGCAGTGGCGCTTGCGGCGTGGCCGTGTATTGGATGTATGTATGGTGGGGCAGCACCGCTTTCAGGTTGGTGACTTCCCTGTAGTTGGCGCTCAAGTTGTTTTGGTTCGTCTTTTTGTTCTTGGCGGCGCAATTATTCAGGCTCGCTTGGTCTGCCTCGTCATCAATGACAAGACAGGGCACGCCATGGAGGTTGATAGACCTGTGGCGGAGGCATTCTACGAGATTTGCCAGTCGCTGATGTTGCTTGAGCACCGTGATGAGGATGGTCTTCTTCTTTCTCTGGCTCACCGACGGTGAGCGCCAGCGGCCGAGTTGCAGCTTCAACGCCTCGAAGCCACTGTTGTGCGGCGCGGGGTTGTCAACTAGCACCCATGGCTGTCCAGGCTCGTCGGATATCGCCAAGTCCTGCTTTAAGCGATCCTCGGACTGTGACTTCAAGTTGTCGATGGTACCAGCGATGAGGATAACCACGCCAAATCCGTTGTCCCTAGCGAGGGCTGTAAGGGTGGTAAAAGACAGGGTTTTTCCGCTCTGCACGTAGCCTACTACAAGGCCGGTTGCCTCGGCGTCAGGATCTTTGGGGGGTACGCAGCGACCGAGTATCCGGTGAGCTTCGAACGCCACAGTGTGAAGAGCCTCCTCGCTTGCCTCCCCAGCGAGAACCTTCCGCTTTAGAAAGTCGGCCGTAACGTCCCCCTGCCTGGGCATCCAGCGCAGGTCGGGTTCTATGCCTGACAGTTCTTCTATGGTAACGGTCATGGGAGTGAGCCTGAAAGGGTCTCCCGCAGGAGCTTGTTAATCCAATGGAGAGGAACCGCTGCAGAGGTGCCACCTCGCTGCATGCGCACCAGTGCTACGGAGATGGCTGTGGCGAAACGTAGAATGAGTTCCGTGTTGCCGTTTTCGGGACCAATGAAGCGCTCAACGAAGGGGTGTGCCAGTGAAACGTCCACCGTAATCCGGTGCTCCTCGAGTTCTTCGAATAGGTCAGACGTGGTCTGGTCCGAAAAGCGTAGCCAGTCAGCGACATTCGGGTCAAGTGTCATGCGCAGATTAATGACCCAACGGCTGCCGTCCACCAAAATTTCCACGCTACGCTGTGATACTGGTGCTACGTCTAGCGCCGGCGGGGTCGGCGGGGCAACCTGCACCAACTCCTGAGGGACGGGCTCGCCGCTCAGTACGGGGCCGGCTGTACGTTCCAACGCCTTTGTGACACTGACCGTCGCCGTATCGGCGACGGTCGTTATGACTGTCCGCGAAGGCCGGGCACGGTGCTGCTCCGCCTGACGAAGGAGATTCATCGGCTCGTCCTCGACTGCGTTGCGGAGCTTGTCGAGTACATCCTGCTCATGCTCGTCCCACTTGAAGCCGTCCTTGGTGTGAGAGACCTCGAAGCCCTCAACGTGCAACTCCCCGAACAAGCGCTGGAATCGGTAGCTGTTGGCGTTGCCGAAAATCTCCAAGGGCCGGAAGGGTTCGTCATCGCTACCGACAATCAACCGGTTCCGGCGAAACAGTGCGAAGCCCGCGTGCGTCGTGGACCCCTCCGCGCGCAAGGCTGCAAAGCCATGGATGCGCTTTCCCTCCCCGAAATCGATATCGACCGCCTTTCGCCATTCCATAGACGGTGCATCAGGCGAGGCAGCGGGCGTTGCTTCGAGGATGGCGGCGCCGGTATAGCTAAGGGGGTCGGCGTCTCGATCCCAGAGCAGTTCTATGTCTCCCCTGCGCAGGAACACACGGTAGATGCTGGAAAGGTGCTCCCTGAGTTTCTTCTGGGTCCGCGCCTGCGGGAACTTCGCTCCGAGCTTCTCCAGAGTAACGATTGTGTAGTGCTCGCCGGGAGCCGCTGGACGTTCCTCGACCCCAAGCGTTTCTGTGCGGTTGCTGACGATGGCGCCAATGTCAAAGCGCACAGTGCGTTCGACGGATTCCCCAAGAGCCTTCGTGCGCACGCTCCACAGGTCAGAAAACCAGCATGCTGCCGCCTTCATGCCCATGCCGAACTCCGATAACCCGGTCCGGTCAAGCGGAATCTCTGCTGGCCGGAAGGCCCGGGCGAAGTCTCCTATGAAGATGCCGGCCGCGTTATCGGTAATTTCAATCATAGAGAGTTCTGGGTCCAAGCGGACCCGGATTCGCAGCTTGAAATGTGGCCCTTCCTGCGCCCGCAGTGCATCTATGTTTGCAATATGGCTCTGAATGCTGTTATCAACAAATTCTGCGACGGCGAACCAGGCCTTGTAATTGAGGTGTTTTAACACCGAAAGCATGTTCACTTCGGGCCGAATATTAATGGTGGGGGCGACTGGTTCAGTCATATTCATGGCTATGCCGGTTCAAGAAGGGGGAGCAGTTCAGGAGGTGGCGCCTGAGCGGGCGAAAGGGTGTCGTGACGAAGCAGCAAACGGGCAATTTTCTCGACGACCTTGGCATTCACGGCGTTGCCAAGGGCCTCGAACGCTCGTCCTTGTGGTTCCGGCAGGTGCTTGAGTTCACCCAAGCTCTGAAGTTTTGCGCACTCGCGAGGCGTCATGTAGCGCTTCTGCCATGCGATGATGGGTACTTGCGTATCAGTCATCGCCACAAGGCTGGGAGCCGTGATGGGCCGCTTAACCCGTACCCCTGAGGCGCGAAATTGGATGACGTAATCCCACAGATTTCGATTACCTCCCTGTGCATTCCACTCGAATTTTTGGTGGCTCGACACGAAGGGCTTGACCATCGGTAGCCAAGGGTCAATCCAATGCCGATTATCCGCGTAGAATTTCCGGTTAGAGCGGATAAAATCCTTCTTCCATTTGGGAAATTCCGCTTGCAGCGTACGCGCGTGGCTGGGCAGCGCCTTCCATTGTTCATCGGGCGGCAGCTTCGCAAGTGCTATGCCATGAGTACCTAGATAGCCGTTCAAGGCGCTGCCCCCCAAGCGTGCACGCTCGCCGAAGGGCGTGGTGCTCTCGAAGGGATAGGTGGCCCCAAACTCCATGGACCAGACGGGGAAGGAAGGCAAGGCTACGTCCTTCGGGCACAACTCGAGAAAGCGGTTCCATACTGTCAGGCAGTGAAGCGTCTTCTGCGAGAGCGTCTTCGCATCGGCCGGGAAATGCTCCAGCACATGTGTAATGCTGGTGGAGTGGTTTTCCTTTTCCGGCCACTTAAAGCCATCCAGGGATTCCAGTCGCCCCACGATATACACTCGTTCTCTGATCTGCGGGATGCCGAAGTGGTGGGGCGAGAGCTTTGCCTCATCCACTGCATAACCCAATTTCTCCAGTTCCTTCTTGATGCGTTGGAACGTGTTGCCTCCGTCATGCTTTAGGAGGTTGGGGACGTTCTCAAGGATAAAATGTCGCGGGCGCTTCTCTTTCAGGATAGCCACAACGTCAAAAAAGAGCGTCCCTTGGCGGGAACAGTTGAACCCAGCTTGGTCACCAGCCTTGGAAAAGGACTGACAGGGAAATCCCGCGCAGAGCACCTCGTGCGCAGGCACGTCGGCTGGCATGACTTCCCTAATATCCCCGACTGCAGTCACTCCGAAATTTCTGGCGTAGATTGTTTGCAGGTGCGGCCGAATCTCTGCGGCGAAGACGCACTCCCCACCCAGCCGCTCAAGCGCCACATGAAATCCACCTAGCCCCGCAAAAAGGTCTATAAATTGGAATTTTGACATTTGTATAAATTATCCAGTCCATCCGCGGGGGAGGGTGGACCAACTTCGGCCTTATAACGAATTACAATGATCGCACCATATTAGCACTTTACGCCCCTTCGCCCGGCCCGGGATAGTGGTGTAGGCTTGCCGCCGCTCCTGATCGCTGGAGGCCCCCAGAGGCGAATGCTTGTGCTAAAAACAGGCGCTAAATGCCAACAATATGACGCGCAAACTGTGCCAGCGGACTCTGCATGGGATACGGGGAACGATGGCCCGAACTGGGTAAATGGTCTCACGAAACTTTGGCAACCGAGACTCGCTTTCGGCTTTTCGCCGCGACAGCCGATAGTTCGAGGGGTTCTACGTTCTGACTTTAACCAGGCTGTAGAAAGGCGGCCAGAAATAAAATCGGCTGTCCTGGTTGACCGGAACAGCCGAAAATGCCTTATTATTCAAGGCGGTGTTGGTGGGCCCGCAGAGATTTGAACTCTGGACCAAAGGATTATGAGTCCTCTGCTCTAACCAACTGAGCTACAGGCCCTGAAAACCGGTTTGCTATTGACCGCTATCCAGGAAACTGCGCAACTTGTCTGAACGAGACGGGTGACGCAATTTGCGCAGGGCTTTGGCTTCGATCTGGCGGATACGCTCGCGGGTGACGTCGAATTGCTTGCCGACTTCTTCCAGCGTGTGGTCAGTGTTCATTTCGATGCCGAAACGCATGCGCAACACTTTGGCTTCGCGTGGTGTCAGCGTGTCAAGCACGTCCTTGGTGATGAAGCGCAGGCTGGAATAGAGAGCGGCGTCGGTCGGGGCCAGCGTCGATGAATCCTCGATGAAGTCGCCCAGATGGGAATCGTCGTCATCGCCGATGGGCGTTTCCATCGAGATTGGCTCTTTGCTGATCTTGAGGATCTTGCGAATCTTCTCTTCCGGCATTTCCATTTTCTTGGCCAGCGTTGCGGGATCGGCTTCGAGGCCGGTTTCCTGCAAAATCTGCCGCGAGATGCGGTTCATCTTGTTGATCGTCTCGATCATGTGCACCGGGATGCGGATGGTGCGCGCCTGGTCGGCGATCGAGCGGGTGATGGCCTGGCGGATCCACCAGGTGGCGTAGGTCGAGAACTTGTAGCCGCGGCGGTATTCGAACTTGTCGACCGCCTTCATCAGGCCGATGTTGCCTTCCTGGATCAGGTCGAGGAATTGCAGGCCGCGGTTGGTGTATTTCTTGGCAATCGAAATGACCAGGCGCAGGTTGGCTTCGGTCATTTCGCGCTTGGCGCGACGCGCCTTGGCTTCGCCGGTGGACATCTGCTTGTTGATGTCCTTCAGTTCCTTGAGCGGAATACCGATGCGGTCCTGCAGGGCCAGCAGTTTTTTCTGCTCTTCCTTGATGTTGGGGGCATTGCGTGTAAGGGTCGGGGCATAAGCCTTGCTGCTGGCTGAGGCCAGTTCGGTGTCTACCCAGCCGAGGTTAAGTTCGTTGCCCGGGAATACCTTGATGAAGTGCGGACGAGGCATACGCACGGTATCGACGCAGATGCGCTGAATCTTGCGCTCGCAACCGCGTACTTCTTCAACCATGGCGCGCACCGATTCGCACAGGCGTTCGATGGTCTTGGAAGTGAAGCGCATGCCCATCATCTCTTCCGAAATTTTTTCCTGGAGCTTGAGATAGGCCTTGTCTTGCGAATCCTTTTTGATCAGGATGCTATGCGCTTTGGTGTAGAGCGACTTGATAACGGTTAACCGTTCCAGACCTTCTGTCTTGAGTTTGAGCAGGGAAGCTGCCGCCGCAGCACCTTCGGCTGCTTCAAGGTCTTCTGCTTCATCACTCTCGACTTCGGCTTCTTCGTCGGCAGCAAGTTCTTCGATGACTTCGTCGGCGCTGTGGTTGATCAGGCCGTCGATCAATTCGTCGATGCGCATTTCGTCACAGGCAATCTTGTCGGCGCAATTGACGATTTCGGCAATTGTCGTCGGACACGCGGAGATGGCCTGGATCATGTGCTTGAGGCCGTCTTCGATACGCTTGGCGATTTCGATTTCGCCTTCGCGCGTCAGCAGTTCGACCGAACCCATCTCACGCATGTACATGCGCACCGGGTCGGTCGTGCGGCCGAATTCTGAATCGACGGTAGACAGCGCCTGTTCGGCCTGCTCTTCAACGTCGGAGTCGTCGGCAGCCACCGGCGCCGCGGCGTCGGACATGAGCAGCGTCTCGGCATCCGGAGCCTCGTCGAAGACCTGGATTCCCATGTCGTTGAAGGTGCTGATGATGTTTTCGATCTGCTCGGCATCGACGACGTCATCCGGCAGATGGTCGTTGACTTCCGAGTAGGTCAGGAAGCCACGCTCCTTGCCCAGCTTGATCAACGTTTTGAGCCGCGTCTTGCGCGTCTCGTCGTCAACCGGCGAAGGCTGATTGCCGATTTGTGCCAATAACTCGGCTGCTTTAGCCTTTGCCGTCTTGCTGGTTGTTGCCTTTTCCCTTGCCATGACCAATTCCCGGTGTGCGTTATACTGGAAAAACCCAAAATTTTACCACAACTTGCCTTGTTTTAGCCCGTTCGCCCGCGTGTGCTCAATGCTTGCAGGTAATGCAGCTTTTCTTCGCCCGAAAGCCCGGCAACGCCGAGCTTTGAAACTTTCTCCTGCAGCTGCGCGAATGCACGCTTGTTCTCACCCTCGACCAGGCGTTTAATAGCACCGTCAAACTCGGCATCGATATCTTCTTCGGCAAAGGGTTGTTGCATAAGTTCGGCTGCGGCTTCACGCAAAATATTTTCATCTTCACTCCCGCGCAGCCGTTCCAGCAATGCCGCGTAGGGCGGCGTTGGATCGCCTGCCGCCATAATCGTTTCACATAAACTCCTCACCGCACGTGCTTCGGCGGAATTGGTTGGCAACGCGTCTACTGGCAGGCCGTTCGCCAATTCCGGCTTTTGCAGCAACAAACGCAGCAATGGGCGCAACAACGAGGGCGCCTGCCTGGGAACTCGCGCCGGTGCAGGTCGTGCAATTGGCCGCAGGTCGCACAGGCGTTCAACTTCTGGCTGCGAGAACCCACTGGCTTCCGCGAGTCTCTTGACCAACTGTAGCCGCAATAATGGAGTTTGCAAGCGGCCTAGCAGTGGTTTGGCTTCAGCCACCAATTTGGCGCGTCCCTCGGCACTGGTCATGTCGCAATGTGATGCTAGTTCGCGCAACAAAAACTCGGAAAGCGGTGTGGCCTGAACGACCATGCGCTCGAAAGCCTCGGTTCCCTGGCTGCGTACAAAGCTGTCGGGATCGTCGGCCTCAGGCAAAAAAACAAAACCGATACTTTTCTGCTCGGGCAAGGCTTCAAGACTGTTTTCCAGCGCCCGCCAGGCGGCCTTGCGACCGGCCGAGTCACCATCAAAGCAGTAGACGATGTGATCAACCTGGCGCAGCAGCTTTTGCACATGTGTCGCCGTTGTGGCCGTGCCGAGTGTCGCCACCGCGTTGCCGATGCCATGCTGGGCAAGCGCCACGACGTCCATGTAGCCTTCGACGACGATCGCCGTGTCCTTGTCGCGCAATGCACCGCGCGCCTGCGGCAGACCGAAAACTTCCCGCCCCTTCTCGAAAAGTGGCGTTTCAGGCGAATTCAGATACTTTGGTTCGCCTGCACCAAGCACGCGACCGCCAAAGGCGATAACCTCGCCCTTCTGGTTCATGATCGGGAACATGATTCGATCACGGAAGCGGTCATAGAGGCGCCCCTGCTCGTTCTTGATCACCAGACCGGCGATCTGCAATTCGTTGATGGTGTAATCCTCGAAAGCCGTGCCGAGGTTTTGCCAGCCTTCCGGGGCATAGCCGATTCCGAATTTCTGGGCGATTTCACCGCTGACGCCCCGCGCCTTGAGATAGTCGATGGCCTTTTCGGATCGCTTCAACTGCTCATAGTAGTATTTTGCCGCACGCGCCATGATTTCGGTCAGCGCGGTAATTTTCGGGCCGTCATGGGGTCGCCGACCTTCGTCTTCAGGCACTTGCAGGCCAACGCGGTTGGACAGTTCCTTGATGGCATCGATAAAGCCGAGTCCGGAATACTCCATGAGAAAGCCGATGGCCGTACCGTGTGCTCCGCAACCAAAGCAATGATAGAACTGCTTGGTCGGGCTGACAGTGAACGAGGGTGATTTCTCGTTATGAAACGGGCAGCACGCCGCAAAATTGGCTCCCGCCTTCTTGAGCGGGACGTAGCCGTCGATCAGGTCGACGACGTCGACGCGGTGCAGCAGTTCCTGGATGAAAGATTCCGGGATCATTGGGATAGTGAGGAATTAAGAGTCAAGAGTGAGGAGTAACACCAGAGCACTGGTCTTACGTTCCCCAAATTGCTGTTGCTCCTCACGCTTCTCTCCTGCCCCCTTACTTCGCGAGAGCGGCTTTGACCAGCTTCGATACTTCGGTCATGTCGGCACGCCCGGCCAGTTTCGGCTTGAGTACGGCCATCACCTTGCCCATGTCGCAGGGACCAGCCGCGCCGGCTTCGGCTACAGCGGCAGCAACAGCGGCGGCGATTTCATCGGCCGAAAGTCCCGCCGGCATATAGGCGGTGAGCAGATTGGCCTCGAACTTTTCGGCATCGGCAAGATCCTTGCGCCCGGCGGCTTCATATTGCGTGATGGAATCGCGGCGCTGTTTGAGCATCTTGTCGATGACGGCGACGACCGCCGCATCGTCAAGCACGATGCGTTCATCGACTTCCCGCTGCTTGATTGCCGCAAGCAGGAGGCGGATAGCGTCACGCTTTCCCGTTTCTCCTGAACGCATGGCGGCCTTCATGTCTTCGGTGATGCGCTCTTTCAGGGTCATCGCGAGTCTCCTTGGGTTGCGGCGGCGAAATGGCAAACAACAGGCAAACAACAGGCAAACATCAGGCAAGCTTCAGCCAACAAATGCTAAAAGCCGCCCATCGCTAAACGGGCGGCTGGTCGGCAATCAAAATCTGGTTTAAAAAAGCTTTGGCGGAAGAGTCTGGCTGCGCATGCGCTTGTGATGGCGCTTGACTGCAGCGGCCAGCTTGCGCTTGCGCTCAGCCGTAGGCTTCTCGTAGAACTCGCGGGCACGGAGTTCGGTCAGCAGTCCGGTTTTTTCAACGGTGCGCTTGAAACGGCGAATCGCTACTTCAAACGGCTCATTTTCCTTCAGACGAATGGCGGTCATTAACTCTATCCTAATTTCAATAATCGACTGTTTACAACGCAGCCGGGCATTATAAACAAAGCCGGATGAAAATTCCAAGCCCTTTGTTTTTTGTTTTGCCCGGAGCCGGTGGTCGCCAGGTTAGAATGCCGCCCATGCTGATTCTTGGAATTGAATCCTCCTGCGACGAAACGGGGATTGCGCTTTATAGTACCGATGCTGGCGGTGCGCTTCTTTCACACGCCTTGCACTCGCAGATTCTGATGCATCGTGAATATGGCGGGGTGGTTCCCGAACTCGCTTCACGGGACCATATCCGGCGTGTCGTTCCCTTGCTGCGCAAGGCGTTGGCCGATAGCGGACGCACGCTCTCCGAGGTCGGTGCCATCGCCTACACCCAAGGCCCCGGGCTGGCGGGCGCCTTGCTGGTCGGTGCTGCATTTGCTGAAGGACTGGCCGCCTCGCTCGGCATACCGACGGTGCCGGTTCATCACCTCGAAGGTCATCTGCTCTCGCCGCTGCTTTCGAGCCGGCCGCCGCGCTTTCCCTTTATCGCACTGCTCGTCTCTGGTGGACATAGCCAGTTGATGCGCGTGACCGGCGTTGGCGAGTACCAGCTTCTCGGTGAAACCCTGGACGATGCAGCCGGCGAAGCTTTTGACAAAACTGCCAAATTGCTTGGCCTGCCTTACCCCGGCGGCCCGGCGCTGGCTGATCTGGCTGAGCGCGGCCAGCCAGATATGGTGAAATTCCCACGCCCGATGCTGAAATCAGGCGATCTTAACTTTAGTTTCAGTGGCCTGAAAACGGCCGTGCTGACCAAAGTGCGCGAGATTGGCTCGCCCGACGAACAGCAGCGCGCCGATATTGCGCGTGGCTTCCAGGACGCCATTGTCGAGGTTCTGGTCAAAAAATCGATGCGGGCGGTGAAGGAAAGTGGCTTGAAACGGCTGGTCGTGGCCGGTGGCGTTGGTGCCAACCGCGAACTGCGCCGTCAGCTTGATGCGCTGGCGGCAAACGCGGGCATTTCGGTCTTCTACCCGGAACTGGAGTTCTGTACCGATAACGGCGCGATGATCGCGCTGGCCGGCGCTTTACGCATGCTATCCGGCGTGTCGAGCAAGCCGGCGGGCGCCTTTGCCGTGCGTCCGCGCTGGCCGCTGGCTGATATTACCGGCTGATCAGGCCTTTTTCCCGGCGCCGATCTTCGCCTCGGCTCCTGCCATCAAGCGTTGCAGATTTTGCCAGTGCTTGCCGATCAGGGCCATTGAGATGACGCCCACGGCAAGTAACATCGTGTCGCTGCCCCAGAGGAAAAATGCGAAAACCGGTGCGGCCGCTGCTGCAACCAAGGCTGCCAGCGAGGAATAGCGCAAAGTAAAGACAACGAACAGCCAGGTTGCCAGCGTTGCCGCACCAAGCCAGGGATCGATAGCCAACAACACTCCTGCCGCTGTCGCCACGCCTTTTCCGCCTTTGAATTTCAGGAATACCGGGTACAGGTGTCCGAAAAAGACGGCCAGCGCGACAAGCCCGATCAAGCCCGATTCGAACCCATGGTCCGCACCGTACTTCCGGGCAAGAAAAACCGCCACCCAGCCCTTGAGCAGATCGCCGAGCAAGGTCATTGCGGCTGCGCCCTTGTTGCCGCTACGCAGTACGTTGGTTGCCCCCGGATTTTTCGATCCGTAACTGCGCGGGTCAGCCAGCCCGAAAACACGGCTGGAAAGCACGGCAAACGGGACGGAGCCCAGAAGATAGGCCATAACGACGGCTAACAGGGCGAGTGGAGCATTGGACATGGATAATCCCGGAAACTCGAAGGGCGGTTGCGTTAAAGGTTAAAATGCGAAATCTATCGGGCCCGGCCTTTCCGCCCGGCCAATAATTCTACACTGCCCCGACCTGCTGCCAAATGGACATCATCTTTATCGACGACTTTCGCATCTCGACACTGATCGGGATTTACCCGCGTGAGAAGGCGGTGCCACAGACGGTCGAGATGTCCTTGCAGATCGGCTCCTCAACAGCACACGCCGGTAACACTGATGATATCGGCGACACCATTGATTATGCGCTGGTCGTCGAACGGCTGCGCAGCGAACTGGCTGTGCGTCATTTCAACCTGCTCGAAAAGCTCGCCGAATACGTGGCTAACCTGCTGCTCGAAGACTTCGGCGCGACTTGGGTGCGTGTCTCGATTGCCAAACTGGGCATGATGCGCGGTGTGCGGCGCGTCGGTGTGGTCATCGAGCGCGGCACATCTGCCTGATTTCACCCTTTTAGTGCCACGGTCACAACCGTCGGCGACAGTGCCCGCAGCAAGTCATGCGGATGCACTCCGACCAGAAAACCGCGTCGGCCGCCGTTGATATAAATGAGCGGTAAATCAAGGATGCTTTTCTCGAGGCATATCGGCATTTGCTTTCTGGTGCCGAACGGGCTGGTTCCGCCGACCAGAAAACCGGTATGCCGATTGGCGACTTCCGGCTTGCACGGCTCGACCTTCTTGCAGCCGATCTGCCTGGCCAGTTCCTTGGTCGACACCTTGCAATCGCCATGCATCAGGACGATCAATGGCCTGGCCGTCTCGTCTTCCATCACCAGCGTCTTGATTACGGCGTGTTCAACGACATTCAGTTCGCGCGCCGAAACGTTGGTACCGCCGTGCTCTTCATACTCATAAAGATGATTGGAGTGGGCAATACCGTGCTGGCGCAGAAACTTTGTCGCCGGAGTTTCGGGGGCGTTGTCTGATCTCATGGTTTTTTCTCCTGAAGCATGACTTCCCGAACCAAGCATAGCAGAGTCGCTTAAGTTCAACATTCATCCGCGTGGATGATGCGCCGCATGCAGCGATTTCAGTCGTTCGCGGGCGATGTGCGTGTAAATCTGTGTAGTTGAAATATCGGAATGCCCGAGAAGCATCTGCACCACGCGCAAGTCTGCACCGTGATTGAGCAGATGAGTGGCAAAGGCGTGGCGCATGACATGGGGTGATAATCGCGAAGGATCCATTCCGGCCAGCAGAGCATAGCGCTTGATCAGTTGCCAGAACGCCTGACGGGTCATCGCAGCACCTCGCGCTGTGACAAAGAGGTCGTTACTCTGACGCCTGTCGAGCAGGGCCGGACGGGCTTCTGCAAGATAGCTGCGTAGCCAGTCGATGGCTTGCTCGCCGAGCGGAACCAGACGCTCCTTGCTACCCTTGCCGAAAACCCGAACCACACCCATGTCGAAATTCACTTCGTGCATTTTGAGCCCGACCAGTTCCGTTACGCGCAAACCGGTTGCGTAAAGTGTTTCCAGCATGGCACGGTCGCGCTGGCCAAGTGTCGTGTCGGTCGGGGGCGCGGCCAGAAGGGCGTCAACCTGAGTTTCGGAAAGCACTTTGGGCAGGCGCGAGGGCTTCACCGGCATGGCAATCTTGAGCGTCGGGTCGATGTTGATCCTGGCGCGTGACATCAGGTGCCGATAGAAGCGGCGCAAGGTCGAAATGTAGCGTGCCTGCGATGAGGCACGCAGTGTTTGCGAGAGCATGGCGACAAAACGCATCAGCGCGAGCTCGTCGGCGCTGCACAGCGAAGCGAGTTTCTGTTCGCTCAACCAGTTCGATAAGTGAATCAGGTCGCTGCGGTAGCTCGATAGCGAAGCTTTGGCCAGTCCGTCTTCCAGCCACAGGATGTCGCAGAAGGCATCAATCTCCGCTCGATCAGTCTGGTTGGCTTCAGCGAGCTTCATGCGCCAGCAGCCAGCGCTTCACGTCGAGCAGGAAGCCGCCTCCGTGCCGTGAAAAGCCGCCCAGCCCGCCGCCGCTGGCGATTACCCGATGACAGGGAACAACGAGCGGAAAGGGGTTGGCACCACAGGCCTGGCCAACCGCACGCGGCGCGTTGTGCAGGGCTTTGGCCAGTTCGCCATAGGTGCGTGTCTGATGCTTTGGAATGGCGGCGATCTGTTCCCATACGCGGCGCTGAAAGAGGGTTCCCGATGGGTGCAGGGGCAAGCTGAAATCGAAGTCGGCGTCAGCCAGATAGGCTCGCAACTGGCGCACAGCTTCAGCGGCCAAGACGTTTGAAGGCGAGAGTTCGGCACATGGTTCGAGGAAGTCGACTCCGTGAATTTCAGTGTCGCCACAGCGCACTCCAAGGCAGAAACCGGTTGCTGCAACGACGGCTTGGTACACTCTAGCGGGTTGCTGGTGCATGGTTGGTGCTCTCAGCTACGCACTTGCCCGTTACCGAGCACGATCCATTTCTGGCTGGTCAGTCCTTCGAGGCCAACCGGGCCGCGTGCGTGAATCTTGTCGGTCGAGATGCCGATTTCAGCGCCCAATCCATATTCAAAGCCATCGGCAAAACGTGTCGAAGCGTTGATCATGACTGATGACGAATCGACCTCACGCAGGAAGCGCATGGATTTAGTGTAGTTTTCGCTGACGATGGTTTCGGTGTGATGTGAGCCGTAACGATTGATGTGATCAATCGCTTCGTCAAGCCCGGCAACCACCTTGACCGAAATGATCGGAGCCAGGAATTCTGTGGCGTAATCCTCCTCGGTCGCTGCTTTGGCTTCTTTCACCAGTGCCTGCGTTTCGACGCAGCCACGTATTTCAACGCCCTTGGCCAAGAGCATGGCGGTAATCGGCAGAAGCAGACGGGCTGCCACATTGCGCGCAACGAGCAGTGATTCGGCGGTGTTGCAGGTGCCGTAGCGCTGCGTCTTGGAGTTCTCGACGATTCTCAGCGCCTTGTCGGCATCGGCATCGTCATCGATATAGACATGGCAGTTGCCATCCAGATGCTGGATCATCGGCACCCGTGACTCGGCCAGCAGGCGCGCAATCAACCCCTTGCCGCCGCGCGGGACGATCACATCGACGTATTCGCGTAGGGTTATCAGGTGGCCGACAGCGGCGCGGTCGGTGGTATCGATCACCTGCACGACGTTGGCCGGCAGGCCGGCCGAGGTCAAGCCCTCCTGCACCAGTGCGGCGATGGCGCGGTTGCTGCGGATGGCCTCTGAGCCGCCGCGCAGGATGGCGGCGTTGCCCGACTTCAGGCATAGCGCCGCCGCATCGGCCGTAACATTGGGGCGGGCTTCGTAAATGATGCCGATGACACCAAGCGGGACGCGCATCTTGCCAACCTGAATGCCGCTCGGACGGAATTTCAAGTCGCTGATTTCGCCGACCGGGTCGGGCAACGCGGCGACCTGTTCCACACCCTCGGCCATGGCCTCGACGCCTTTTTCGGATAGTGTCAGGCGGTCGAGCATGGCTGGCTCAAGCCCGGCAGCACGGGCTGCAGTCAGATCTTCCCGATTGGCCGAGATGAGCGCGGCGGATTCGCGCCTGATGGCGGCAGCGATGGTGCGCAAGGCCTGGTTCTTGACCTTGCTATCGGCCCTCGCGATGGACCGGGAGGCTTCGCGTGCCTGCTGCCCGACTTGGTGTACGTACTCCTTGATATTCATGTTTACCCTGCTTTATTCAGGTCAAAATGCAATTATAGCTATCGATGAAATAAAACACTGAATGGAACCATTGGAAAGAGGTACACTCTTACCGCTATTGAATCTTGCCAATGATTGATGATGAGCCCAAAACTGATTGTCCCCGCTGAAGTGAAAGTTTGCGCAACCTGCAGTTATTGGGATGGCGAACGAAAGATCGACCCCGACCTTCGAGTGGTCGTAATCGATGACAGTTGCGAGGGCGAGTGCCTGGTGCAGGGAAAATGCTGCCAAGGCCTTACAAACGAGGGCAAATGGATAAACGATTGCCTTTGGGAGCATCTGGCTCCTGACGAGCCACCGATCACTAACGACAAATAAGTGTTTCCGGGGTTTCAGTTAACGCCGAGGTTGAGGCCCAGTCGAAGAAATTCATCCCACACGTCCCCTGCACCGGCCGCGCCCTTGATCATGCGGTCGATGCGTGCCGCATGCGCCAACGCAGAATTGGCTTTGGCGGCATCCATGCGTTGCAGGGCACGCTTGAACAAAACCTGACGTGCGCCCCAAACCCGAGCTTCCTTGAGCAGCACGTCGAGTGACTGACGCTCCTTCAGCCCCGACTTGACCTGGGCCAGCGCACGTACCTCTTCGGTCATCGCCCAGAGCACCAGCGGCGGTGCCTCGCCTTCCTGCTGCAAGCCGTCAAGCGTGCGTGTCAGGCGCGCGACATCACCGGCCAGAAGCGCTTCTCGCAGTCCGTCGAGGTCATAACGTGCCACATTGAGTACCGCCCCCTGCACCTGCTGCAGCGTGATTTCGCCAGCCGGATAGAGCAGACCGAGTTTCAGGATTTCCTGATGGGCTGCCAGCAAATTGCCTTCGACACGTTCGGCAATGAAACGCAGGCCGTCGCTATCAGTACTTTGCTGCTGGCGGCGCAGGCGACCGGCAATCCAGGCCGGCAGTTCTGCCAGATTGGGCGGGATCAGCTTGATGGCCACACCTGCCTCATTCAGTGCCTTCAGCCAGACAGCTTTCTCCTCGGTCCAGTCGAGCCCGGGTAGCGTTACCAGCAGCAACGCATCGGGGGAAGGATGGTCACAGTAGTCCTTGATTGCCGCGCCCCCCTCGCGCCCCGGCTTGCCGGTCGGAATGCGCAGATCAATCAGCGTACGACCGCCAAACAGCGACATATTGCCTGCGGCATGGTGCAATTCAACCCATTTGAACCCGGAAATGGCCGTTAGAACCTCACGCTCGTCGAATCCGCGTCGGCGGGCTGCAGCGCGAATTGAATCGGCGGCTTCAATTACCAGCAGGGGCTCATCGCCATAGACGACGTAAACCGGCTTCAGCTCGCGTTCAAGGTGGGCTGCAAGTTGCTCGCCCTTGAGTTGCATCTTCTGCCAGCCCTATTCGATGGCAGGTGGCGGCATTGGCTTGGCGGCTGACAGCCGGCGCATCAGTTGTTGCACCACATCCGACTCCATGTCCCGCCACAGCAGTTCTTCTTCCTGAGTCTTCGCCAGCACGGCAGAGTCGGCATAAGTCAGGTCGCGTGACAGCTCGATCATTCCGGGCACGATCAGATTGAGTCCTTTGCTGTCCACCACACGATAGCCAAAGCGATAATACAGGCGTTTCTCGCGCACATTTCCGGAGCCGGAGAATGACAGTATCACCGGCTCGCGGGCGTCGTAGGTCATATAAAAGCTCGCCTGCGCTTCCTTCGGGGTGTCAACCAGGCGAACCGCCCCGGAGGCGCGGATCTGACGCTTGAGCCCGGCGCCGATCAGCGAAGTATCAGGCACGCCAAGGTAGAGGCTCTCGAAGGGCAGCGTATAGGCGCCGCGCAACTGGAATCCGCAGGCCGAAAGCAGCAGTACCAGTATCACTACGACCGAATGAAGCAAAACGCGCATGGCGCACTCCCCGAAGCACTAAACGACAATATTAACCAGCCGCCCCGGAACGACGATCAGCTTCTTGGGCGATTTTCCTTCAAGGTGCTTCTGCACTACTTCACTCGCCAGCGCGGCCGCTTCAATGCTTGCCTTGTCGGCACCGGCGGGCAAGCGCAGGCTGCCGCGCAGCTTGCCGTTTACTTGCAGCATCAGTTCGATTTCGTCCTGGACCAAAGCGGCGGCATCAACCTTCGGGAAGCGCTGCACACCGGCTTGCTGACCGGGCCTGAGCTCGGCGTAGAGTGCTTCGCAGACATGCGGCACGATCGGGTAGAGCAGCAGCGCAACGGCTTCCAGCGTTTCCTGTCTGACCGCGCGGGCTGTCGCTGAATCGTCTACGAGTTTGACATAGGCATTGAGCAGTTCCATCACGGCCGCGATGGCCGTGTTGAACTGCTTGCGCCGGCCATAGTCATCGGTGATCTTGCCGATGGCCTGATGCAACTGGCGACGGAAGGTTTTCAATTCGGCCGAAAGGGTTTCGGTGCCTTCGCCACCCGCATAGGCGGCAACCAAGCCACCGGAAACATGCTCGAAGACGATGCGCCAGACGCGCTTGAGGAAGCGGAAAGCGCCTTCGACACCCGCGTCGGACCACTCCAGCGATTGATCCGGGGGCGAGGCAAACATGATGAACAGGCGTGCCGTGTCGGCGCCAAACTGGTCGATCAACGACTGCGGATCGACACCGTTATTCTTCGACTTGGACATCTTCTCGGTGCCGCCGATGACTACCGGCAGGCCGTCGGTACGCAAGGTGGCGCCGATGGCACGACCGCGCTCGTCGCTGGTGAGGTCGACGTCGGCCGGGTTGATCCATTCCTTCTTGCCGTTGGCCAGTTCGCGGTAGAAGGTGGGGGCCACCACCATGCCCTGCGTCAGCAGATTGGCGAACGGCTCACCAAGTCGGGTATCGCCGAACAAGCCGGTATCGCGCATCAGCTTGGTCCAGAAACGCGAGTAGAGAAGGTGCAGGATGGCATGTTCGATGCCGCCGATGTACTGGTCGATGCCGCCCTTGCACCAGTAGGCGACGCGTTCGTCAACCATCGCCTGGTCGTTGTCCGGGCAGCAAAAGCGCAGGAAATACCATGAGGATTCGACAAAGGTGTCCATCGTATCCGTCTCGCGCCGCGCCGGCTTGCCGCACTTCGGACAGCTACACTCGTAAAACTCCGGCATCTTGGCCAGCGGACTGCCGGCGCCGGTGACCGTCACGTTTTCCGGCAGTATCACCGGCAACTGTTCGTCCGGCACCGGCACATCGCCGCAAGCGGGGCAATGAATGATCGGGATCGGGCAGCCCCAGTAACGCTGGCGCGAGATGCCCCAGTCGCGCAGACGGAACTGGGTGCGCTTGGCGCCCAGCCCTTTCGCCGCGAGATCGCTGGAGATTGCGTCAAACGCCGCCTGGAATTCGAGTCCGTCGTATTTTTCGGAATTGACGCAAACGCCAAGCTCGGCATAAGACTCCTGCCAGGGCGCCGCCACAGCGACATACACACCGGTCGGAGAGCCAATAGACATGCGGATCTCCAGCCCATAGCGGGTGGCGAAAGCAAAGTCGCGTTCATCGTGTGCTGGAACGGCCATCACCGCGCCTTCGCCGTAGCCCATCAGCACGTAGTTGGCGACCCAAACCGGCAATTTCTCGCCGTTCAGCGGATGAACGACGAACAGGCCGGTCGGCATGCCCTTCTTTTCCATCGTCGCCATGTCAGCCTCGGCCACGCCACCGCGCTTGCATTCCTCGATGAAGTCGTGAAGTTCGGGATTGCCGGCTGCAGCCTGGGCAGCCAGCGCATGCTCGGCGGCTACGGCCACGTAGGTCGCACCCATCAGCGTATCCGGGCGCGTGGTGAACACCTTGAGCACGCCCTCTGCACCGATCGAAGCCACATCGTAGGGGAAGCCAACATCACAACCATAGCTCTTGCCGATCCAGTTCTTCTGCATCAGCTTGACCTGTTCCGGCCAGCCCCCAAGCTGGTCTAGGTCAGCCAGCAATTCGTCGGCGTAGGCGGTGATCTTCATGTAGTACATCGGGATTTCGCGCTTCTCGATCAGCGCGCCCGAACGCCAGCCTCGACCGTCAATCACCTGCTCGTTGGCCAGCACGGTCTGATCTTCCGGATCCCAATTGACGGTGCCAAGGCGCTTGTAGATCAGGCCTTTCTCGTAGAGGCGCGTAAACAGCCACTGCTCCCAGCGGTAATAGTCCGGCTTGCAGGTGGCCAGCTCACGATCCCAGTCGATGGCAAAGCCGAGCCGCTTGAGCTGCCCCTTCATGTACTCGATATTGGCGTAGGTCCATTGTGCCGGCGGCACGTTGTTCTGAATCGCCGCATTCTCGGCCGGCATCCCGAAAGCGTCCCAACCCATCGGCTGCATGACGTTGAAGCCGAGCATCCGGTGGAAGCGTGCCAGCACATCGCCAATCGTGTAGTTGCGCACATGACCCATGTGCAACTTGCCCGAGGGGTAGGGGAACATCGAAAGACAGTAGTATTTGGGCTTGCTGACGTCTTCAACTGCACGCGCTGCACCCGTCTTGTTCCAGTGCAACTGGGCGGCGAGTTCAATCTCTTGGGGCTGGTATTTTTCCTGCATGGCTGGCTAAGGTCAGAAATGAACTAAACCGCGAATTATACGCGGTTTGCAGCGGGGTCCCGTCCGCCAGGAGCTTTGCTGCGAGATCTATTGGTCATCAGGAAGCTGGAGCGGCGATGAAGTCTGACGATTCTCCTTCTGATTCGATCCATGCGGTGCTCCGATCAAACCTTGGGCAAAAATTCTTTACTGGAAAACGCTTGAATGCTGATGGAACAGCGTGGAATAAACCTTAAAACCTCAGTTTAACCACGGCGAACACGGCGGGCACAGCGAAAAGCCTCAGTTTTTTAGGATTTCATGGCTCACCCAAAGGGTGAATTATGAAAATATTGCAAGTCATTGATTTCCCGTTGTGTTCGCCGTGTTCGCTGTGGTCAACTGCCTTTTCTAGGATAAAACGCCAGAGACGCGGGTTTCAGTGAGATAAGTTCCAGTTCCAACCTGCGCAAACCGGGCTGGCGCAACTGATGACGAACTCTCCTAGCCCACCGCCAGTTCAAAACAGCGGTCAAGTTGGCTATGCAGCAGCTTGACCATTTCCGGATCGATGCGCCCTTGGTTACTCAGGCTGTCAATGCGTGACATTACATCGTTCTTGGCCATATGTTCGCGGTATGGCCGTTCCTGTGACAGCGCCTGGAAAATATCAGCGACGGCTATCAGGCGCGCTTCAAGCGGGATGTCCGTTGCCTGGCAATGGAATGGATAGCCGGTGCCGAGCAGATTTTCGTGATGCAAGGCGGCCCACTCTGCAATCGGCTGACCAGGAAAAACTTTCCTCAGAATGTGACCGCTGTCATAGCTGTGGCGCATGACGAAGGCACGCTCTTCGCGCGTCAGCGGTCCCGGCTTGTCAATGATTTCCTCCGGAACGCGCAGCTTGCCGATGTCGTGCAGCAGGCCGGCAATTTCGACCATGTCGAGATGTTCGCCGCGAATGCCGGAAGCCTCGGCCAGATGACGGGCGATGCCGGCGACACGGGTGGAATGCTCAAGTGTGTAGGAGCTCTTGGCGTCGACAGTGTGCGCGAACAATCCTGCGATGGCCAACGCTCCGACCGTATCCAGTTCGACTGGCCGGCTACTGTGCAACTGGTCGTCGATCTGGTCTTCGATGTAGGTTGGGTCCATCGCCAACCAGAACGATTCTCGGGAAGCCGCACGACGAAAAGCATCGACGAGCAGAGGTGCGAACAAGGTGCCGCCCATGTCGGCGATGCGCTTGATGACCTCGGGGTATTCCCAGAGGATCTCATTCTTCAGTGCCGCACCCACGAAATAAGGGGCCAGCAAAACGTCGGTGCGGTCGGCGAGAAAGATCAGATTGGCTTCAAGGCGCACATCTTCGGACAGGTCTTCTTGAAGAAGTGCGGTCCACCGAGTGTGATGCCAGAGAACAATGGATGAGAAGTTCGCCAGTGGCGGACAAGCCGCCAGATAGTCGGCACCCCGCAAGCAGTGCTTCTGGGCACCTTCCCATTCGAGTGTTTCGGTAATGGCGCGGTGCTCCTTGGCGCGCGAGACGCCGCAGTCATGGAGCATCCCGGCGTAGAGCATTCTCACGCGATGAGATTGCGACCAGTTCATTTCGTGGGCAATCGCCGCCGACATGAGCGCCACGCGCTTGCCGTGCTGAAATTCATCGGTGCCGACAAAATCGAGGGCATTAGTCAGTGAGGTGATCGCACGCTGCAGATTGATTTTCATGTCAGGCTCAAAAAGTTGCACCCACGCCCCCGATGAAAATGCCAGTGCTGCATGAATGGGCATAAGGAAGGCGAAGAAATTGATAGTAGACTGGAAGTCCATCAACACCAAGCGCATTTGCCCCAGAAACGATTGCAGCACCACAGGGAAAGTCGTGTGCCAATGATGTGACGATGCTTCAATCCATCACTATTCTTGCATTGGTCGGCGCTTACAGGCAGCTTGTTTCTGAGCATCGACTGTTGGCAGTCGATTGACAAGCTGATGATTTCAGGGTCCGTAAGGCCTTGGAGGTCCATAATGCTCGACAGGGCATCAACGAGGATTTATTACGAACTGCTGTCTTGCAGATTTCATCACCGCAGCCTTACAGGGAAAATGTTTTGGAAAACTTGCCGGCAATTGAAGTGGAAACTGGAGTCAACCCTGCATTCTCGATCATATGGATGCATGGCCTTGGGGCGGATGGCTCGGATTTCGAGGCCATTGTTCCCGAGTTGGGACTCAATAAAGCCACGGCTGTCCGTTTCATATTCCCGCATGCGCCGATGATTCCAGTCACCTGCAACGGTGGCTACGTCATGCGTGCCTGGTACGACATCATCTCGCTGGACAGCACATCCCGCAGCGTGGACGAAGAAGGAATAGTTCATTCATGCGCAGCTATCCGGAAATTGATTGTTCGTGAAATCGAGCGCGGCATCCCGAGCCAGCGAATTTTCATTGCCGGATTTTCCCAGGGAGGAGCCATTGCCTATACGACCGCTCTAACTTACCCGGAGAAGCTGGCCGGGGTTATCTGCCTGTCGGCCTACATTCCATCAGCACGGCTGCTGGATGAGGAATTGAGCGATGCGAACAAGACCATCCCGATTTTCGCGGCTCACGGCACTCAGGACGATGTCGTTTCCTTTGGCTTGGGTCTGCGCGCGAAAGAGACATTGAATGCCAGGGGCTATCAACTTGATTGGCACACCTATCCGATGCCGCACTCAGTTTGCCTTGAGGAAATCATCGCGCTCGGGAAATGGCTTCAGGCCAGGATGGAAGAGTGCTGATTTGAGCAACGTAGTCTTCAATCGTGCATCCCTGAGCACAACCGACCTTCCATCCTATCAGGGTATTTCGATTGCTGATGTAAGCTTGATTGATTCGGAATGCCTTGCGCGCGAGGCTCTTGATGCGCTGATGGCCGCCGAAGTGATCGGATTCGATACGGAATCGAAACCGACTTTTCTGAAAGGGGAAGAATCGACCGGCCCGCATCTTGTTCAACTGGCCACAGAAAGTCGTGCGTATCTATTTCCGATTTCTGGCTTGCACGTCACGAACGCATTGAAAATCATACTGGAATCGCCCCGTGTCCTGAAAGTCGGCATGGGTTTGGGGAATGACCGTAGCGCTCTGAAATCCAGGCTGGACATCAGCCTGACTAACGTACTTGATCTCGGTGAAGTTCTGCGCGGATCGGGGCACCGGGGTACGGTCGGAGCAAAAGTTGCCGTGGCGCACTTCTTCGGTCAGAAATTCAATAAATCAAAGAAAACAGGGACCAGCAACTGGGCAAACCACCAGTTAAGCGAGCGCCAGCAACTTTATGCGGCAAATGATGCCCACGTAGCGCTAGTGCTTTACCGGGCATGGGCGCGCAGCGTTCGGTCGCATTAACCAGGCAGGGCTGGATTTCGAGTTTTACGAGTCAGTTCCTGGTATTTATATAGAATGCGCGACATGGAATCCCGTAACGCGCAATCAAGGCAGTCGCTCCGGCTGGCTGTCGCAATCTCCCTGCTACTTCATTCAGCCGTTCTTTTCCTCGGTTTCTCCTCGTCTGACCCGACAAGCGGGCCGGCAACGAATCCCGACAATTCGACCAAGGCAAATCACCCGCGCCTTCTCGCCGCCATTGTCGCGCCCGCCAAGCCCCTGCTGAGGGTTCCGCCTTCCTCACATGAAGAGGCGGCGCCGAAAAGTGAAGCTAAAAAACAAGTCGCCTCATCAGGTAAACAGGTAGAAAAACGAAAATTGAGTGCCCCCACCGGGGTGTGGGCAGCCCGTTCATGGTCTAGCGCTGAACGTGCGGACATGGATAAATTCCTCAACGAACTGGCCGCGCAAGCCAAGCCGCCAACCGGCCGGGAGCTATCAAAAAGGGCCCTGGCCATGGCACGGCAGATGGGGCGGAATCCGCAGGGCAACGGTGATGACGAGGCGTTGGTTCAGCCGACCGCCACTGGCAAAATGATCGAACCCTTCAGTCTTGAGATGTATTTCGATGCCTTTGTCCGCAAACTGAACCGCAGTGCCGCCTTCGTCAAGAATGATCCGCGAGTACGAGGGTCACGCAAAGCACTGGTACAAATAACACTGAATTCGGACGGATCCCTAAAAGGCTACCGCGTTGTTCGTTCAGGAGATCAGGAAGCGGAGATTGCCTATATAAAAAGTGTACTTGACCGCGCGTCACCGTTTGCAGCTTTTCCGCCCGATATCCGCAATGTCAGCGATTCGTTGCTCATCCTTATGTGCATTTACCCCGCGCATGCGGGAGGAGGCAGTGGTTTCTCACGAATTTTTGGCGCTCAAGAATGCAAGGACTAGCCAAAAATATTTGTAACCAATCAATGATTCGATCCTGGCCCCTTTGTTGTGGGCCCCTTTGTTGTGCAGGACGGTCTTCGCGACACGGTAAGTTTCGACCCCTGACAGCGGGTTGACAACGCATCGGCCTGCAAGCACCGCCGAATGGCGATCTACAGAGGTCATGGCTGAAGAGCCTTATATAACGCCAGTCTTCAGGCGCATGCCATGCAGGACGCCTATTCATAAGCTCTGCAGAGCACATGAAAGTCTTTGCCCACAACTCCTGAATGCACTCGAAAGCCTGCACTGGCTGGAGCGTGGCGCCCCCGCTCTGATGGCCTCAATTTGCCCGCGTGCGCTACAAGCCCGCCTGATTCGCTGCCACCTTTTTGATAAAAACAACGCCCGGCAGATTTTCAAAATGAGCATCGCAAGTGAGCAATTCAGCGCCGAATTCTTGAGCTGTCGCATACACCACGGCATCTGCAGTGGCCAGTTTGTATTGACGGTGCAGATCGACGGCTCGTAGGGCGATGCGCGTGTCCAGTGGAGCTACAACGCATTTCTGAGTGTAAGCGATCATCTGATCCGCCTGCGCCTCACCGCTTTCCCGGATCAGCCATTTCGCCAATTCAAACTGCACGATAGTGGGAACAACGCACTGTGTTTTTTCAGGAATCTCTTGTGCCAGCGTTGCATGCAACGAACTGCCTGTAAGCCACTCAATCCAGGCCGACGTATCTACGACGCGCATCAGAACCGGTCTTCCCGGTCGCGATAGTCTTCAGTCCGGGCGCCGCTGACCATGCCGGCGAGTTGCTCCAGCTCGGGTACCGGCATCAGTAGTACCCCCTTGCCTTTGGGGATGAAAACGAACTCCTGCCCGGCTTCCCAATGCAGTTCGTCGCGAATTATTTTTGGCACGGAAATCTGATACTTGCTGGATAGCGTCGCCGTAGATGCCATATTCTTACCTTTTATCTATGGATAATTCGATGGTAAGAGTATAGCGAGTCATGGGCCTGAACGCGAGAAGCAAGACTGAAGAGCAGATCAATCAAGAAAAACCGGTTGCTTACCCTGCAACGCCAGATTGCCACTGCGCCCGGCAAGAAATAGAAGAAATAGGGGACAGACCCCAATTTTATGAATCTCAAAATCGGGGTCTGTCCCCTATTTCTTCGCGATTGGCGGAACGGCGCGGCGGCTTTGGTGTTGGCTCCCTTCCTGAGCCAACAATGGCGTAATTTCCGCATGACATCGATCGTATTGCCCTGCAAGCCCTGTCAAATGGAAATCTACGGAGGCAGTTGCTGAGTCGCCTTTGTTTACGCCATTCTTCATGTGTAAGCTCTGTAGATCCACTGCTCACGCGGCTTTCATGGAAGGCACTTGTGGGACGGACTTCAGCCCGACATTTTCGCGCCGCAGTCGGACTGAAGTCCGACCTGCAATAACCTGCTAAACCTGCAGCGCCAGATTACCACTGCGCCCGGCGATCTCGCCGTTGATCACGCGCTGGCGCGGCAAATCGGCGGTGTCGAGCGAGGAGAACAGTTCGTGGCAACTCGCCAGGCGATAGCCTTGTTCCTGCCAGCCTTGCAGCAGGCGTTCGAACGTTGCTGCCAGACGCATTCCTTCCAGTTCGGCATGCAAGGTATAAACGTGCGACTGTTTCTGCCCGACAGTAAGCTTGAGCAGGTGTTGATGCACGTTCTCTGCGCTCAAGCCATCGAGGCCGATCAGTTCATCGAGCGTCGGCAGGGTGGTCGGCAACTGGGGGACGCCGAGGTCTGCGCCATGTTCATCGACCGGCTGGAATGGATGCGCGCCGCGAACATCGGACGCATAGTCAAGGCCCAACTCGCGCTCGAAGGCATAGGCGGCGTCATTCATCTGCCAACCTGCGGCGCCGTGCGTGCGAGCCGGAACGCCGAAGACTTCCTGGAAGCGCTCGGCGGCCCGGTGCATTTCGCGCTGCGTCCAGGCCGCGCTTTGCCCGGCCACATGATCCTGCCAGCGGATGTGATCCCAGCAGTGAATCCCCACCTCATGGCCGGCATCGCGCACCGAGCGCAACAGCGCGGCTTCACGGCGGCCGATGTCCGGCCCCGGCAGCAGGGTGCCGTAAAGCAGGGTGCGCAGTCCGTAATGTTCGACCACCGAGGTGCGCGACACCTTCTGCAGAAAGCCCTTGCGAAAGACCCGCTTGATGGCCCGCCCGGTATGGTCCGGCCCGAGGCTGAACAGGAAGGTGGCGTGCGCCTGGTGCCGTTGCAGGATGTCGAGCAAGCGCGGAACGCCTTCACGGGTGCCGCGCCAGGTATCAACGTCGATCTTGAGGGCGAGCCGCTTGCAGCTCACTTAATTCACCAACTCCCTGGCATTGGCAACCTGGCTGCGGTAGTAGTCGAAGATTTCCTTGAGCGCATCGCTCATGGTCACGACCGGAGACCAGTCCAGGTCGCGCCGGGTATTGGTAATCTTCGGCACCCGGTTTTGCACGTCCTGATAACCCTTGCCGTAATACTCGCCGGAAGTGGTTTCCACCACGGTCACCTTGGCCAGGCCTTCGGCGTACTCGGGATAATTCCTGGCCAGTTCCAGCATCATGGTGGCCAGTTCACGAACCGAGTAGTTGTTATCCGGGTTGCCAATATTGAAAATCTGGCCGCTGGCGATGCCGTTCTTGTTCTCGATGATCTTCATCAGCGCGTTGATTCCGTCATCGATGTAAGTGAACGCCCGCTTCTGGTTGCCGCCATCGACCAGCTTGATGGTTTCGCCGCGCACGATATGGCCAAAGAATTGCGTGATCACGCGGCTGGAGCCTTCCTTCGGAGTATGGATCGAATCGAGGCCGCCGCCAATCCAGTTGAACGGACGGAACAGGGTGTAATTCAGCCCTTCCTGCTGGCCGTAGGCGGCAATCACGCGATCGAGCAACTGCTTGGAGCAGGCATAGATCCAGCGCGGCTTGTTGATCGGGCCGTAGACCAGCTCCGAGTTTTCCGGATCGAATTCGCTGTCCTTGCACATGCCGTACACCTCTGAGGTGGACGGGAACACCACGTGCTTCTTGTATTTCACACACCATTTGATGATCGGCAGGTTGGCTTCGAAATCGAGCTGAAAAACGCTCAGCGGGGCCTGAACATAGGTCGCTGGGGTGGCGATCGCGACCAGTGGCAGCACGACATCACACTTCTTGACGTGATATTCGATCCACTCCTGGTTGATCATGATGTCGCCCTCGAAGAAGTGGAAACGCGGATTGGCCGCAAATTCACCGACCTTGTCGGCATACATGTCCATGCCGAAAACGTCCCAGTCGGTCGTTTCCAGAATGCGTTTGGTCAGGTGATGGCCAATAAAGCCGTTCACGCCAAGGATCAGGACTTTTTTCATGGGTAATATCCGTTAGTTAAGCAGTTAAACCACGAAGAACACGACGTAGGGGCACGGCGCGCCGTGCCTTGGGCACGGCGCGCCCCTACGGAGCAATGAATCTCATCCCATCCGGCAGACCTCTATCGTCAAGCGCACTCAAGGGGGCACCGGACAATTCGGCTTCCAGTAGCTGCAGGATGCCGCCGCCGGCGGGATGTATTTCAATGCGGCCTGCGCAGCACAGCAACTTGCCGCTGGCCGCACTCACGCCCAGGTCAGCAACGACCCGGGTACGCCACAACACCAGCCGACCGGCCGGCAAATCGCTGAATGCGCCGGGATAGGGCCGGGTTACGGCGCGCACCAGGTTGTGGATCTGGCGGGCATTCTGTTGCCAGTCGATGCGGCCATCTTCCGGTCGACGGCCGCCAAAGTAGGCGCCTTGCGACAAATCCTGCTGGCGCGGCTCCACCGTGCCGGCAATCAGTTTCGGCAGTGTCCGGTAGAGGCACAGCTCGGCCGCCACCGTCACCTTTTCAAAGACCTCCTGCGCCGTGTCGTCGGGCAGGATGGGTACGGCGAACTGGTCGATGATCGGGCCATTGTCCGGTTTGACATTCATCTGGTGCAGCGTGGCACCGGTTTCCCGTTCGCCACACAACACCGCCCAGTTTACCGGCGCACGCCCACGATAATGCGGCAGCAGCGAACCGTGCATGTTGTAGGCGCCAAGCCGAGCCGCTTGCAGCAGCGGCGCTTTGAGCATCTGCCGGTAGTAAAAGCTGAACAGGAAATCCGCATCCAGTGCCGCCACTTGGGCCTCGACCTCGGGCGTATTCGGGCTGGCCGGGGTAATGCACTGGATGCCGTTTTCCAGGCAAACCTGGCGTACCGAGCCGAACCAGAGATTTTCCGCCGGGTCATCCTCGTGCGTCACGACCAGTCGCACATCGACGCCACCGGCCAGCAATACCCGCAGGCAGCGAATGCCTACGTTGTGATAGGCGAAGACAACGGCGCTGCTCATTCCCGGTTTTCCTTGTTTTGCAAAATGGCGGCAATCAGGTAACGGGGGCGTTCGCGCACCTCCTGGTAAATCCGCCCGATGTATTCGCCCAGCATGCCGATCCCGAACAGGGCAATGCCGAGCAGGAAGAAGGCAATCGCAAACAGGGTGAACAGACCGCCTTCCTCGGGCCCGAGAAACACGCGGCGCGCCAGCAAATACGCGACCAGCAAGCCCGAGCCCAGTGAAACCAGCATGCCCAGCATTGAGAACAGTTGCAGGGGAACGAGCGAAAACCCGGTCATCAGGTCGAAATTGAGCCGGATCAGACTGTACAGGGAGTATTTCGACTCGCCAGCATGGCGCTCTTCGTGGCCGATAATCACCTCGGTCGGATTTTGCGAAAATGAATAGGCCAGCGCCGGGATGAAGGTGTTCATCTCGTTGCACTGGTTGATGGTGTCGATAATGTGCCGGCTGTAGGCGCGCATCATGCAGCCCTGATCGGTCATGTGGATACGCGTAATACGTTCGCGCAGACGGTTCATGGCGCGGCTGGCCACTCGGCGCCACCAGCTGTCATTGCGCTGGCGACGGATCGAGCCGACATAGTCGTATCCCTTGTCCATCTCGGCCAGCAGCAGATGGATGTCTTCTGGCGGATTCTGCAGGTCCGCATCGAGAGTGACGATGCATTCGCCACGCGCATGAGCAAACCCGGCCAGAATCGCTCGATGCTGGCCAAAATTGCCATTGAACAGAATCACCCGTGTCACTTCCGGGCGAGCATGATATTGCCCTGACAGAATGGCCGCCGACTTGTCGCGGCTGCCGTCGTTGATGAAGATGATTTCATAGCTCAGGTTCAAAGCATCCAGCGCCTTGTAAAGCCGGTCAAACAAAGCCTCCAGCGTGGCTTCTTCGTTAAAAACCGGAATCACAACCGTCAGTTTCGGAGCGCTCATGCTTTTTCCTCAGCTGTACCCAGATGACCCATCGCCACGGCCAGCGCCGATGCGACACGCTCTACATCCGCGTCCTGCATGGCCGGAAAGAGCGGCAAGGTCAGAATGCGGGCAGCCACCGACTCGGTGTGCGGCAGCTTGGCCGTATCCAGCCCCAGTTCCCTGTACAGCGACGTCTTGTGGATTGCCGGGTAGTGTACTCCGGCGGCGATGCCGGATTCGCGCAGCAGGCGGATGAGTTCGCCACGCTGGCCGGCCAGCGTGGCCGGCAACAGCACCTGGAACATGTGCCAGTTGCTGCATTCGAAGTCGGCCGGCGGCAAATCCAGGGACAATCCAGCCAACAGGGGAAAATACAGGCGAGCCAGTTCACGCCGGCGCCGGTTGAACTGGTCAAGCCGCTTCAACTGACCCAGACCAATGGCCGCGCCGATGTCGGTCAGATTGGCTTTACCCCCGAGGAGGTCGCAGTCGTAAGTGCCATCGGCGCAACGGGTCACCCCTTGCAGCCGCAGTTTTTCAAAGTGGCGGGCTTCCAGTTCCGAATTCATGACCAGGCAGCCGCCTTCGCCGGTGGTCATGTTCTTGTTCGGGTGGAAGCTGAAGGCTACCAGATCGCCAAAGCTGCCCAGTTCCCGCCCATGCCAGCGCGCTCCTTGCGACTGCGCGGCATCCTCTATCACGCGCAGCCCGTGTCGCCCGGCCAGGTCGTACAGCCGGTCGCGATCAACCGGAAAGCCGGCCAGATCGACCGGGATGATGGCGCGGGTACGCCCGCTAATGGAGGCCTCGGCCTGCGCGAGGTCAATCAGCCGGGTTACGGGATCGATATCGACAAAGACCGGCGTGGCGCCAACCGCCAGAATCACATTGGCCGTCGCCACCCAACTGAGCGAAGTGGTAATGACTTCGTCGCCGGGCTGAACCCCGGCGATACGCAGTGCAAATTCGAGAGCCGCCGTCGCCGAACTGACCAGCCGGACCGGACGCCCGCCCGCGCGCAGCGACAAGGCCGCTTCGAGTTCGCGGCACTTGGGGCCGGTGGTCAGCCAGCCGGAGCGCAGAACATCGGCCACCGCGGCGATGGTTTCTTCATCGATGTCCGGCCGGGTAAAAGGCAATAAATCCATGGGCTCAGCTTCTCGCAACGATAATGACGCCGACAATGATCACGGCGATCCCGGCCAGCCGCTGGGGCCCGACCGCTTCGCCGAACAGGAACCAGGCCAGCCCGGCATTGACCACATAGCCAATCGACAGCATCGGATAGGCGATGCTGACATCGACGCGCGACAAGGCCAGAATCCAGACCACCACACTGACTACATAGCAGCACAAGCCGCCGAGAATGGGCGGATTGGTCGCCAGGGCACTGGCGACCGGCCAGGTATTTTCCAGGGAAAATTCGAAATGCCCGAATTGGCGCACCCCCGCCTTGAGCAGCAACTGGGCAAAGGCATTCAATAAAACCCCGAACAGAATCAACCCGAATTCCAGCAGCTTCATGGCTTGATCACCACCATGCGGCGGACATCCTGATACACCGGTTTCATTGACACCCCCTGCTGCTGTAGGTCATGGAAAATTCGCTCATCGAGCATGGCCATGGCGTGTGGAGCAGCCTGCCAACGCTCAATGAACTCGCCCACGGTCGGTATGGATTTGTTCGGCTCGACCCTCTGCCCGAAAGCAAACTCATCCCGATAATCGACCAGAATCACCGGCCGCTGCAGATAAAACGGAAAGGTCTGCTCATAATTGCGCACGGAAAAAATTTCCATATCCGGGCGAAGATAAGGCCTGACCTGTTCAACAACCCTTTTGCTGCTTTTGATCTGCCCGAATTCATCATAGCCGGCGCTGCCTATCAGCACGCCCCACAGGCTTCCGGCAACCAATAGCATGACAGCAGGCAAAGTTCGCTCGCTGGAGAGAAAATGCCAGGCCAGCGCAGCACACAACAAGAACCCGGCGCCGCCCACCGCGAGATAAATTGCAAGATGCTGCAGGAGCGGCAAGGTTGCACCGGACGACGCAAAGCGATCCGTAAACGGGTAGGCGCAGGCAACCATCGCCCATATAACTACCGGAACAAGCAAATGCTTTTTCAGCTCTGCCGGCCTGGCGCGCGCCAGTGTCTGGCCCAGCAACAAAGCCAGGGCAGGAAACATGGGCAGAATGTAGGAAGGCAGTTTGGAGTTCGATCTGCTGAAAAAAGCAAAAACAAAGATGGCCCAGATCAGCAAGAACCTTTCAACCTGAAATGCTGACCCCTGCCGACGCGGCCAGGCCTCGCGGATCAGGCGTGGCAGCAGGGAGGTCCAGGGCAAAAAACCCACCAGCAAAATCGGTACAAAATACCAGAACGGTTCTACACGGCGATGCGCGGTCGTCAAAAAGCGCTCGAAGTGCTCTTCAATGAAGAAGAAGTGCGCAAAACCCGGATTTCGTTCCGAAACCAGCCAGAACCAGGGCGCGGACAACAGAAGAAAAATTGCCATGCCCGGCAGCCATTGCATTCGTCGCCACACCGCCCATTGCCAGTTGATCAGGCTGTAGATCACCAGAACGGAGCCCGGGATCAGCAAGCCGATCAATCCCTTTGACAAGGTCGCACCGGCCATCGCCGCCCACGCCACCCACATGCCATATCGCCTTTCCCTTGGTGAAGCACTGTCCTGCTGCGCCCAGAGGAATGCACAAAGCGTCAGCGTCAGGAAAAACATCACTCCCGTATCCAGCGTCAGCAAATGACTATTGGCCACCACCCAGAATGATCCGGCCATGACCAGCGCCGCATAGTGCCCGGACGGCTCACTCGTCCATAAGCGGCGAGCCGTCAGTCCCACCGTCAATACGGACAGCATGCCAGTCAGCCCGGGCCAGAAGCGGGCGGCAAATTCGTTGATGCCGAAGGCCATGAAACTGAGTGCGCCCATCCAGTACTGTAAAGCCGGCTTTTCAAAATAGAGAATGCCATTCAGGCGCGGCGTAATCCAGTCACCACTCTGGAGCATGCCCAAAGCCAGCTCGGCATAGCGGCCTTCATCCGGATGAATCAAGGCTCTCTGCCCCAGCGTGGCAAACCAGAAAATAACGAGAATCGCCCAGAACAATACAAAAAGATTTTTTGGCAACTGGCCAGGATTTTTCAGCACAACGGGAAACCCGTTGCAAAAAGGCGACTCATCGGCTCTCGGAAATCTCTTCCAGGAACATTTCTTCTAATTTTCAAGAAAAACATCTCCAGGCTTGGCCGACCCATACCAACCCAGCAACGCGGATTCTTGCGGTGCAACATCGGCCGAACCCCAATGGGCAAAGTCGGCTTCGACAATCGGCGTATACGGGCCGTGCTTGACTTCAAAAATCACCCCGCCTTCATCCAGGGACAATACGGCATGCCATTGCCCGGCTGGCGTTTCAATTACAGCCGCCTCCTCCCCCAGAACTGCACGCTGGGTGACGATGCCGGCATCGTCAAAATACAGGACGATAAAGCGCCCACGCAAAGGAATGAGCAACTCCCAGGTATGTGGATGGCGGTGCGGACGAATCAGCGTATCCGGCTCCATCGCAATGGCCAGCCGCTGGATTGGGTCGGCCAGCGTTTCATGCAGGTTCAGATTAGCGCGGCGGCGTGGCGAAGCCTTTGCTGCCTTGATGAGTTCAATGAGCCGGGAAGCAGCGATTTGTTTCATTTGACCTGGTCACAGAGATTGTTCGAGTTTATTTCAGCCCGACATTTTACCCTGTTGTGCTCATCAGCCTCGGATTTTGAGGCCTCCCGAATTGTCATGCGCTGTGGCTGCATCTAACCGACCGAAGCCATCGACCTGCAATCCAGCAAGGCCTTGGCTCCCGGTTCAAAGGCTGTGAAAAAAATGCCTATACACCTACCGCAGAGGCGCTAAGGCGCAGAGAAAACGCGGAGAAAGCGTTCTGTTTTTAAAGCTTTTCTCTGCGAAACCTCTGCGCCTCCGCGCCTCTGCGGTGGATTCTTGATATTTTCACAACCTCTCGGCATTTTTCCTCGTTTGGTGCGCACCCGCACAATAGTGGTGCATCGCGCTTCACCAACAGACTGAAAACCCGGCCTTTCCGGGGAGATTTCGTTTGGCATGCTTTCTGCTGATAGGTAATCAGACCCACTGCACCGGCGGAAATCATGAGCATAAATTTTTACAATGAAATGTACGACGCGGCAGGCGCCCTGCGGCCGCATTACAGCGCCTATGCCGACTGGCTGGCGGCTACTTCACCCGAGCGAATCGCACGCAAGCGCGCCGAAGCCGATATCGCCTTTCATCGTGTCGGCATCACCTTTGCCGTTTATGGCGAGGAGTCGTCGCAGGATGAAGGCAAGGAACGGCTGATCCCCTTCGACATCATTCCACGCATCATTCCCGCAGCCGAATGGCAGGCGCTTCAGGCTGGCCTGCGCCAGCGCGTGAAGGCGCTCAATGCCTTCCTGCACGACATCTACCACGGCCAGGAAATCCTTGCTGCCGGCCTCATCCCGCGCGAACATGTGCTGGACAATGCGCAGTTCCGTCCGGAAATGATGGGCGTCGATGTGCCGGCCGGCATCTATGCCCATATTGCCGGCGTCGACCTGGTCCGGGCTGGCGCGGGTGAATACTACGTGCTGGAAGACAACCTGCGCGTGCCATCGGGCGTGTCCTACATGATCGAGGACCGCAAGATGATGATGCGGCTGTTCCCCGAACTGTTCTCGCGGCACAAGGTGGCTCCGGTCCAGCATTACCCGGACATGCTGCTGGAAAACCTGCGCACCGTTGCGCCGCAGGGTGTTGCCAATCCGACCGTCGTGCTGCTCACGCCGGGCGCCTACAACAGCGCCTATTTCGAGCACACCTTCCTGGCGCAGCAGATGGGCATCGAACTGGTCGAAGGACGCGATCTGTTCGCCAAGGACGATACGGTTTACATGCGCACCACGCAGGGACCGCAGCGGGTCGACGTAATCTACCGCCGGCTCGACGACGACTTTCTCGATCCGCTCGCCTTCCGCAAGGATTCCATGCTCGGCGTTCCCGGCCTGCTCTCGGCCTACCGGGCCGGACAGGTGACACTGGCCAACGCCATTGGCACCGGGGTCGCCGACGATAAATCGATCTACCCTTACGTGCCGGAAATGGTGCGCTTCTACTTGGGCGAGGAGTCGCTGCTCAACAACGTGCCGACCTGGATGCTGCGAAAACCGGATGACCTTAAGTACGCGCTTGAGCACCTGCCCGAACTGGTGGTCAAGGAAGTACACGGCGCCGGCGGCTACGGGATGCTGATCGGCCCGGCCTCGACCAGAAAGGAAATCGAGCGTTTCCGGGCGCGCATCATCGCCGAACCGGAGAAGTACATCGCCCAGCCGACGCTGGCGCTGTCCAACTGCCCGACCTTTGTCGAGTCAGGCGTGGCGCCGCGTCACCTCGACCTGCGCCCCTTCGTCCTCTCCGGAAAAAACATCGACATGGTGCCCGGCGGCCTCACGCGCGTGGCATTGAACGAAGGATCGCTGGTCGTCAACTCGTCGCAGGGCGGCGGGACCAAAGACACCTGGGTGCTGGAAAACTAAGGCAGGGAGAACTGAAATGCTAAGCCGCACCGCCGATCACCTTTACTGGATGGCACGCTTTACCGAGCGCGCCGAAAACCTCGCCCGCCTGCTTGACGTCACGCACCAGATGTCGCTGGTTCCGCAATCGGTTACTGCCGAAAACCAGAACTGGGGCGCCATCCTGGCGCTGAACAGCCTGGAGAAGGCTTTTTCCGACGCCTACGACGAAGTGAATGCCGAGAACGTGTTGCGCTTCATGGTATCGGATGCGAAAAATCCATCGTCGATCTACAGTTGCCTGCGCTCGGCGCGCGAGAATGCCCACGCCGTGCGCGGCACGCTGACCGCCGAAACGTGGGAAAGCTGCAATGCCACCTGGATCGAGTTGCGCGAGCAGAAATTCGAGCAGATCCTCTCGGCCGGCATTGGCGAATTCTTCGACTGGGTCAAACTGCGTTCAGCCGTGACGCGCGGCGTCACCTTCGGCACCATGCTGCAGGATGAAGCGCTGCATTTCATTCGCCTCGGCGGATTGATCGAGCGCGGTGACAACACGGCACGCATTCTCGACGTGAAATACCACGTGCTGCGTACCAACGGCGATGAAGGCACCACCGACTTCTACCAGTGGGGAGCGCTGTTGCGCTCGCTGTCGGCCTTCGAGGTCTATCGCAAGGTTTATCGCGACGTGATCACCCCGGCCCGCGTTGCCGAACTGCTGATGCTGCGCAAGGATATGCCACGCTCGCTGCACGCCTGCACCGGCGGCATCGTGCGCGTACTGAATGCGATTACCAACGCCCAATCGGCCGAAACCGAGCGCTGCGCCGGCGTGCTCTACTCACATATTCATTACGCGCGCATCGACAACGTTCTGGCGCAAGGCTTGCATTCATACCTCGCCGACTTCATGGATCGCATCTACGATCTCGGCGAAGGCATCGGCCGCGACTTCCTCATGCCAGCGGCTTGAGGCGCGGAGACAGGCCTCAGGCACCATGCTTAACACCCACCGCAGAGGCGCAGAGCCGCAGAGTTTTCGCAGAGAAAACCTTTAAAAACAATGGGGTTACTCTGCGTTTCCTCTGCGCCTCCGCGCCTCTGCGGTGGGCTTTTTATATTTTCACGACCCCTCAGCCGAGCAGCACCAGCACGGTGACAAGCCAGCCGCCAAACGCGCCCAGCAGGTGGAAATCCTGCAGCAGGGCGGCGGCCGGATCACCGCCACCACCCTGACGGTGCAGCAGGAAGAGATAGCGGAAAATGCCGTACATGACGAAAGGTACGGTGTAGATCAGGCTCGTGGTGCCGTGCATGGCGACCGTTTCGGCGCTCGCCGTGTACAGGCTGTAAGTAACGATGGCGCCAGCCGCGCAAATGCTGATCAGTTTGTCGAGCAACACCGGGTCGTAATCATCCAGCACTTGACGGTGGCTGCCGCCACGACCGGCCATTGCATTCAACTCGGCACGCCGTTTGGAAAAGCCGAGAAAGAGCGTCAGCATCAGGCCGCAGAGCAGCAGCCAGTGCGACGGCGCGATACCGACACCGAGCGTGCCGGCGAGAATGCGCAGCATGAAACCCGCCGCAATGATGAACACGTCGAGCAACACGAAATGCTTCAGGCCCATCGAATAGCCCACATTGAGCACGCCATAAACCAGCACGATAAGCAGTACCGTAGTTGACGCGGCGTACGCCAGCAGCAGCGCCGACAGCATGCAGGCGCCGGCCAGCAGCAGCGCCTGCGTCACACTCACCGTGCCGGCCGCCAGCGGGCGCTTGCACTTCTCGGGATGCTCCCGGTCGCGTTCGCGGTCGGCCAGATCGTTGATCACATAGATCGCCGAAGCGGCCAGAGAAAAGGCGGCGGCGGCGAACAGAACGCTGTGCACCAGCAGCACATCCTGCCAGGCGTGACCGAACAGCAGCCCGACGAAGACGAAACCGCTTTTGATCCACTGATGCGGGCGCAGCAGTTTGAGGTAGGGCCGTATTCCGCTCATTGTTCGTTCATTTCCGGGAAATAGCGTTCGCAAAACGCGCAGCCACGTTGCGGCAGCCACGCCGGGATGCGGTAGAAGCGATCGCGAATGCGGGTCAACACTTTGTCATGATACACGGCGTAATTGAAGCGCTGCCCGAGCAAGATGTAATAGCGCGTACCGTACAGCTCGAATTCGCGTGAATCGACATGGTTGAAGAAGGCGGCGTATTCGTCCATTTTCGGCTCGCTCTTGCGCAGAATCAACACATTGCGCCCGTCCTGCGCCCGCCAGTCGGTGATGAAATCGTCCTGCCGCGCATGAAAGGAACCTTCGCCGAAAACGGCAAAGGGACGCCGGGCGTGATAGGCCAGGGTGGCCGCCGGAGAATAGCCGTCCATGGCGAAGAGGTAATCACTGGCGTATGGCTGCAAATTCGCCAGCAGCTCGTCGGCGTGTACGGTCAGCACGATGCCGTCGTAGAGCCTGTTGTTCTTCCAGGTTTGCATTGGCAGAGCAGCAATCACCACGATTGCCAGCACATGCAGGACAGCAAACACCGCCGACCATCTCAGCAATCTTGCCAGAACGGCCAGCGGCAACACGCTGGCGGCCAGCACGGCCAGCAGCGGAACGAAGGAAACCAGCCAGTGCAGCCCGACCGACCGCCCCAGCGACATCAGGGCCAACAGTGCCAAAGGAATCAGCATGAGCCAGAAGACGGCGCCGGTTTCTCGATTCTCGCGCACGGCTTGAACCACCTTCTTCCTCTGCCGGCAGAGTTCAAACAATACCCACGGCGTTGCCAGATAGACGAGCGAAGCCAGATACTGCAAGGGGTTGTTCAGCGACAAACCGGCTGACTGATGACGATTCATGAAATTGAAAAGAATGTTTACCCAGCAGTGGCTGCTGTTCCACCACAGGTTGTACAACGGCGCCGGCAATGCGGCGACGAGCAACAGCGCAAACCCCGCCCAGCGAGCAGCATCGCGCCGGATGAAAAGCACATGCGCCAGATAGGCGATGCCGAGCAAGGCGGCGAAATATTTGCCGAGGAAAGCCAGGCCAAGCAGCGCTCCGGCAACGGCATGCCAGACCAGCACACGACGTGATCGAGGATCAGCACGCAAGGCCGCCACATAAGCCAGCAGCGAAAGCATGGTAAACAGGATCACCGGCGTATCGGTGGTGATCAGCACGTTCCACACATTGACCGGCTGCAGCAGAATGAGTAGCGCCGCCATGCGCGCACGCTCGCTACCGTGCGGACGCACCAGCCACCAGCCACCCCCGGCCAGAATCAGGGGTAATACCAGTACCGGCAGGCGCAGAAACCATTCATCACGGGAAATGCTCAGCAGTCCGCTCAACCACCAGCCGACCATCGGCGGGTGATCGTAATATCCGCCGGCCGGGTGTTCGCCCCAAAAAACGAAATAGGCCTCGTCGCCGGTCATTGGCAAGGCGCCGGCGAACCACAGGCGAAAGACAACCAGCACCAGCAGCCAGAACCAGGACATACGGTCCGGCGAAAAACGCAACTCTTTCAACACGGAGTGCACAGAGACACAGAGAGCACGGAGAATATTCCATGAGGTTTTTCGTTTTGCTTCTCTCTGTGAACTCTGTGCCTCTGCGCACTCTGTCCCCCGAGGGGATTTCCGTTAGGGCACGTTGAAAGCGCTTCGAACATTACTGCGCCGCCTTGACCAGGCGGCGAGCGCGCACACCCTGCGCCAGGATTTCCAGGACGGTGACCGAGTCCTCCCATCCGAGGCAGGCATCGGTAATGCTCTTGCCGTATTCGAGCGGCTTGTCGGGCACCAGATTCTGGCGCCCTTCGACGAGGTGCGACTCGACCATTGCGCCAAAGATACGCTCCTCGCCAGCCGCCAGTTGCGCCGCGACATCCCTGGCCACCGCAAGCTGCCGCTTGAAGTCCTTGCTGGAGTTGGCATGCGAGAAGTCGACCATCAGGCGTGCGGCCAGTGCGGCCGAGGCAATCTCTTTGGCGGCGGCATCGACATGGGCGGCGTCGAAATTGGGCTCTTTTCCGCCGCGCAGGATGACATGGCAATCCTCGTTGCCCGACGTGGACACAATTGCCGAGTGTCCGGCTTTCGTCACCGAAAGAAAATGGTGCGGCGACTGCGCGGCGCGAATGGCATCGATGGCAATCCGTACGTTGCCATCCGTTCCGTTCTTGAAGCCGACCGGACACGACAGGCCCGAGGCCAGTTCGCGGTGCACCTGTGATTCGGTGGTACGCGCCCCGATGGCGCCCCACGCGATCAGATCGGCAGTGTATTGCGGCATGATGGTATCGAGGAACTCGGTGGCGCAAGGCAACCCCAGGTCGTTTATTTCGAGCAGCAGGCGACGCGCCAGACGCACGCCCTCATTGATGCGAAAGCTGTTGTCCATGCGCGGGTCGTTGATCAGCCCCTTCCAGCCCACCGTCGTACGCGGTTTCTCGAAATAGACGCGCATCACGATCAGCAGATCCTTCTCGAAACGCGGCACTTCGTTCTGCAAGCGCCTGGCGTAATCGATGGCCAATTCGACATGGTGAATCGAGCAGGGGCCAATCACCACCAGCAGACGGTCGTCGGCACCATGCAGAATGCGGTGTATCGCCTGGCGCGCGCTATAGGTTGTCTGCGCCGCCTGGACCCCGACGGGAAATTCGCGGAAAACGTGCGCCGGCGGCATCAACTCCTTGATTTCCCTGATACGCAGGTCATCGGTATTCGGCTTGCTTGGCAGACTCATGAAACTTCCTCTGGCGGAATAACTGGTCGTAAAGGGGCCGATTTTACTCGAAGATAATGTTTAACCTAAAAACCGCAGTTCAAACCACGGCGACAGCGCGAAGCCTCCCTGCA
>NZ_JBMOJE010000007.1:0-85600 GCF_049316945.1 Propionivibrio sp. | reverse complement strand
CACGCTGGTGTGAAAAGTGCCAAACCAATTGGGTCCTAACAGAAGAAATCTGAGGCTATCGCAACACCCGAATTTACTTGGCATCTGGCTAACCGCGCTGATCAAGGCCGTACAATGCGCCCTTTCAAGCGGCGTTGCGCAGCATGGAGAAAATCGGCGCGGTAACAAGCTGATCGTGGCCAGGTGCCAACCACTGCCTGATGCTGACACTGCGCAGCACTTTTCTTGCAAGGCAACAGCACGAATGCCATTATCGTAAGCCGTAAAAACAATCCATTCACGATCAACGAGTTACACAGAGCATTTTACTGAGTCAAGCCACGAAACCTCTTGCCGGCGGCGAACTGCTGAACCGTATGCGCCAGTCTTCCTTCAGTTGGAGGACCATATCCTTTCTGCCCAAGTCTCTGTACGATTCTACGGCTTCAAAATAAGTTCGCCGTGCTTCATCTGGCGACGTGATCAGCCGCAGCTTGCACTGCAGGCACTTTGCAATTTCCAGACGGTTTCCCGTTTGCCGGGCCTGAGCCAAGGCTTTTTCCAGCAACCCGCCAAGATCGCAGGCAAAACCCAGTTGCTTGCGTAGCTGTTGCGGCCATTGCGTGGGGGAATACCCATGCTCCAGACCGACATCGATCAACAGAAGATTCGAGAGAACAGAATCGTCACCAATACCCAGCTTATTACAGACCAGCATGTTTGTTGCCAGCCACTGCATCACGGTATCGGCACAGGCTTCGGGAATCAGCCCGCGTTTGATGCCGCGCAAAAGATTTTTGCCAAAGTTGTGGCAAAGGCCATCGAGCAGACTGGTATCGCCGTGCCCGAGAAACACATAGCCAAGCGCTTCAGCCAAAAAGGAGAGCGTTTGAGACAGCAACATGGGGGCTTCCGAGTCGGCAGACGAGAGAAATTTTCTCCCGGCAACTAAAGCATTCATGCTGAGCCAATAAGGATCGCGCATTCCCCCAGGCTCTGATGCCGAACAAAGAAAACGCTCTGCCTCGGGGTAGCGGGCTTGGTCATAGCGTATCTTGGAGCGAACAAGGTTGGCTCTTGCCTTGGCGGCAGGGTGGGCGTAACCCTGCCGGATGGCGGTATCGACGCGGCGCAACCATAAAGCGGCCTCTTGGTAATTCGACTGCCTTTCCAGCACAAAGGCTCGGCGAACATACACGACGCTGGCAGTCCAAGCCGGGAGCGACTTGCATGCCGCTTCTGCCACATCCAGATGACCGAGCGCGCCACCCTTGCAGTACAAGTGCCCGCTGTGCAGCTCCAGCGTAGAGTGCAACAACGCGACCACCCAGACAACCCAGGCGTCGACTTGATAAGCCGTGAGCGGTAATGCGGCTATTGACTTGAAGAGCACCGGAGCTAACGGCGTAGTTCCGGGGGGGGGGGGGGGGGGGGGGTCATAGTTGCCAAAGAAAGCGATCGATTCCGGATCGACGGCCAGTTTGAAACCGCCGCGTGTCTTGGTTTCATAACGCACCAAAGGCAAGCCTGCTTCTTCCAGCATATCGACGAACCTCGCCAATTGGCGGGGATCAACACCCGGCATGCGGCTTTCAATACCTGCCATATCAACCCAACCGGGATAGGCATCTTTCAAAACCAGTAAAAAGGCAAACAGCCCGCCACTGCGAAAGGTGTAGTCGCGTTCACCGAAAACCAGCTTCATCGCCGGAATGACTTCGTAATGTCGCCGTGGCAGAGAGATTTCATATTGTCATAACTGTCATGCAACGTAAATTAAGGTGAAACACTTAGTATCGCCACATATTACAACCATTCCCATTGGAGGGGATCATGTTTGAGGTTAAAGCTGAACTGTTCGCGCGTGCTACTGATGAGTTATTTCGCAAGGCTAAAAATATTGGAGGGACGAATAAAAACCACATCCTTCTGCTGGCCTTGGCTGGAATTATCGAGCACGCTCACGCAAAAGTGGCACAGCAGCTTGATACGGCGGATGGATCACCACAACATGATGCTGCCAACGAACCTCAAGCCAGCACAACCGAAGCCACTAGCCATACCATTCAAGTGGCCGTTGAAAATGCAGATATTCAGCAAGAACTTCAACAAGCGTTGGCCGAACTTGCCCAAATCGAGCCCCTCATTCAGGAACTGGTTGACGACCAACTTAATCTGGTTCTCCTCGACGCCGTAACCGGCAAGCCCTGTATCGGTGAAAACGCTTGCGCTTACGCCATCGGGCAGGATGGAAGCATAGTCTATTACGAAGACGGGCAGATTCAGGCACTTTCAGACCAGGGCTTAGGGCTGCAATATGCCCAGGCAGAAACCGGCGTGGTGACCGATGCCGCTGAGGGCACAGGAACTGAGGTCGCGACAGGTGTAGCTACAGAAGTAGAGGTTGCGGCCAGTGCAACGGCTATCTCCATGCCCATGGCCATAGCACTGGGCGCACTCGGCCTGGCGGCTGCGGCCGGCGCAGGGGGCGGTGGTGGAGGCGGTTCGTCATCGGCCAGCGCACCGGCTAGCCCTGCACCGGCTAGCCCTGCACCCGCTAGCCCTGCACTAGCTAGCCCTGCACCAGCTAACAACGCACCCACCTTGGTTACCCTCTCCGCCAACACCGTTGCTGAAAACGCCGCAGGCGCCATCATCGGCAACCTGACCGTCACCGACCCGGATGCCGGGAACACGCACACATTCGCCGTCGACGATGCCCGCTTTGAAGTGGTCGCCGGACAGCTCAAACTCAAGGCGGGCAACAGCCTGGATCACGAAGCTGCGGTTAGCGTCAATGTCACCGTAACCGCCACCGACGGCGGAGGACTCTCCAAAGCGCAAGTCTTCGCCATCGCCGTCACCGACGTGGCAGAAACCACTACCCTCGTTGGCACGGCCGGCGCGGACACCATCAGCTTTCCCGCTGGCCTGGACGACTTCATAATCACCGGTCTTGCCGGCAACGACACCATCAATACCGGCATCGGCAATGACATCATTCGCCCAGGCGAAGGGGCCGATACCGTTACCACCGGCGACGGCAACGACATCGTGGTCGTTGTTGGCCAGACAGCGGCAGGCCAGTATCTCCAGTCCGACATCACCAACCCCGGCGGCAGCGGCATCGACCTTTCGAGCGTGCTCACCCTGGCCGACCTCAATGGACGGGTAGTGAGTGAAGTGGTGGCAGGCGAAAGCATCGACGGCGGCACGGGCACCAACCGCCTGGTCATCTACGGCAACGTTGACCTCACCGGCGTCACCCTGACCAACATCACCCAGTTCCAGGTCAACTCCACCGTCACCATCAGCGCCCAGCAACTGACCGCCCTCGGGCTGACCGTCATCTTTGGCGATGGCGAGTCGGTGCTCAACATCACCAATGCGTCCGGCAATCCCATCACGGTCGATCTCTCCGGTGTCAGCCTGTCCGACTTCAAGACCCTCAATCTCGCTGCCAACGTCACCCTGATCGTTGATCAGGCCGACGTGGCCGACCTGCTCTACCTCACAGGCGCAGGCACGCTGCGTGCCTCAGAAGCCTCCGGCACCCTCAACCTGACCGGCAAACACACCACCCTGACCATTCAGGACAAAGCCGGTGCCACCGATGCCACCCACGGCGGTGCCAGCTTCGTCAGCGGCGCTTTGCTGGTTGCCTCCGAAGCCGGTGAAACGCTTAACGGCGGTACCGGCAACGACCGCCTGCTCGGCGGCGATGGCAACGACATTCTCAACGGTGGTGACAGTAACGACATCCTGCGCGGTGGCAAGGGCGTGGACGAAATGCATGGCGGTGCTGGCGACGACCGCTTCGTTATCGTCGGCGACCTCTCCGGCGGCGGCAAGATCGATTCGCCGGAAGATACCGACATACTTGGCTTCCCGCTCACCACCCTCAACGGCAAAACCTTCGGCGAGGATGTGGGCGGCGGCGTGATTCGCGGCGGCGAAGGCAACGATACCCTGTATGTATTTGGCACCGCCGATTTGAGCACTTGGGATATCGAAGGAATTGAACACGTTGTCATTCGTTCGGATGTCACCTTTACCATAATTCAACTCGGAGCATTAAGTTCAGTGCGCGGGGATGGCGGGAGTACCGTGCGCATCGCGCCCAGCGAAAGCCCCGTTCTGTTTGACCTTGGTCAGCTTAACCTCAGCCAAATAAACCGCGTAGACATTGGTTCAAACGTTACCTTACTTGTAGACGACTCAACGTCATTTGGCGGCGCAACGGTGATCGCTGGAACTGGAAACATCCTTGGTTCAACAACAACCCTTGATTTGACTGGCATGTACATTGCCAGATCTCTGAATCCGCAAGGCAGTGATGGTACCCTGCCGGTTGGTGCAACTTACATCGATACGGTTATCGTGAGCACAGGCAATGCAACAATCAAGGAAGGCACTACGGGTAACGATATCATCCCTGGCACAGCGAATGGCGATATTCTGATTGGCTTATCGGGTGCGGATCGATTAATTGGCGGTGTTGGAAACGATCTGCTGTTCGGCGATCAACAAACTTTCCCGGTGTTTAAGCCAGGACAAACTGGGGTTGGTGGCCCTATCGTCACCGGACAAAACCATCTGGTAAATGGCTTGGGCGGCGATGCCGGTTTTGGTGAGGGTGTTCTTGGTCGCAACGATGATGGATCAACTGGTGCAATAGACTTGACATCTGCATTTGGCGAAAACGGGTTAAATTTCTTCGGACGTTCGTTCACGTCTGTTTATGTCAACAACAATGGCAATATCACATTTGCTGGACCGATTTCCACATATACACCTGGCGTGATTAACGCCGGAGTGAATAACCCCATCATCGCCCCATTCTGGGCGGATGTAGATACGAGAGGCGGTACTGTTGCGCCAACCCAGGGTGGAAATTCCACAGGTTCGAATCTGGTCTATTACAACCTGGATGAAGAAGCCAAGATATTCACCGTTACATGGGATGACGTGGGCTACTACAGTGGACAGACCGACAAGCTGAACGCCTTCCAATTGCAGTTGATTGGCACAGAAAATGGAAACTTTGATATTGTTTATCGCTACGAGGATGTGAATTGGACAACAGGTAGTGCCAGTGGTGGATCGGGTGGACTGGGTGGTTCTGTCGCTCGAGCAGGATATTCAGCAGGAACCTCGAATGGCTATTACGAAATGCCGCCGTCTGGCAATCAAGCGCAGATGCTGGCCTTGGATCAGGATGGTAAATACACCTTTACTGTGCGCAATGGCATCACCCTAGATAACTCGAATAACGATATTTTAATTGGCGGCGCAGGGGATGATGTATTGGTGGGTGGGGGTGGTATTGATACGACGGTGTTTAGTGGCAGCATGTCTCGCAACCAAAACGGCCAAATACAAGGTGAATACGAAATAAATCGTGTCGGCAATACATTGGTTGTTAAAGACACCGTTTCTGGTCGTGATGGTACCGACACACTTTTCTTTGATGTTGAAAAGCTGAAATTCAACGGGACAGGGCAGACGTTTAATCTTTCTGACTTTGAGGATCTTAATGTTGTAGCTGACGGAAGCGGTATGCCAGAAGCTGTATCAGAAAAGATCGGTATTTTGGCAAAATTTGCGCAGGCGGCTTATTGGACTAGACCAGTTGATTTAACGGTGGGGGTAACACAGCTTTATATGCCTGAACTAAACCCTATTGCGAATCAGAATGGTAATATACCAAACCATGTCTCAGCAGGAAATTCTGGACAAGAATTATATAACTGGCTGAAATCCGACGCAGGAACTTGGACTTTCTTATCGGTTGAGGAGTTGGCGCAGATGTCTAACCCCTCATTGCGTGCCTTGATTGTAGAACGTGATGACGGATTGGAACAGAATGGGAGTAACGTCTATTATGAATCTGGTACCGTACCTCAGCATAGGAGTACTGAAACTAAAACGGATGCAGAAACAGGGAGTGAAGTATTTATTCATGGAAAAGTAACTGATCAACAACTGTTGCATGGCTCTGGCGGTGCAATTGTTGCTCAAAGCGGTAATGATATGGTTATCTCATTCAGAGGCACGGAAGATGTAGAAGGCTTTGTGCCTAAAAATGAAAATGGCCAACCTCTCTATGTTACGGATGGACCGATTCCTGAATATCTTCATAGTGTGACTAAAGCGGTTGTTACTTATATTCTTGAGTCGAAATACAATTCGGCTCAAGAATACATAAATCAAGCCGCAGAAGACGTAATTGATTTTATTATGGAGATCGGCAATAAATTAACTGGAGGCCTGCTCTCTGTAGCTTTGTCAGATACAGGCAGGTTCTTGCTTGATTTGGTTAAAGACATCGATTTACTTCAATTATATAATACGTTTGCTGATTCAAATGTCGAAAATCGAGAACAAGCTAGGAATGAAGTGACCAGCCAGATCGCGGAACTGGCAATAGCGCCGGTTGTAAAAACCGACTCCTATTATTGGATACAACAGGATGAAGGATACCAATTATTCAAGCCCCTGATAGACAGCCTCAGGACTTATGTGGAGACGAATCCAGAAATCATCCATCTCTACGTATCAGGCCATAGCCTGGGGGCCGGAATGGCCTCGTGGTTTGTAACAGATCCTGATGGAGGGATTGCGATCCACGAAATTCTGAAGGCAAGGGGCGGCGGCGTTGAAGGCGTAGTTTTTGCAGCACCCGGTATGGTAATGAATTCAACGAATGATGCGCAGCAAAGACATAATGTGTTTGATGCATCTGGCATCGAATATACTCGCTTTGAAGTTGCTCGTGATTTGGTTGCTGATGTGACTCAGGTCGCACAAGCTGGCAGTGCCTTTGTGCCATTACACGCGTTTCAACCGGGTCAGCAAATTAATCTGCAAACAAACGTCGCTTTAGAAGGTTACAAGGAAGCGGTTACTCAATTGCACAGCATGGCAAATTATCGGGATGCTGTTACCTTAATGGCACAAGTTGGCATGCTGAGCGATATGAATTATCTCGAAAATAATACAGGTTTCTATGGCTAGGTTGAATATGACCCTATTGTTATTCGGCAGTTAAGTAATCTTTCCGTGGTAGGTGATATTGCCGCGAATGCAGGTGTTCTGCCAGGAGATCAAGGACGGGCAACTGGTGATGCGGTTATAAACGTTACAGGAATCAACATTTCTACAACAGCAGAGTGGCTTGGGTATGCTGAAAGTTGGACAAGGAAAGACATTCTAATTGGTACACAGCTGAATGATGTACTTATTGGCGATATAGATATTCAGACGAGAACTCCTGTAGTTGATTATATCGGCGATGTCCTGCAGCAGGGAAGTAATGACATATTTTACATAGGCACAGGAGATGATAAAGTATATGGTGATGCTGTTACACGCAACAATTTGATCAATGGAATAGACACGGTAGTGTATGACTTTAAAAACACACTGATCTTTTCCGGCGAAATCTTTCAAGGTAGTATTAGCGGCACCCGGCATAAGCAAGAGGAGGTAACTGTTAACGTCGACGGCACACCTGATAAATTTTATGGTGTAGAACAACTGCATTTCGTGGACACCCCATCTGATTCCCGTAATTTATTGACTGGTACAAGTAACAGTGATGTGATTAATGGACTTGGAGGCGACGATTTCATATACGGTGGGACTGACAACGACAGACTCATCGGTAGTTCAGGTAATGATCGGATACACGGCGGTAGTGGTTACGATACGGCAGTTTTTTCTGGTCAATACACTGACTACTCTTTTGATGTCGTGAATCTTTCTCTTCAAGTAACCAACACCATAACCACAGAAATTGATTGGCTTTATAACATTGAAGCACTCGAAATAGGCTCTATTCCAACTGCTAGCGCACTTGATGTGCTTTGGAAAGGTCAAGGGGCGTTCAGCAATGCAGGTGGCCTATATAACTCTCTCGACGCGAAATTACTTTCGCTTTATGCGCCAATTATCAACGTTCACAGCACCGAGGGGCGTGCAGGCGTTGAATATTCCTATCAGGTCTACGGCCAGATGCAGAGCAATTCGCTTTTGTATGAACTGCGTTTCAATGATATAGATACCGGATATGCTGACTTGGATCATGGCAGCATGGGTAGTTCATATCTAAGAATCGATCTTCTGAACGGACTTCCGAAGGATTTTATTTCCAAATCAGATATTGATGACTACTTTGATGAAGGTGGATTCACTGCAAATGGCGAGGTTCAAGTCAGAAACGCTTTTGATTTTGATCTGGCGTTCTCAGGCAATCACGTTATTACATGGATTGACGAAAACGAAACAGATGTTGATGATGATGAGTGGTATCTGACCAATCCTGGCAGTTTGGTAGGGACGAAATCGGTGTTGGTGCCAACCGGTACCAACCTGTTGAATATTAAGGATGGCTTGGGTAATCCATACTCTATAAGTGATGACGTTAATTCTTACGACTTGCAAATAGTTGATAACCTTGATTGGGGGAAGCTTGACCTCTATGATCTTGATGATCATAGAGGCATCAACAAGCATTACGAAGTTGCAGGTACTGAGTATAAGATCGAAGGTCTAGAAATTGGCGATATGGCCATGGGATTCCTGTTTGATAACACCCCGCTTGCACCTTTAGGGCACTTTGATTTGGCTTGATTTTATCGACAGGAGTTATGGTCTAATTAATTTTCACGGAAATTAACACGCCCTTGGCTCCCAATGCTCAATACTTAGCATTTTATCATACTGGTTTGCCGGCAAAGGATAGAAGAGGCTTTGGTCTTTTAGGTCGTGGCTGAGAAAAAAACAGGGACAGACCACGGTTTAATCGTGGCCCTCCCCTGCCTTGACATCAAAGCCAAACTAAAATCTGAAAATAATTTAATTGGAATTTGATAACCCTTGAAAAATATCGCCCACAGACCTTTGTTCAAAAGGCTGCTGATAGGCTGTTGGTTTGTTTCGACTGCCACCTGGGGGGCGGAGCCTTCCATGGCGCTTCGCAATGCAGTGGAATCTGACTCCCGCGTCCTCGCTGCCCGATCCATCTTTCAATCCAGGATGGTCGAGGCCGAAGGCGCATGGTCCGCTTACCTACCGGTGCTGCGTGGCGTTAGCTCGGTGGGCAATAGTCAAAATCGGGACCCGCTGATCCGCGATGGTGACAAGCGAACCTACGGTCTGGAACTGGAGCAGCCGATTCCGCTCTTTGGCCGCGAGTCGGCGCGGGTGGAATTGGCCCGTGTCGCGGTGCGCGTGGAGGAGTCGGAGGTCAGGCGTGTCGAGCAGGCGGTGGTGGGCGAAGTATTGGAGGCCATGCTGGGCATCGCCACGGCCAGGGAAGCCCTGGCGCTGCGCGAACGTCTGGCTGCCAACCTGCGCTTGCAGGTGGGCGCGGTGCGCGCAACGGTGGCTGGTGGCGGCATGAAGGCTACCGAAGAGCGACTGATCCTGTCCCGCGCCGCTCAGTCTGCGGCTTTGCACGCACGGGCCGAGGCTGACCTGGCGGCGGCTGAAGCGAGGCTCAGGCGCTTGCTGCCCGATGCAACGCCGGCGTCGCTGAACGAGCACGATATGCGGCGCTGGTGGAGCGGCCCGTTATCGAGGGAGGCGCTGGAGGCCTCTGCTTTACAGGTTGCGCCTGTCTTGTTGAAGGCGCAGGCGGAAGCCGAGCAGGCATCGGCCGAATATGCGGTGGCGCGGGCGGATTTATGGCCCAAAGTCAGCATCAGCGTGCAGAAGACCATGGGGACCTTCGGTACCGCTTCGGCGGAAGCGCATTCAATCTTTCTCGGGGTCAGCGTTCCGCTCTTTGAGGGCGGGGCGACCATCAGCCGGGTGGATAGCGCGGCGCATCGGCAGACCGCCGCCAGGGAGCGCGCCACGCAGGAAGGCCGCATGACGATCCAGCGCATTGCCGAAACCTGGGCTCGTTGGCGCGCGGCAGAGGCCATGTCGCTTGCCTGGCGCGAGTCCGAACTGCAGGAAGAAGAGGCGATCATGCTGGTTGAACAGCAAGTCACCGGGGGCGGCGCGACCGAGGTCGGGCTGTTGCGGGCCCGACAGGCCTGGCTGGAAATCGTGGTGCAGGGTGTTGATTACCGCTCGCAGCGGGATGTGGCGTGGGTACGCCTGATGCAGGAAGCGGGCGCCTTGGAGCTCACCCCCGTATCGCCTGACGGGCATGACTTTGATAGGCACAACAAGTAATGAAAGCCCTGCCCGTTTCCCTCCCTTGCAGGGCGCATTCCGGCTTGGCAGCCGGAATCGCTCGATTGGCGCGGAGCATGCTCCGCGAATTCCCAACCTCGCCCCCCGCCCCCTCTCCCAGAGGGCGAGGGGAGGTTCGAGAGTCGCTTGCGCGACTTTCACGCAAAAAAATAACGAAAAATTAAAAGGCTCTATGGAATTGATTCCCAAATCGCTGCGTGAGCGGCTATTGACGCCGGAAATCCGGCGCACGCTGTTTTATGTCATGGGGCTGAGCATGGTCATCAACATTCTACTGCTGACCTCACCGCTCTATATGTTGCAGATGTATGACCGGGTTCTTACCAGCCGCAGCGAGGAAACCCTGTTGGCCATTTCAGCCATCGCACTTTTCCTGCTGGCCGGCTTTGGTGCGCTCGAGGTGATGCGCTCCCGGGCACTGGTGGGCATCGGTTTAGCCATTGACGAGCGCATTAACGAGGGCGTGTTCACCAGCCTGTTTCGGGAGGCAGTCAATCGCGGCCAGGGGCTTTCTGCGCAGCCGGTGCGCGATCTGGAGATGGTGCGCGGTCTGGTTTCCGGGCATTCGCTGACTGCGTTGTTCGATCTGCCGTGGGCGCCGTTCTTCATTCTGCTGATATTCGTGATGCATCCGGTGCTCGGGGCTTTGGCGCTGGCCGGGGCGGTGGTGAGCATTTTCCTGGCGGTTATTTCTGAGCGTATCTCGCGCCCGCTGGTGGGCGATACCTCCAGGCACCAAATGGCGGCGTCGCGTTTTGTCGATGCCTGCCTGCGCAATGTGGATGCGATCCACGCCAATGGGATGCTGCGCAACATGCGCGCGCGCTGGCTTGATTCTTACAGCAAGTCGGTTGAGTTGGGGGCGGTGGGGGCCGACCGTGTTTCAGCCTTTTCCGGCACGACCAAGGCTTTTCGCATCATCATGCAAAGCGTCATGCTCGGTTGCGGTGCCTGGCTTGTTTTGAAGGATGCGAGCGTTTCACCAGGCGTCATGGTGGCGGCGTCGATTATTTTCGGCCGCGCCATCGCGCCGCTTGATCAGTCGATTGCGGCGAGCAAGGGCTTCATTTCCGGCCTGATGGCCATGAAGCGTCTGGACGCACTACTCTCCCGCCATGAGAGAAAAGGCGAACCCATGGCCCTGCCCAGACCGAAAGGCACGCTCAAGGTGGAGGATTTGGCGTTAGTCCCGGCCGGTGGGCGTAAACCTGTTCTGAGCGGGATTAACTTCACCTTGGAGGCCGGTGAGGTATTGGCCGTGGTCGGGCCAAGCGCTTCGGGCAAATCGAGCCTGGCGCGTGCGCTGGTCGGGCTTTGGCCGCCAGCCAATGGCAAGGTCCGCTTCGATGGTGCGGATCTGGCTCAGTGGGAGCCGGATGCGCTAGGGAAGTTTATTGGTTATCTGCCGCAGGATGTGGAACTGCTGGTTGGCACGGTGAAGGAAAACATCGGCCGCTTTGGCGCGGCGGATGCCGAGGATGTGCTCAAGGCGGCGGAGCAGGCGGGTTGCCATGAGTTGGTGTTGAATTTGCCGGAAGGCTACGACACAGTAATCGGCGAAGGCGGTAACCGGCTTTCTGGCGGCCAGAGCCAGCGCGTGGCTCTGGCCCGCTGTTATTTCGGCAACCCCGCGCTGGTGGTACTGGACGAGCCGGATTCAAATCTGGACATTGAAGGCGTGGCGGCACTGGACGCCGCCCTGGCACGGATGAAGGCGCGAGGTACAACGGCGATATTGATTACACACAATGTACGTTTGCTGCGCCACGCCGACAAGGCGCTAATGCTGGCTAATGGCGGCATGGCCTACTTTGGGCCGCCGCGTGAATTGATCGAGAAACTCAGCAAACGGGCCGCATGATGAAACAATTGGAGAAATTTCTGGCCTGGATAACAGGCAAGGTGGAACGGATGCTACCTGCGCAAGGCATGGTTCCGCAGAGAAACAAAGGTAGCCGGATTGTTCTTGTGTTGCTCGGTGGGTTTTTTCTATGGGCGGTATTGGTGCCATTGTCAAAAGGCGTTGTCGCGCCGGGGACGGTGGTTGTCGACTCCAAACGTAAGACCATCCAGCACCTCGAAGGTGGTGTGATCAAGGCGATTCATGTTCGTGATGGTTCACGTGTCGAGCAGGGTGATGTCCTGCTTGAACTTGATGATACGAAGTCACGGGCGGAACGCGATATGGTGCGCTTCCGTTATCTGAACAAATTGGCGATGCTTGACCGTTTGAAGGCATTGGTTGACGCTGAACCTCAAATCGCTTTCAGCGAGCCACTGCTGGCTGCCAAAAGCGAGGTTGAGGTTAGTGAGCTGTTACGCCTGCAACTAAGCGTGTTTCGGGTGTTGCGCCTGGAACATGATGGCAAGGCCGGGATTGCCAGGCAGCGCATCGGGCAACTGGTGCAAAAACTCAAGGGGCTGGAGGCGTATCGCGAGGCAACGACACGGCAGGTCGCTTTGCTCGGGAATGAGGTTGATCGGCTGCAAGGGCTGATGCAAAAGAGGCTCGTGGAATCTTCGGTCATTGCTGATCGCTTGCAGCAGCTTTCTCAGCAAAATGGCGAGTTGGGCAAAACTGTCGCAAGCATTGCGGAAACCCAGGTGGGCATCGGCGAAGCCAAACTGAATGTGCTGCAGGTGGAACGAGAATGGCAACAGGACCTTGCCAAACAACTTTCCGAGACGCAGGAATTGATGATTGAATTGCGCGCCCAGCTTGAAGCCGCGCAAAACGTTTTCAGCCGAACTGTGATCAAGGCGCCGATCACCGGTACGGTTCTGGGACTCAAGGCAACGACAGTAGGGGGTGTATTAACCACCGGAAACCCGATCATGGATGTTGTCCCGGAGGGTGATGTGCTGGTGATTGATGCGCACGTCAGGCCCCTTGACGTGGACTCAGTGCGCAAGGGGATGACTGCGCATGTAAAGTTCACCTCATTCCGTGCCAAGACGACACCAGAACTGTTGGGCGTGATTGAGAACGTTTCCGCAGACGTGCTGACTGAACCCACCAAGGGCGAGCCTTACTACCTCATGCGTGTCACTGTTTCGGGCGAAGAGATGAAGAAACTCAGCGGATTGGAAATTGTTCCCGGCATGCCAGCCGAAGTCTATTCCGATGGTGGCAGCCGGACGATGATGCAGTACCTCTTCGAGCCAATCAGTAGCCTGATGCACAGGAGTGTCAGAGAAGATTAAGGTGATTTCAGGTAATGAACATACCAATCGCCTGGTTTTGCAGGTCGGCTGTGCCATGATCCTGGAAACTCCAGTTGAAAGCCATGCCACCGCCGTAGGCCCTCATCCCCGGCCCTTCTCCCGCGGGGAGAAGGGTGCAAACTCCCTTCCAGCGGGAGGGTTGGGGTGAGGGCAAAACACCTGCCATTCTTGCCATTGCTGCCAATTCGACGCCTGCAACTGAGGACTCCAGGATGATGGTTGATTTGTTGCAGGAAGTCACCTAAGACAAAGGCTATCGCCGCACCCGGTTTTACGTGGCAACCGGCAAACCTCGCTGACGAAGGCCGTACAATGCGCCCTTTCAAGCGGAGTTGCGCAGCATGGAGAAAATCGGGGCCGTCGTGATCGGGGCCGGCGTTATCGGCCTGGCCTGCGCACGAGTACTGGCGCAGCGCGGCATCGACACGGTGATTCTTGAGCAGCACGGCGCTTTCGGAACCGAAACCAGCGCGCGCAACAGCGAGGTGATCCACGCTGGCCTGTATTACCCGGCCGGCTCGCTGAAAGCGCAATTGTGCGTTGCCGGCCGGCGTTTGCTCTACGACTTCTGCGCCTCGCACGGCGTCAACCACCGGCGTTGCGGCAAGCTGATCGTGGCCACATCGACCGCACAGGAAAGCCGGCTGGAAACGCTTTCCCGGCAAGGCGAGATCAACGGCGTCGATGACCTGCAGCGGCTGAGCGCCGCCGACGCCCGTGCCCTCGAACCCGTACTCAGATGCAGCAGAGCCCTGCTCTCCCCTTCCACCGGCATCATCGACAGCCACGGCCTGATGCTGGCCCTGCTCGGCGACGCCGAACGCGGTGGAGCGGCGCTGGCACTACGCAGCCCATTTCTTGCTGGCGCCATTGAGGACAACGGCTTTGAACTGGAGATCGGCGGTCAGGAAGCGACGCGCCTGAAGGCGGGCATCGTCATCAACGCCGCCGGCCTTGGCGCAGTCCGGGTGGCGGCCGCGCTCGCCGGTTTTCCAGCGGCACGGATTCCGCCAGCCTTCTACGCCAAGGGCAACTACTACGCGCTGGCTGGCCGCGCGCCGTTTTCGCGGCTGATTTACCCGCTGCCCGAACCAGGTGGCCTCGGTGTTCACCTGACGCTCGATCTCGGCGGTCAGGCCCGCTTTGGCCCGGATGTCGAGTGGTTGCAAAATCCTCTGCCGAAGCCGCCGGATTACAGCGTCGCCCCGGCGCGTGCCGACGGCTTCTACGCCGAGGTTCGCCATTACTGGCCGGGCTTGCCCGATGGCGCGCTGGCACCGGCCTACGCCGGCATCCGGCCAAAAATCTCCGGCCCCAACGACCTGGCCGCCGACTTTCTCATCCAGGGGCCGGAAAGCCATGGCATTGATGGCCTGATCAACCTTTTCGGCATCGAATCGCCGGGCCTGACTTCCTCTCTGGCGATCGCCGAACTGGTCGCGGCAAAACTCCAGCTTGACTGAAGCCATGCCCACGCCAACCCGCCTGGTACTTGATACCAACATCGTGATGGACATGCTGCACTTCGCCAACCGCCACACGGCCCCCCTGCAAACAGCCATCAATAACGGGCAGATGCAGTGTTTTACCGCGACGGAGTGCCTGGACGAACTGGAGCGGGTAACCGGCTATCCCGAGTTCGGGCTGGATCCGGCCGCACGCAATGCGCTAATGGTGAGCTACCGGAGTTTTGCTTCGGTGTGCGACGCCAGTGGCGAGGAAAATCATGTACTGCCACGTTGCCGCGACGAGGACGATCAGAAGTTCCTGATTCTGGCCGCACGCGGCCAGGTCGATCTGCTGATCACGCGTGACAAGTTGCTGCTCAAACTCAACCACCACCGCCACAAACCGCCCGCCTGCCCGATCGTCACGGCTGAAACAGCGTGCAAGCTACTCGGCCTGGTTTGACTTGCGCCGGAAAACCCAACGGCTCTCATTGCTGGCGTCGGCGGCAAAGGCATAGCCCTCGACGGAAAACTTCTTCAGACCTTCCGGCTTCTTCAACCGATTGGTCAGCGCAAAACGCGCCATCAGCCCACGAGCGCGCTTGGCGTAGAAGCTGACGACCTTGAATTTCCCGCCGCTTTTGCCAGCACTCCAGTCCTCGAATACCGGTTGGATCACCGGTACGGCAAGGCGCTTCACTTGCACCGACTTGAAGTATTCCTGCGAAGCCAGATTGACCAGCGCAGATGCTTTTACCTCAAGCAGCGCCGAATTCAGCGCATCGACAACGCGTGCCCCCCAGAAGGCGTAAAGATCCTTGCCGCGCGGGTTGGCCAGTTTCGTTCCCATTTCGAGACGATAGGGCTGCATCAGATCGAGCGGGCGCAGCAAGCCGTAAAGCCCGGAGAGAATGCGCAAATGCCCCTGCGCAAATTTCAGGTCAGCCGCTGCAAGAGTCTTCGCATCCAGCCCTTCATACACGTCGCCGTTGAAGGCCAGCACGGCTTGCCTGGCGTTTGCAGGCGTAAAAGGCAGCGCCCAATCAACATAGCGCGTGGCGTTAAGCACCGCGAGCTGGTCGCTGATGCCCATCAGCTTGCCGAGCTCAAGCGGCGACAGCTTGCGCAGGTCGTCGATCAGCAATTGCGACTGATCGAGCAGCGGCGGCTGCGAATAGTAGGCCATCTTCACAGGCGATTTGAAATCGAGGGTTTTGGCGGGGGAAAGAACAATGATCATGGTTGGCATCCAGGCCGGGAGTATTCCCGGCAGAGTAATTTGTTAGTCACGCAGGTTGAAGACTTCAGCCATCAATACTCCCACGCCTCATGGCCTGGCGGTGCTTTGTTCACCATCTCCGTCACCGCGTCGCCTCGCCTGCCTATGCAGAAACATCTGCAGTCAATCATCAATCTACCTGTTTACAGCTAGACGAAATACCTGCTTCCATCTATTCCAGTTACCCGAAATGAACGGCAAACTCAAAACCTTGAATGTGGGAATTTCGCTCAAGCGCGCCTGCTGAACCAATGCTTCAAATCGAGCATGATAACCAAGAAGGGAAAACCATGGAAAACCTGACCCACACCGGCGAAACAGCGTTTCTCCTCAAGTTCGACGGCAAGATGACCTATGCCTTTTACCGGGAACTTGAAGACCGGGTCATCGACGCCATGCGGCGCTACAAGCGACTGGAAATCGACCTCTCTAAGGTCACCGAGATTGATCTTTGCGGCCTGCATCTGGTCGGATTGCTGCTCACCGCAGGAATTATTGTCGCCACTTCGGATGTCGTGGAGCGAGCGTCCAGAAGCTTGATCGGCACCCTCCATGCCGCCGCCCACGGCTGTGCGCCAAGAAGCGAGCACGCGAGCATCAATCTTCAGCCGGTCTGTTCGTGATCTATCGTTAGCTGTTGGTTCCGGCCTACCCGGGCTGCACGGCTTATGACCAGGCGTTCTTCAGGCCATGCACTGGAGAACCGCATGAATACTGGCTCTCCAGCCATCATTTTGCAGATCGCCATTTAACGGACGTTGCAGGGCGATTTTGCAAACCATCCGTCGTCATTCCGGGTCAAGCCCGGAATGAACGCGAAGCCTGGTCTCAGTGGCTGTGAATTAATTGGCACAAGCATCCAAGACCGTCATACCGGCGAAGGCCGGTATCCAGTTCGTTTATCAAACATGCCTTTTAACAGCTTGATCAGATAAACGAACTGGATTCCGGGTCAAGCCCGGAATGACGGAGGGTAGTTTATACGCCAGATACAAGTTGACTGGCTCCCTCCCCTGCGGACCAGCGCGCTGGCTGGTATGATGATCGCTTCTCTTGCGAACCGGCTTGGCCATGCGCGTTGTTTTTCACGAAGCATTTCACGACTCTTCCTACTCCGAAGACAAGTACGACAACGCGGCCGAACCGGGGCGGCTGCTTGGCATAATGGCGGCATTGCGCGACGAGGGAGGCTACGGCGTCAATGAGCCTGAACCGGCTACGCGCGACGACCTGCTGCGCGGACACAGCGAAACCTACGTGGCTGACGTCGAGAGCAAGCCGCGCCTCTTCGCGATGGCCTCGCTGGCCACTGGCGCTGCCATCCTGGCAAGCGACCTGGCCATGCGCGGCGAACCGGCGTTCGCCTGCGTGCGGCCGCCGGGACACCATGCCAGCCGTTCCTCGGCGTGGGGCCATTGCACCTTCAGCAACGTCGCTCTGGCGCTGTTATGGTTGCGTGACACCGGGCTGATCCGGTCGGCTCTGGTCGTCGACTTTGACCAGCACACCGGCAACGGCACGCAGGATGTGCTGAAAGGCTGGCCCGAGGCGCAGGTATTCAACCCCTACGGCGACAACGCTGCCGATTATCTGCGCACGCTCGATGAAGGCCTGCAGCATGCGCCCCAGGTGGACATTCTCGCCGTCTCGGCGGGCTTCGATGGCTACATTCACGACCTCGGACGCAAGCTGGCCACCGAGGATTACTTCACCATCGGCCGGCTGTTGCAAGCCTATGCCATTCGCCTCGGACACCAGCACCGCTTCGCCGTGCTGGAAGGCGGCTACTACCTTCCCGATCTTGGCAAGAATGCGCTCGCCTTCTGCCGCGGCTTCGAGTGAGTCTTGCATGAGCCAGATACCAAAACTGACCATCACCCCACGCGACTCCCTGGGCGGCTACGAGCGCATCGACATCGACCTGCCTGATGTGCGCGTAGGCAACGTCCGCTGCCGTTTCATGGGCGAAAAAGCGATCGTTTACTCGATAAATGTGGTTCCCGAGTGCCAGGGCAACGACTATGGCACGATCACCATTGACATGCTCAAGAGCCGCTTTAGCGTCATCATCGCCGACCGCGTCCGCTTCACTGCCCGGGACTTCTGGGAAAAAATGGGATTCAAGGAACTCTCCGACGGCAACTGGGAATACCGGCGCCGGGGTAGCTGATTGCGTCAGCAGAGTGGCTTTACGCCCTGGGTGGCACTCCCGCTGGCATCGATGCACTGATCGGTGCGCCTGTATTTTTTCAGAACATGGCTTGCCGATAGCCTAACCATGCAGCTTCAAGCCAATCAGGAATGATTTGGCAAGCCCCCCCCCCTTTTCCTGCGGCATATCAATCCGTAATTTTACGGATTGATATGCTATAAGTAATAGATTAAATTTTAAAAACTGAGTCAATGATCCCGGCCGAATCCGGGAATTCACCAATTTTTCAGGGTGGTTTTTTTGCAATCAGGTGTAACGGGCACATTAATTAGCTGGCCGGGAATGACCATTCAAGCGACCATTGAAGCGACCATGCAATCTGACGATTCATCAGGACTGCGCAAGTGAATCCCGCGCCGTCCGGATTGCCTGCCGCCAAGTGGCTGCGAGTCAGCCAACTGTTGCCATGGCTGGTGCTGGTGGTCGGACTCGCGGTCACTTACTTAATCCAGCAAGTGGCTTTGACGGCGGCGAATCTTGTTCTGCAGGACCAGTTCGCTTACCAGATGCGCGAGATCAGTTTGCGCATCGAGCAGCGCCTGGTCGCCTATCAGCAAGTCCTGCTCGGAGCCCGGGGCCTGTTCAGCGCATCGGAAAGCATCGAGCGCGAAGAATTCCGCGAATACGTACGCAACCTCCAGTTGGCCAAACACTATCCGGGCATTCAGGGCGTCGGTTTTTCGCTGATCGTCTTGCCGCAGGAAAAGGCCGGGCATATTGCCGCCATTCGCCAGCAGGGCTTCCCCGAGTACTCAATGCGCCCGGAAGGTGAGCGTGACCTGTACACGGCCATCATCTATCTTGAACCGTTCGCTGATCGCAACCTGCGCGCCTTCGGTTACGACATGTATTCAGAAGCCGTGCGCCGGGTGGCGATGGAAGCCGCGCGTGATCTGGGCTCAGCAGCCATTTCAGGCAAAGTGACGTTGGTGCAGGAAGCCGGGCAGCAAGTACAGGCCGGTTTCCTGATGTATGTACCGGTGTTTCGCAACGGCCAGCCAAATCAAACCCTGGCCGAACGCCGCGCCGGCATCATCGGCTGGGTCTATGCGCCGTTTCGCCTCAATGACCTGATGCAAGGCATTCTTGGCGAGCAAGGCGACAGCATTCACCTGGAAATTTTTGACGGCAAAAGCGCAACGCCGGAAACGCTGATGTTCAACAATCGTGTAGAGGAATCCGTCCTGCCCGGGGCCAGCCCGCCAATCTTCCAGGCTATCCAGCCGCTCGAAATTTTTGGTCAAGCGTGGACCATCAGATTCGCTTCGCTGCCTGCCTTTGAGGCCGGCATCGACACCGAACGAGTCACCGTGATCCGGCTGAGCGGTCTGCTGATCAGCGTTTTGCTCGCCGCCCTGGTGCGCTTGCTGGTCAATGCCCGGGAACGGGCCATCAGTCTGGCCAGCATCGCCATCGAGCGAAGCGTGGCAGCAGAAAAACTGCGCGACAGTGAAGAGCGTTTCCGCAACCTGTTCGACAAGAATTCCTCGGTGATGCTGCTCATCGACCCCGACTCGGGCCAGATTGTCGACGCCAACAGCGCCGCTGCCGCCTATTATGGCTACCCGAAGGGGCAAATGGACGGCATGCTGATCAGCGACATCAACATCCTGCCGCCGGAACAACAAATCGCCGAAGAAAGACAGCGCGCCGTGCACGAGGAGCGCAATTACTTCCATTTTCCTCACCGCCTGGCCTCAGGCGAGTTGCGCCAGGTGGAAGTGCATTCGACGCCGATCCAGAGTGACGGCCGCGTCTTGCTGTTCAGCATCGTGCATGACATCACCGAGCGCAAGCGGATTGAAGGCGAGTTGCTCGAGACAAAGGCGATTCTTCAGGCTGCGATGGATCAAAGCCCGGCAGGAATTGCCATTGCCGAGGCCCCGAGTGGCACGCTGCGCTACGTCAACGAGGCCGGGCTTCTTATCCGCGGTGGCAGCAGAGCTAGCGTCGTCAATGGCGTCGACGTCAACAAGTATGTGGAGAGCTGGCAACTTCTTGACCTCGACGGCAGGCCGTTGAGAATTGATGAAGTTCCTCTGGCTCGTGCCGTGATGTTCGGCGAAACATCAAGCCGCGAGTTCATCGTGCGCAGAAACGACGATGACGACAGAATTGTTCTCGGCAACGCCGCGCCAATCAGGAACGACAAGGATGAAGTCGAGGCGGCCATCGTGGTCTTCTTGGACATCACGGATCGCAAGCAGGCCGAAGAGGCGCTGGCGAGCCGGGAAGCTTTGCTCAAGCAGATCCTCGACACCTCCAGCGTGGCCATCTTCCTGGTCGATAGGCAGGGGCGCATCACGCAAGCCAACCAGCGCATGGCCGAGATGTTCGGCTGCTCGCTCGATGCCCTGGTGGGACATGAATACATCGCCCTGGTACACCCGGCGGAACGCGAGACGGGACGACAGAAATTCCTGGCCTTGCTGAGCAGCGAAATCCCCTCGGTAGATGTGGACCGGCTTTACTGGCGCGCCGACCAGAGCGAATTCTGGGGCCACCTGACCGGCAAGCGTTTCCATGATGCCGGGGGCGAGGAACTCGGCCTGATCGGCGTGATCGCCGACATCAGCGACCGCAAACAAGCCGAGGAACTGATCAAGAAACGGATTGTCGCCTTGACCCAGCCGCTGACAGACGGTGCCATCGCCTTTGAAGACCTGTTCAGACTGGATGAAATCCAGCGCATTCAGCACGAGTTCGCCGCCGCCACCGGCGTGGCGTCGATCATCACCCAGCCCGATGGCACCCCGATTACCGCGCCCAGCAACTTCACGCAACTGTGCGGCGAGATCATCCGCAAGACCGAGCTTGGCTGCGCCAACTGCTACAGATCCGATGCGGCTATCGGCCGCTTTCACCCGGATGGCCCGATTGTTCAGCAATGCATGAGCGGCGGGCTGTGGGATGCCGGGGTGAGCATTACGGTTGGCGGCCATCACATCGCCAACTGGCTGATCGGGCAGGTGCGCGACGAAACCCAGACCGATGAGAACATGCGCGCCTATGCCCAGTCGATCGGCGCCGATGAATCTTCCCTCATGGAGGCTTTCCGGGCGGTGCCCAGCATGTCGCGGGCGCGCTTCGAGCTGATTGCCAAGGCCCTTTTCTCGCTGGCCAATCAACTGTCAACCAACGCCTTCCAGAATGTCCAGCAGGCGCGCTTCATCACCGAGCGCAAGCAAGCCGAAGAGCAACTTCAGCTCGCCGCCAGCGTCTTCACCCATGCCCGCGAAGGCATCATGATCACCAATGCCGACGGCACCATCATCGATGCCAATAACGCCTTCACCTACATCACCAGTTACGGGCGCGACGAAGTTCTCGGCCACAATCCGCGCATGCTCGGTTCCGGCCGTCAGAATAGCGAGTTTTACGCTGCCATGTTGCGCGACCTGACCGAAAAAGGCCACTGGTACGGTGAAGTCTGGAACCAGCGCAAGAGCGGCGAGATGTACGCCGTGATGCAGAACATCAGCGCCGTGCGCGATGCCGACGGCCACACCAGGCAATACGTGGCACTGTTGTCCGACATCACCGCGCTCAAGGAGCACGAACAGCAACTTGAACATCTCGCCCACTACGACTCGCTGACCGCGCTGCCGAACCGCGTCCTGCTCGCTGACCGCCTGCGCCAGGCCCTGTTTCACGCGCAGCGGCGCGGACAGGTGGTGGCCGTGGCCTATCTCGACCTCGATGGCTTCAAGGCGATCAACGACCGCCACGGGCATGAAGCCGGCGACCAGTTGTTGATGACCGTGGCCAACCGCATGAAACAGGCCTTGCGTGAAGGTGACACGCTGGCGCGTATGGGCGGTGACGAGTTTGTCGCCGTACTGGTCGATCTGGCCGATGTGGCCAGCAGCGTGCCGATGATCAACCGCCTGCTCGCCGCGGCGGCGCAGCCGGTGTCTACCGGCAACCTGATGCTTCAGGTTTCGGCCAGCCTCGGCGTTACCTTTTACCCGCAGGCCGAAGACATCGATGCCGATCAACTGTTGCGCCAGGCCGACCAGGCCATGTATCAGGCCAAGCTGGCGGGCAGGAACCGTTATCACGTCTTCGATGCCGAGCTGGATCGCAGCGTCCGTGGCCATCACGAAAGCCTGGAGCGTATCCGCAGCGCCCTCTGCGCAAGCGAATTCGTGCTCCATTACCAGCCCAAGGTGAACTTGCGCAGTGGCGCGATAATCGGTGCCGAGGCGCTGATCCGCTGGCAACATCCGGAAAACGGCCTGCTGCTGCCGGCGGAATTCCTGCCGGTGATCGAGGATCACCCGCTGGCCGTCGACATCGGCGAGTGGGTGATCGCTACCGCCCTGACCCAGATGGCGATCTGGCAGGCCAGCGGACTGAACATCCCGGTCAGTGTCAATGTCGGCGCCCGCCAGTTGCAGCAAGCCAACTTCGTTGAACGCCTGCGCGCCCTGCTGGCCGCGCATCCGGAGGTCAGCCCAGGCGATCTCGAACTGGAGGTGCTGGAAACCAGCGCCCTGGAAGACTTGGCGCGGGTCTCCGAGGTCATCGAATCGTGCCGGGAAATCGGGGTTATGTTCGCCCTGGATGATTTCGGCACCGGCTATTCCTCGCTGACCTACCTGAAACGCCTGGCCGTCAACCAGCTCAAGATCGACCAGAGTTTCGTCCGCGACATGCTCGACGACCCGGATGACCTGGCCATTCTGGAGGGCGTACTCAGCCTGGCCAGCGCCTTCCGCCGCCAGGTCATCGCCGAAGGCGTGGAGACCGTGGAGCACGGCGAGATGCTCTTGCAACTTGGCTGCGAACTGGCCCAGGGCTACGGCATCGCCCGCCCCATGCCGGCGCACGAGTTGCCCGCCTGGGCCGCGGCCTGGCACCCCGACCCGCTGTGGGCCGATATGCCGGCAATCCGCCACGACGATCTGCCCCTGCACTTTGCCAGCGCCGAGCTCCGCGCCTGGATCGGCGCCATTGCCAGCTATCTCAAGGGCGACCGCGAAACCCGGCCACCCACTCAACAGCACAGCCGTTTCGGCCTCTGGCTGGCAACCGAAGGCCAGGCCTGCCATGGCGCGCAACCCGCCTTCCAGTGCATCGAACCCTTGCACCGACAGATCCACGCGCTGGCCGAAGCGTTGTGTGAACTCAAGGAGAGGAACCGCGATCAGGAAGCACTGGCGCGACTCCCCGAACTCCTTCGCCTGCGCGACAGCCTGCTTGAACTTCTGAAGGCGCTGGTGCTGGAAAAGCGGCCGCAGGAGTAATGCTTTTTGGGTAACTATTCAGCACCCCGCTCCGTCATTCCCGCGCAGGCGACCGAAGGAAGTGCAGAGCCAGGAATCCATACGGTGGTTGTGCGGCGAACATATTATGGATTCCCGCCTGCGCGGGAATGAGCGCGAAGCCTGGCCTCGGGCCACGGGGTTTTTCGATGAGTGCTGAATAGTTACGTTTTTTGAATTGTTCTTAATTCGCCCCGTGGCGCACACGCATCGGCCTGCGAGGCTCATGGATAGGCGTTCTACAAGTGATATCGATGAACAGTGGCGTATTGATTGAGTCTCCGGCAGGCCTACGTGTAGATCGCCTATTGGCGAGGGTTACAGCGATGCCATTGGTGGAAAATTTCCAATGAGAAAAAACCAGTGGATGCTTGCGGCGCTGCTGTCCTTGCTGATCGCCGGGGGGCTATTTGCCTGGTGGACGGTGGTGCGGGTCGATCGTGAATTGCGCGAGGATTTGCTGCAGCAGGCACGTCTGGTGGCGCAGTCGGTGGATATTGAACGCGTCAATGCGCTCACCGGCACGCCAGCGGATCTGGACAGCACCGAATACCGGCGGCTCAAGGAGCAACTCAGCGCCATGCGCGCTTCGTTGCCGCCAGGCCGCTCGCTCTACCTGATGGGCCGCCGGGCCGACGGCTCAGTGTTATCTCTGATCGACAGCGAAGCGCCCGGCAGCAGGGGCAACTTTCCTCCGGGGCAGATTATCGCCAAGCCCTCGGACGCCCTTCTCCAGGTCTTCGCTGACAAGACCGAGGCGCTTGATGGGCCACTTGGCGATTCTGCTGATGCGCAGGGGGCGACGCAGAAGTTGACGCGATTGTCGGCCCTGCTGCCGGTCCGTGACACGGCGACGGCGCTGTCCGGCCTGGTCACCCCGGACGACGCGCAGGCGATGGTGCGTAAAGCCGTGGACTTCTACCGCAGGCATGGCCGCGAGCGTTTCATCAAGGAGTGCAACGACCCGCGGGGCGAGTTCCGCAAGGGCAGCCTGTATGCCTTTGCCTACGACCACGACATGACCATGCGGGCGCATCCGGTGCTGCCGGAACTGGTCGGGCAGAATCTGCTCGACCGCAAGGACTGGTCCGGCGGCAAGTATTTCCGCAAGGAAATACAGGATATGGCCATGTCCATGGGGCGTGGCTGGGTCGATTACCAGTACGAGAATCCGGCCAACAAGAGAATTCAGCCCAAATCGACTTATTTCGAACGGGTGGATGATCTGATCATCAGCGCCGGAGCCTACAAGGGCAGCGGCGAGTTACTCGCCGTTCTCGGCATGGGCGTCGATGCCGGGGACTGGCAATGGGAGAAGGCCGCGCGCTCGGCGCTGCCGCTGGGTATGATGCTGGTGCTGGTGATCGGCGCGCTAAGCGTGGTGGCCATCAACCGCCGGGTGGACGCTTCGCCGAAACCGCTGCTGCGGCGACTGTTATTGCCCCTGATGGCCATGGTGTTGCTGATGATGCTCGGTGCCGGGGCGCTGCTCTGGCAGCAGCAGCGACAACGCCTGGCCAGTGAGATCGCCGCCCAGACGGCCATGGTCAGGCGCGAGTTGCGGGTGGACCTCGACAACCAGGCAGCGGGTCTATCGATGGCCTTGCAGCCCATCGCCGCCGATGCCACGGTGCAAGCGGCCCTGCGCGATGGCGATGCCGAGCGTCTGCTGGCCGTCTGGGGTCCGGTGTTCAAGACGCTGAACCGGCAATACAAGCTCACGCACGCATACTTTCTCGACCAGAACCGCATTGCCCTGTTGCGCCTGCACAAGCCGGAGCGGCGTGGCGATCTGATCGGTCGCTTCACCGCCCTGGAGGCAGAACGAACCGGCAAGACCGCCTCGGGGATCGAACTGGGACCGCTGGGCACCTTCACCCTGCGCGTCGTGCAACCGGTGTTCAAGGATGGAAAACTGGTCGGCTACGTCGAATTCGGCAAGGAAATCGAGGACATTATCCAGGCCCGCCTGGACAGCGGCCTGGATCTGGCCGTGACCATCCGCAAGGAATTCCTGGACAGGCCGACCTGGGAAGAAGGCATGCGCTTTCTTGGGCGGGAAGCCGCCCAGCACACAGCGTTGCAGAACACCTTGCAGTTCCAGAAGGACTTGTTGAATGCGGTTCCCTCGCCCATTTTTCACAAGGATGCCCAGGGCGTCTATATCGGCAGCAACAAGGCATTCGATGGCTACCTCGGGCTGCCCTCGGAAGCCATCATCGGCAAGACGGTGTTCGACCTCTCGCCACCTGACCTGGCCGAGCAATACGACCAGGCAGACCGGGCATTGCTGAACAACCCTGGCACTCAAACCTACGAAGCATCGGTTGTCCATGCCAATGGAAAACGCCACGACGTGATCTTCAACAAGGCCACATTTACCGATTCCGAAGGAAAAGTGGCTGGGCTGATCGGCGTCATTCTCGACATCTCCGAGCGCAAGCAGGCCGAAGAAAAGCTGCACCTCGCCGCCAGCGTTTTCACCCATGCCCGCGAAGGCATCCTGATCACCTCCGCCGACGGGACGATCATCGATGTCAACGAAGCGTTCACCCGGATTACCGGCTACAGCCGCGACGAAGTGCTCGGCCGGAACCCGCGCCTGCTCAGTTCAGGCCACCACGACCGGGAGTTTTACGCCACCATGTGGCGCTCCCTGATCGAAAACGGGCACTGGTACGGCGAAGTCTGGAACCGGCGCAAGAGCGGCGAAGTGTTCGCTGAAATGCAGACCATCAGCACCGTGCGCGATGACCTCGGCAACACCCGGGAGTATGTGGCGCTGTTCTCCGATATCACGGCGCTCAAGGAGCACGAAAAGCAGCTCGAACACATCGCCCATTTCGACATACTGACCAGCCTGCCCAACCGCGTACTGCTCGCCGATCGTCTGCGCCAGGCCATGGCGCAGACCCCGCGGCGCGGACTACGGCTGGCGGTGGCCTTTCTCGACCTCGATGGTTTCAAGAGCATCAACGACAATGACGGACATGAAGCCGGCGACAATTTGTTGATGACCGTGGCGGCACGCATGCAGCAGACCATGCGCGAAGGCGACACCCTGGCCCGCATCGGTGGCGACGAGTTTGTCGCCGTGCTGATTGACCTTGCCGATCCTTCCGCCAGCGAGCCGCTGCTCACCCGATTGCTTGACGCCGCGGCCCAGCCGGTACTGGCCGGCGCTGCGGTGCTCCAGGTTTCGGCAAGCCTCGGCGTCACCTTCTACCCGCAGGCCAACGATGTCGACGCCGACCAACTGCTGCACCAGGCCGACGAGGCCATGTATCAGGCCAAACTGGCCGGCAAGAATCGTTACCACGTATTCGATGCCGGGTAAGGTCGCAGAGTCGGCGGGGGGGGGGAACAGGCGTTGAACTACGTAGTTTCCGCAGATTATTGCGCAAACTACGGATGCACAAACGACGCCGAGTCTGGGACCATGTCGTCCTGACCAGGCGATGATGCCCCTTTCGCCCCTTGGTACACCAGAAACGTTTGAGGAGATTTCGGGATGAACGAAGCCCAATATATTCCTGCTTCCGGTTCGTTCGCTTTTCGCAATGTTCGTACCGGTGAAGCACTTGCGCGCTTTGCCGGAGACGAAATACGCTACCGGCACTGGCTGATTGATTTCATCAGTCACGGCCCGGCCGCTGTCAAGCAGATCCGGGAGGCCATCAGCAATGGCTCACGGAATACGGCCACCGATCTGGCGCATGCGCTCAAGGGGCGAACCGGGATGCTTGGTCTGGTTGAACCGCAGTCGATAACCCAATCGCTTGAAATAACCTTGAGAAACAGCGAACCAAGCGCCTACTGGCTTGAGGAACTTGAAGGCACGGTCGCCGAAATGTGCCAGGAGATTTCGGCAGTGCTGGGGGAACGCCCCTCCTGAGAAACGCGACTGACAGCAAAAATGAACCAGAAAACGACATCGACGTATAAACTGACGCCGGACATACAGATAAAAGGGTAAAAAAATGAGTCAGTCTTTCAAGGTATTCGTCGTCGACGATGATCCTGTCGTTCTTGAAATCATTCGCACCATCCTGGAACCTGACTGCCAGATACAGACTTTTGGCAGCGCGGAAGACTGCCTGGCGCAATTGGCCGCGGAGAAGCCGGACCTCTTCCTGCTCGACATCAGCCTGCCCGGCATGGACGGTTACAGCCTCTGCCGTCAGCTCAAGGAAGATTCCGCCCTGCGCCAGACGCCGGTGATTTTCGTCTCCGGCCATGACACGATCGAAGAGCGGATACGGGGCTACGACGCTGGCGGCATGGATTTCATCGTCAAGCCCTTCGAGCCCGAAGAGTTGCTGCGCAAACTGCAGGTGGCGCAGAGCATGGTGCTCAATCAGCGCTCGCTGGCCGGGCAGCTCGAAGATGCCGAGTACCTTTCCACCCTGGTCATGGCCAGCATGGACGAGACCGGCATTCTGCTACAGTTCATGAGCAAGCTGATCGCCATGGAGAGCGCCGAGGAAATCGCCGCCGGGCTGCTTGAACTGATGCAGCGCTTCAAGCTCGATGGCGTCGTCCAGACGCGCGTCGGAAGCGATACGCAAACGATCAGCACGGCCGGAAAAAACCTGCCGCTCGAGGTCGCGGTGATCGAGCACGTTCGCAACCAGGGGCGCATATTCGAGTTCCGTCGCCGCAGCGTGCATAACTTCGAGCACATAACGCTGATGGTCAACAACCTGCCGCTGGAAGATCCGGATTACTGCGGTCGCCTGCGCGATCACCTTTCCGTCGCCGCGCAGGGTGTCGACTCCCGTCTGGTGGCGCTGCAAACAGAAGAAGCAAACAAACGTTCGCAAGCCGGCATTCTGTCCGCACTGGACAGTGTCGGAAACACCATAATGGAACTGCGCGAAGCACATCAAGACAATTCTGAAGCCAGTTCCAAACTCATCGTCGACTTGCAGGAATCGCTGCTGAACTCCTTCTACCGCCTTGGCCTGACCGATAACCAGGAGAAATTCCTGCAAGACCTGGTCGGAGATTTCATGACCCAGATGGCCGAGTTGCTCAATCGTGGCGCGGAAACGCAGGAGGCGCTGCAGCGGCTGAACAATCAACTCGGGCAGTTGCGCAGCAACTGATCGCCATAACCGTATTCGGAGATAACCAAGTTGGACTATGCCGGCCTTCCAGTAAAAGACATCGAACGCTACGCCCGCGTTGTTCAGCCGGGGGCGTGGCTGGTCGACGGCGAACAGCCAATGTCCACACTGCTCGGTTCCTGCGTTGCGGTCTGTCTTTTCGATCCGCAGATGAAGATCGGCGGGATCAACCATTTCATGCTGCCCGACATGGGACGCAGCAAGTACGGTGACGTCGACTCGATGCTGTCCGGCAACTTCGCCATGGAAGCCTTGCTCAATGCCCTGCTCATCAAGGGGGCCAAGAAGATTCGGCTGCAAGCCAAGGCTTTTGGCGGCGGGACCATCATCGACACCGACGCTGGCTCCCTGAGCATCGGCATGCGCAACGCCAATTTCGCCAAGGAGTGGCTGACACGCGAGGGCATTCCGTTGCGCACCTCCGATTTTCTCGGCCCCTGGTCGCGCAAGATCATTTTTCTGCCGTTCAACGGCGAAGCCTTCTGCAAGCGCCTGGTAACCAACATGGCCAACGCCGAGGTCATTGCCCGCGAAGAACGCGCCTACGCTGAAACGCTGAAACAGAAACCTAAATCCGCCGACAAGAAAATCGAGCTATTCTGATGATCGAAACCACGATTACCGATCAGGAATTTGCGCTGTTTCAGCGCCTGATCTACAAGATTGCCGGGATCAGCCTGAGTGACGCCAAGAAGATTCTGCTCGTTGGTCGCCTGACGCGGCGGCTTAAAGTTTACGACCTTGGCAATTTTTCGCAGTACTACCGGATGCTGTCGAGCGGCGAGCATCCGGAAGAATTGCAGACCATGGTCGACCTGCTGACGACCAACGAAACCTACTTTTTCCGCGAACCCAAGCACTTCGATTTCCTGCGCGATGAAATCATTGCCAAGCGCAACAGCCCGGCCACCTTTCGCCTCTGGAGTGCCGCCAGTTCGAGCGGCGAGGAAGCCTATTCGCTGGCCATGACGCTGGCGGAAGCACTGCCTGGCACACCGTGGGAAATCGTCGGCTCGGACATCAGCACCCAGGTCTTGGGCAAGGCCGTGGCCGGCCACTATTCGCTGGCGCGCACCGAAGGCATTCCGGCTGGATACATGCGCAAATACTGCCTGAAGGGAGTTCGCTCGAATGACGGAACCTTTCTCATCGCCGCCGATTTGCGCAAGAAAACCAGCTTCTGCCAGATCAACCTGATGCATCCGGTAGAGGCCGACATCGGCGAATTCGAAGTCATCTTTCTGCGCAACGTGATGATCTATTTCGATCCGGAAACCAAGGCCCGGGTCGTGCATAACCTGCTGCCCCGACTGAAGAAAGGCGGCTACCTGATCATAGGCCATTCAGAAACGCTGAATGGCATCACTGACCGTGTCGACTGTATCCGTCCAACGATCTACCGCAAGCCATGAAAGCGCATCCGGAGGCCACCGAGGAAGTCACTGTGGTCGTCCTCAGACCGGGTGATTTCCATTTCGGCAGCGGCCATACACGGATCTCGACGCTGCTTGGCTCCTGCGTATCGATCACCCTGTGGCACCCGCGCAAACGCATCGGCGGCATGTGCCACTACATGATGACCGAACGTGACCGCAGCGCGAACCCGCCGCTCGACGGCCGCTACGCAACCGAAGCCTTTGAACTGTTCCTGCAAAACGTCGAGGCGGCAGGCACCCGGCCGAACGAGTACCAGGCCAAGCTGTTCGGCGGCGCCAACATGTTCACCGGCGGCAAAGGCAGCCAGATGGACATCGGCGCGCGCAACATTGAATACGGACAGCGCCTCCTGGCCTCGAAGCATATCGCGCTGATGGCCGAACACGTGGCTGGCAGCGGACGGCGCAAGCTGCGCTTCGACATCTGGAGCGGTGCCGTCTGGCTGTCATTCCCCGAAGGTGAAGGCGCAGAAATAAGGAATGTTAATGGCTGACAAAATCAAGGTAATGATCGTCGATGACTCGGCGGTCGTGCGTCAGGTCGTTGCCCAGGCTCTGGCCAGCGACCCTGGCATCCAGGTCATCGGCGCGGCTTCCGACCCGGTCTTTGCCCTGGAAAAGATGCGCACGATGTGGCCCGACGTGCTGATCGTCGACATCGAAATGCCGCGCATGGACGGCATCACCTTCCTCAAGAAAATCATGGCCGAGCGCCCGACACCGGTCGTCATCTGCTCGTCGCTGGCCGAAAAAGGGGCGCAAGCCACCTTCGAAGCGCTGTCGGCCGGTGCCGTGTCGATCATCACCAAGCCCAAACTCGGCCTGAAAAGTTTCCTCGAAGACTCCTCCGACGACATCGTGCAGGCCGTTCGCAGCGCGGCAAGGGCCAACGTGCGCGTTCTGCGCCCCACCACTATCAACACCATCGTCCAGCCCAAGCTGACCGCCGATGCCATGCTCAGCGCCGGCAGCAACCTGGCGCTCACGCGCACCACCGACCAGGTCATCGCCATCGGCACCTCGACCGGCGGCACGCAAGCGCTCGAAGCCGTCCTCACCCGCCTGCCGGCAACCAGCCTGGGGATCGTCATCGTCCAGCACATGCCGGCGGTATTCACCGCGATGTTTGCCGAACGTCTGCACAGCCTGTGCCAGATCGAGGTACGCGAAGCGAAGAATGGCGACCGGGTGATTCCCGGACGGGCGCTGATCGCCCCCGGCGGCAAGCACATGATGCTCAAGCGCAGCGGCGCGCAATACATCGTCGAAGTCGCCGACGGCCCGGTGGTCAATCGTCACAAGCCCTCGGTCGACGTGCTATTCCGCTCGGTCGCCAAGTTTGCCGGAGCCAACGCACTCGGCATAATAATGACCGGCATGGGCGATGACGGCGCACGCGGCCTCAAGGAAATGCACGACGCCGGAGCCAAGACCATCGCCCAGGACGAAGCCAGCTGCGTGGTTTTCGGCATGCCGATGGAAGCCATAAAACTGGGCGCGGCTGATTTCACGATGTCCCTCGACCTGATTCCGGCAGCCATCGTCAATTACAGTGCCAGCTACAACAAAGGAGGACAATGATGGACGTTCTTGCGGCCCTGAATGCCATTGCGGCCGACGCCGCGCGCGGCGACATCGTATTTCCCACCCATACCGAAATTGCCTTGCGTGTGCAGCGCATGCTCGACGACCCCGACTGTTCGATCGACAAACTCGGCAAGCTGGTCTCGGCCGAACCGATCCTCGCCACGCGCGTGCTCAGCATCGCCAACTCGATCGCCTACAACCCCGGCGGCCGCGCCATCACCGACCTCAAAAGCGCCATCTCGCGGCTCGGTTTCGCCACCTTGCGCGCCCTCGCCGCGTCGATCATCGTGCGTCAGATGAAGGAAATGTCCCAAACAGAAGAACACCGCGTGCTGGCCGCCAGACTCTGGGAGCACACCGCCCATGTCGCCGCACTGGCGCGCGTCATCGCCAAGCGCGTCACCCGGCAAAACCCGGATGCCGCCTTCTTCGCCGGCATCGTGCACGAAGTTGGCAGCTTCTACCTCATCTCCCGCGCCAGCACCTTTCCCGGCCTCCTCACCAGCGATCTCGAAGCCTGGCACGGCGAAGGCGAAGCCAGCGTCGGGCGCGCCGTGCTGCAAGCGCTGGAAGTGCCGGCAAACATCGTTAGCGCCATGGAAACCCTGTGGTCCGGCTTCCTCGCCATGCCCCCGGCCTCGCTCGGCGACACGCTCCTGCTGGCCGATGAATTGTCACCGATCGAGTCACCGATCGACGCCCTCGCCGGCATGAGCCGCAAAGGCATGGACGTCGAACTTGAAGTGCTGATCGACGATGAAACCCTGACCAGCATTCTTGCCGAATCGGCCGAGGAAGTAGCCTCGCTGAGTGACGCGTTGAAGGGTTAGAGTGTAACGATCAGTGGATGTGCTGCGAAGCAAATACTCTTGTTTTGTTCGTCCCTCTTCAGGGAGGCTGCGCGCTGTCTTTCGTGATTTTCGTGGATGGACTGAGGTTTTTTTGGTTGATGGATTGGCGTGATAATAAAATATTGTTCGTTTTCTAATGGGAATGAGAATCCATGAATCCAGGAAAATTCGCCGCATTCATATCTGCTGCGCTCTGTTGCTCCATCACGCTGGCTGAACCTGCAGCATGGTACCTATGGAGAAGTCTGGTGAACGAAGGCGCTATTTGCTCGCAAATCTCGCCGGGTGAGGGATGGGAAGTAGTGAAAGGTCCTTTCCAGGATGCTTCTTGTAGAAAGCCGGGAGTTCCGCATTGAGCTTGGAACTGCCAGGTTTATTTCGGGTATTGACGTATTGGATTATGCTGACTTAATGGTGCGGCATCGCGTTTATGGTGTAACTTTTGAAGTAGATCTACTTCCTGCTTTTTCGCGATGCCATGTTGGCTATAGTTCCAGCCATGTAGTTGATTCATCATCTGTCCGCAGTGCGACCTTGGGAGGGCCATTCACTAATCGAGCCGTGCCAACTTCGATTTGGCCAGCGGCGGGTTCTTGGAAAAGTATTTCTTCATCCCGGAAAGTATGGCCTCGGCCATCTTGTCCTGATAGGCATCGTCGTTGAGTCGCCTTTCCTCTTCCGGGTTCGAGATGAAGGCCGTTTCGATCAGGATGGAGGGAATATCCGGCGCCTTGAGCACGGCGAAGCCGGCCTGCTCGACACTTCCTTTGTGCAGACGGTTGATGCCGCCAATCTCGCCGAGTACCGCCTTGCCGAGTTTCAGGCTGTCGCTGATCGTTGCCGTTTGCGACAGATCGAGCAGCGTGCGCGCCAGCATCGGATCCTTGACATCGAGATTGACGCCGCCGATCAGATCGGCGGCGTTTTCCTTTTGCGCCAGATAACGCGCCGCCGAACTCGACGCACCACTCTCGGACAAAGCAAAGACCGACGAGCCGTTGGCATCGGGTCGCGTGAAGGCATCGGCGTGAATCGATACGAAAAGATCGGACTGGATGCGCCGCGCCTTCTGTACCCGCATGTGCAGCGGCACAAAAAAATCGGTGTCGCGAGTGAGCACCGCCCGCATGTTGGGCTCGGCATCAATCTTCGCCTTCAGGCGCCTGGCCACAGCCAGCGTAACGTGTTTTTCATAGCTGCCGCCGCTGCCAACGGCACCTGGGTCTTCGCCACCATGACCTGGGTCAAGGGTAATGGTCACCAGGCGATCGACGATCGGTTTGCCTTGGCGAGGACGTTCTGCCTTGATCTCGACGTTCGGCTCAGGTCTTTTTTCGACCTGTATGCCCATGTTGCCGAGCAGTGATTCATTTTTTTCAAGCAACAGCAACAAAGGATCGGGCGGCACCAGCGGATAAACGTCGAGCACCAGACGATGACCATATTCACCCACTGGCGGCAGCACGAACACCTGCGGATTGACTTCATTCTTGAGTTCCATCACCAGACGAACAACGCCCGGCTTGAAGCGGCCGGCACGCAGCAACTTGATATTGGGGTCGTCTGGCGCAATCTTGTTGGCCAGCCCTTCAAGCACACTGTTGAACTCGATTCCTTCAAGATCAACCACCAGGCGGTCCGGGTTCTTGACTGTAAAGTGCGTGTATTTCAGTGGCGCATTGTGTTCGATGGCCACGCGCGTGTAATCTGCGGCCGGCCAGACGCGAACAGCGAGTATGCCCGGATTTCGATCCGCTGCGGCGCGCCCGACCGGGCTGACCAGCAGGAGCAAGCTTGCTCCGGCGAACTTGATCAGTTCACGGCGCCCGGCCAGCGGCTTATGAATGCGCTCAGACATTTATTCCCGGCCTCGCTACAGGCATGCAAGTCGATAATTCGACCAGATTCCGGTGTGTCTGCTGCAAAACGGAATACGAGGGCAAGATCGGCCTGCGGCACATGTCCAGCCGCCTTCTCTGGCCACTCGACCAGACACACGGAATCATCCCGAAAATATTCGCCAAGACCGGCATCTTCAAACTCTTCTGGCTCATTGAAACGATAAAAATCAAAGTGATACCAGTATATGCTCGAAACTACGTAAACTTCAACCAATGTGTAGGTAGGGCTTTTCACCGGCCCGGCGTGGCCCAACCCGCGCAGGAGTGCTCGGGCGAGTGTGGTTTTGCCGGCACCGAGATCGCCATCTAGCCAGATAACCATGCCTGGAGTCAGCAAGGGCGCCAACTCGCGCCCCAGGGCAATGGTTGCCGCTTCATCCGGCAAGCGCAGCGTCAACGGTGATTGGCCACCATCAAAACCATGAACAGGACTACGATTCGGGCTATGCAAGAGAAGAACTCCGATACGAACGCGATGGCGGCAGTCGCCTTGGGCCAGGTCGATTATGCCGCGCTGGTCAGAAACATCAGGAACTGGGGGCAGGAACTGGGTTTTGCCGGGATCGGCATCGCCCGTGCCGATGTTTCCGCCGCAGCCCCCAAGCTATTGCGCTGGATAGAACTCGGCCACCACGGCGAGATGGATTATATGGCCAAACACGCGGTGTTGCGCGCCCACCCGAAGGCGCTGGTGCCCGGCACGCTGTCGGTAATTTCCGCACGACTCCCCTATTGGCCACAGGCGGCTGAGAGTGAGCAAATACTCGCCAACCGCGGCCTGGGTTACATCTCCCGCTACGCACTCGGCCGCGACTATCACAAGATGATTCGTAGCCGACTGCAGAAACTGGCCGAGCGCATTGGAAAAGAAATCGAGAATTGTGAAACCGGCATTCCGTTCACTTACCGAGCGTTCTCGGATTCTGCGCCGGTAATGGAAGTTGAGTTCGCCCGTCAGTCGGGCATCGCCTGGCGCGGGAAACATACACTATCGCTTACCCGCCTGGGTTCCTGGCATTTTCTTGGCGAAATCTATACCACCCTGCCCTTGCCGCCAGACGCACCGATCAGCGAGCACTGTGGTACCTGCCGTCGCTGCCTTGACGCCTGCCCGACAGCGGCCATAGTCGCGCCCTACGAGGTCGATGCCCGCTTATGCATCTCTTATCTGACCATCGAATTACCCGGTGCCATTCCGGTTGAACTGCGGCCGCTGATCGGCAACCGGATCTATGGTTGTGATGACTGCCAGCTCTGCTGCCCGTGGAACCGTTATGCGCAACTCGGCGATCCTGATTTTGCCGTTCGCAACAACCTGGATACGGCCCCCCTGGCCGAACTTTTCGCCTGGAGCGAGCAGGAATTCGAGATCCGGCTGGCAGGCAGCCCGATCCGCCGCATCGGCCACGAACGCTGGCTACGAAACATCGCCGTCGCTCTGGGCAACTCGGAAAACTCTCCGGTAACGCTGGCTGCGCTCCAAACGCGTCGGGACCATCCTTCCGCGCTGGTACGCGAGCATGTCAGCTGGGCGCTGGCCGCTGTTCGACACAAATAACTGCTGATCAGTCTTGATTTCCTTGTATTTCCCGATAGTATTCAGTATTCATGTCGTATCGTAATGGACGTGTTGTTTGTAGCTCTCGTGACACATGTTCCTTGGCGATACCTTTAACCGTGGTCGGCGTGGCAAAATTCACCGGCCTCTGAAACAGGGCAAACCCGTCGAAAGACGGCGACGCAAAGTTACCGGCCTACCGCCGCATGCAATATGCGGCAACGGCAGCGGGACTACCAGAAAGCGGGGTTGATCGTGATTCAGCATTTCCCTCATGGCAAAGCCCTTTATTCAGCGCGTACTCCTGACGCGTTGACCTTTCCCGCACGTAAACAAAAAGCGGCTTCTCAACTGGGGCAAAGTCATGGCTAAATTCTCTTCGAACACTGCGTTGAACAGGGTTGTCTCCCTTAACGCTTTAGGTCGTGACCGCAGCCCGGGGCATCGCATTCTTGGCGAGTGTCGGGACCAACTGGTTAACAGCCTTTGTCTCTGGCTTCGCGAGCTCGCGACCCCGGTTTCCGAAGAACTTTTTGTCCTTGCGGATTCGACACGTGAACGACTTCAACAGACTCTTTATCTCGATCTGCGAGCAGATATTGAAAAAGACTGGTCACATCTGGTTGAAACTTTCCGCCGTGATCTCTCGGCTGAAGCCGAACGCTGCCAGAACCAGGAAAATCAAAAAGGCCGTCATCACGAAGTGCCGCTCGAAGTACCGGACTTCGACGGTTTGCAGCTACTTGCCGATGAAGACCTCTCCGAGCACATTGTCATCCGCGAATTCGCTGCTCAGCTTTGCGAGTCTTGTGACGCAGAACTCTACACACTCAATCGTCGTGTTGCCGCCTTGCTTGGACATGACGAACTGATTGAAAGCACCAATCCGCTGGCCCCACCGATCATTTGCAGCGCGCTTTCCGACGCTTGCGCCACGATAGGATCGGATGCGGGGGGGAGACTGCTCCTGCTGCGCAGACTGGAACGTCACCTGCACCTGGCCCTGCCCTCAATCTACCAGCAAATCAACGTCTACCTGATCGAACGCGGCATTCTTCCCGATCTGAAACGAAACTATCGGAGAGAGACTCCGGCTGGCGCTGCAGCCGGTTCACCATTCGAGGCCCAGGCACCCGCGCCATCAAGCACATCTGCTGCCACGCCTTTCACTGGCGATGGCATCCTTGATGCATTGCAGCGGCTCGCACAGGCTCGCGCTGGTCATTCTGCTCCTGCCGGGATGTTCGGCAATAGCGGCAGCTTCATCCCGGGCACCCAGGCGGCATCCTCCCCGGGCGTCTTGCTGGACACTGCAACCATCAATCAACTGCTGCTTTCCTCGCTCAATGAAATGCAGCATGCGCCGTCCGTACAATCCGGAGGCTTGATCGTCAATCAGGTGCGCATGGTTCGCGATTCGGAAAACGCGAAGCAGGTTGGCGGGCTCGAAGCGGTAACCATCGACATCGTTGCCATGCTTTTCGATTTCATTTTCGACGACAAGCATATTCCCGTCGCCATCAAGGCGCTGATCAGCCGGCTGCAGATCCCCGTTCTTAAAGTGGCCATGCTCAACCCCGGATTCTTCGCCGACCGCCAACATCCGACGCGTCGATTTCTCGGCAGCGTCTCCGGCGTCTCCATGCGTTGGGGCAGTTCGGTTGATGAGAAGGATCCTTTTTACTGCAAGCTCGCTGAACTCGTCGAACGGATTCAAACCCGATTTGAAAACGATGTCGAAGTGTTCGGCACGGCGCTCGCCGAACTGGAGGCCTTTGTCAATGAACGTGAAGGCGAAGAAGACAGCACCGCACTGACCGCCGCCAATGTCGTCATTCTGCGAGAACTGGAAACAGTTGCATGGGAGCGTGCGCAACGGGCAGTTCAGACTTTCCGCTCAGACACCTCCCTGCCGGCGCTGATCAATGACTTTCTCGGAGAACACTGGGTTGGCGTCCTGCAGGCGATTGCTGTTAAGGACAATGATATCGGGACGGGCTGGAAGGCCGCCAAGGAGACGATGAATGACCTGGCCTGGAGTATCAAGGCAAAAAAGTCCCCGGATGATCGCCTGAAGCTGATCGTCCTGCTACCCAGGTTACTGGCTCAACTCAATAAAGGTTTGGACAGTATCGATGCCGGCCCGGAGCAGCGCAGTGCTTTTTTCAACCAGTTGGTGCAATTCCATTCGGCAGCACTCAAAGGCGAGGCGCCAACTGCACCAACACCCGAAGCGATCGATGCATCCATCCAGGCCGACGTTTCTCCTTCATTCAGCCCCCCTGAGGAAGGTGATCTTCTGGTAACGCGCAGCATCGACCATGGCGTTGAGGTCGAAGAGGTCATGCTTGTAGGTGCCAGCCCGATCTGGCGTGCCGATGATCGCGAAATTTTTCGCCAGGTTAGCGAACTCAAGCGCGGGGACTGGGTGGAATTTGCCGACGGGGAAAGCGACACCAATCGCGAACGTCTGAACTGGATCAGTCCGCAGCGCGGCATTCTGCTCTTCAGCAACCACCAGTCATCCAAGGCCATTTCGATCGCCCCCGAAGCCCTGGCCCGACAGATTCGCGACGGCAATGCCACCATTCTTCACGAAGAACCTCTCTTCGAACGTGCGCTAAGCGGCGCACTCGAATCAATAAACGCCGCTTGAACAGCAAAAAAACAGGGAGCCGCTTGATACCGGCTCCCTGTTCTTTTCCTGAACATAACGCAGCCTGCCGCTGTATCCCTTGCTAAATCCCTGAACACAATCAATAATTTACCGAGCGCTTGCTTGCTTAATTATTGATCAACGCTGGCAAGCTAATGCCATCCTTCAGGAGAGCGCTGGAATGACCGTCAACACCTATCCGCACTTGCTCGCACCGCTCGACCTTGGCTTCACCACGCTGAAAAACCGCGTGCTGATGGGCTCGATGCATACCGGTCTTGAAGAAGCGCCGAAAGGTTTTATTCGCCTCGCCGCCTTCTTCGCCGAACGTGCCCGTGGCGGTGTCGGGCTGATCGTGACCGGCGGCTTTTCGCCCAACCTCTCGGGGCGCGTTCACCCGCACGCCTCGCAGTTCAGCTTTTCGTGGCAGGTCGGCAAGCACCGCTTGATTACCGATGCGGTGCATGCCGAAGGCGGGAAAATCGCGCTGCAAATTCTGCACGCCGGGCGCTACGCCTATCACCCGCTGGCCGCTGCGCCTTCGAAACTGCGCGCACCGATCAATCGTTTCACGCCCCGCGCACTAACGCGCTGGGGCATCCGCAAGACCATCGCCGACTATGCCCACTGCGCAGTTCTAGCGCAAAAAGCCGGCTACGACGGTGTCGAGGTGATGGGTTCGGAAGGGTATCTGATCAACCAGTTCATCGCCCAGCAGACCAACAAGCGCACTGATGAATGGGGCGGCAGCTTCGAGAACCGCATCCGTTTTGCCGTCGAAACGGTAAGCCGGGTGCACGACGCGACCGGGCCGAACTTCATCATCATCTTCCGCCTCTCGATGCTCGATCTGGTCGAAGGCGGCAGCACCTGGGATGAGGTGGTGGCGCTGGCCAAGGCCATCGAAGCGGCCGGCGCGACGATCATCAATACCGGCATTGGCTGGCATGAGGCGCGGATCCCGACCATCGCCACCATGGTGCCACGTGCCGCCTTTGCCTGGGTCACGCAGCGTTTGATGGGCGAAGTCAGGATTCCCTTGGTCACCACCAACCGCATCAATACGCCTGAAGTGGCCGAAGGAATCCTGGCCTCGGGTTGCGCCGACATGGTTTCCATGGCACGCCCTTTCCTCGCTGACCCGGCCTTCGTGAATAAGGCAGCGGATGGCCGGGCGGAAGAGATCAATACCTGCATCGCCTGCAATCAGGCCTGCCTCGACAATGTTTTCGAAGGCAAGCTGACTTCCTGCCTGGTCAACCCGCGGGCTTGTCATGAAACCGAACTGATCATCGCGCCGACGGCAGCGCCGCTCATGATCGCCGTCGTCGGTGCCGGACCGGCCGGCATGGCTTGTGCCGCAACGGCGGCCGAGCGCGGACACCAAGTCACACTGTTTGATGCCGCAGCGGTCATCGGGGGGCAATTCAACCTCGCTCGCCGCATTCCCGGCAAGGAAGAATTCAACGAGACGCTACGTTACTTTGACCGTCGACTGAAAAAAGCCGGCGTCACGCTCAAGCTTGGTCAGCGCATCGAGGCCGACAAACTGTCACAAGCCGGATTCGACCATGTTGTGCTGGCCACCGGCATCGTGCCACGCAAGCTGGATATTCCGGGGTACAACCACGCCAAGGTAGTGACTTACCTCGACCTGATCGAAGGACGCAAGGCGGCGGGCGCCAAGGTGGCGATCATTGGCGCCGGAGGAATCGGCTTCGATGTCGGCGAGTTTTTGACCCACTCCCACGATGGAAAAAGTGAAATCGAGCGATTTCAGGACGAATGGGGCATTGACGCCGCCTTGGCCGCACGCGGCGGCCTGAAGCACCCGGAAAAAGAAACCCCGGCACGCCAGATCTGGTTGCTGCAGCGAAAAACATCCAAAGTCGGTGATGGCCTGGCCAAGACCACCGGCTGGATTCGCCGTTCGCTGCTCAAGATGCGCGGCGTGCAGATGCTCGCCGGCGTCACGTATGAGCGCGTTGACGATGCCGGACTGCATATCAGCGTCAATGGACAAAAGCAGTGCCTGCCGGTCGATACGGTGGTGGTCTGCGCCGGACAGGAGCCGCGCCGGGAACTCGAAGCCGGGCTGCGTGCCGCCGGCATTCCCCTGTCGCTGATCGGCGGTGCCGATTTCGCCAGCGAACTTGACGCCAAACGGGCCATCGATCAGGGCACGCGCCTGGCAGCGGCTCTGTGAACGCCATGCCGCAAGAGGCCAGGAAGCGCATGAATAGGCGATCTTGGAGCAGCATGCCATGGAAGCCCCGTATTCATTGGCTCTCACGGCATCAACTCTGAAGATGCCCGTGTCTATTGACTTCCAGGCTTATATTGATGAGTCTGAATTAATTCAGCACGCTACCGGCCGGGCGGGATCTGCGCACCACTCGCTCCACGATCCGGCATAAAGCTTCGCTCCCTGCAGCCCGGCGATCTCCATGGCCAGCAAATTGTGACATGCAGTCACGCCGGAGCCGCATTGCATCACGGCCTGTGCAGGTTCGACGCCAGCCAGCAAACCAAGAAATTCCCGGCGCAACTCCGCAGGTAGGCGGAAGCAGCCTTCGGCATCGAGGTTATCCCGGAAAAACCGGTTGCGCGCTCCGGGAATATGGCCACCGACCGGATCAAGCGTTTCGTTCTCGCCGCGAAAGCGATCCGGATCGCGTGCATCAACCAGGCAAAGTTCATTACGGTCGAGGTTGGCCAGCACGTCCTCGGTCCTGACGACCCAATCGCGCAAGTTCATATCCACGGCAAAGACGGTGGCAGCCGGCTCTGGCAGATCCGTTGTCAACGGCCGCCCCGCCTTTACCCACTGCCTGATTCCGCCATCGAGCAGTGCAACACGATCATGGCCGAACCAGCGCAGCAACCACCACAAGCGTCCTGCAATCATGCCGTCGCCGTCATCATAAACAACGACCTGCGTTTCCCGCGAAACGCCGGAAGCGCCCAGTTTGTTCGCCAGCAGCACAGCATCTGGCAAGGGATGGCGGCCGTTACGACCGTTCATCGGGCCGGAAAGGTCACGGTCCAGATGCAGGAAAAACGCTCCGGGCAGATGGCCTTCGGCGTAGGATTTTTCACCGTAGGCGACATCCGACAGTTGATGGCGGCAATCGAAAACCCGCCAGTTTTGATCATTCAAATGCTCGGCAAGTTCATCACAGGACAACAGGGTCGTAAAACTCATCGCTCAATTCCCTGCGTCCAGCCAGGAACGGGCCTCGACTTCATCGCTGAACACTTGCATGTCGGCACGGATAAAAATCTGCGACAGCCATGCACTCCAGGTCACCCACTGGCTATCGGTCAGTACGGCGATACGATTGAAATCGTTGGCATGGGCGCGGGCGAAGACAATATCTTCCCACGCTACATCAAGGGTGAAATCGGCCATTTCACGCAGATCAAACAAGAGATCGACTGGCCCTTCGAACTTGACCTTGTAGTTGACCATGTCCTCGAACTCTTTATAGTCCGCCAAAGTAAATTCCCCGTAAACATTGACTTCAACGCGCTTGGGTTGTTGCTGGATAACGATCATGAGAGTCTCCCTGTGTGTATTCTGGAGTGTAGCATCAGTCCTGCCCGGCAGGTTTCGCCCGGGAGAACCACGTGGCGACAACACCGCTGGCAGCGATCAGCGTGATCGCCAACCCGGCGCTAATTGAAAGCCTCTCCCGCCAGATCAGCATACCGAAAAGACTGGCAAAGCCAAACAAAGCCGGCATTTCAGTCGCTTTCGAATTGACCAAAGGCCCCTTCTTGAGCTATTTTGCATGGTTTTATTCGAGCTTTCCCTTATGGCGCGATCAAACTCAACCGACAAGGTCGAAAACAGCGCTTCACTGCCAGCGACACCAGTAGCGAGCGAAATGAAATACGAAGCGGCGCTTGCCGAGCTGGAGCAGATCGTCCTGAGCATGGAAGGCGGGCAGTTGCCGCTCGAAGAATCGATTGCCGCCTATCGACGCGGGAGTGAATTGCTCAAGCATTGCCAGCAGCAACTCAGCGACGCCGAGCGCAAGATCCAGGTTCTTGAAAACGGCGCGTTGCGGGATTTTGACACGGCGAGCGGAGCTACTCAGTGAGTACATTTTCCTTTCTGGCCGGCAAGAACCCGAAGCCACCCTTCACCGACTGGATGCAGGCGGTTCAGACACGGGTCGAGGCCACGCTGTCACGCCTGCTGCCACCGGCGGAGGCTATCCCGGCGCGTCTGCATCAGGCCATGCGTTACGCCAGCCTCAACGGTGGCAAGCGTATCCGCCCCTTGCTCACTTTTGCTGCCGGCGAACTGACCAACGGCGCGCCGGAACGGCTGGAAATCGCAGCCAGCGCCGTCGAGTTGATTCATGCTTTCTCGCTGGTGCATGACGACTTGCCGTGCATGGACGACGACGTACTGCGCCGTGGCCGGCCGACCTGCCACGTCGAATATGACGAAGCAACCGCCCTGCTGGTCGGCGACAGTCTGCAATCGCTGGCTTTTGAACTGCTGGCCCGCGAAGAGCTTGGTCACCCCGAACGACAGCTTGAAATGATCCGTCTGCTGGCCCACGCCAGCGGTTCGTGCGGCATGGCTGGCGGCCAGGCCATCGATCTTGGCGCGATTGGCCAGTCGTTGAATCAGCCTGAACTCGAACTGATGCACGCCCTGAAAACCGGCGCCCTGATTCGCGCTGCTGTCATGCTCGGCGCGCTGTGCGGCGAGCCCCTGACCGACGAGGCCAGCGACGCGCTGGATCGCTTTGCCAAACGCGCCGGTTTGCTGTTCCAGGTCGTTGATGACATCCTGGATTGTACGGCGAGCACGGCAACGCTCGGCAAGACGGCCGGCAAGGATGCCGCCGCTGAAAAACCGACCTATGTCAGCCTGATGGGCCTGGAACGGGCCCGCGAATTCGCCGATGACCTCAGGCAACAGGCACTTGCAGCCCTCGCCATTTTTGGCGAACGCGGCCAGCGCTTGATTCAACTGACCGACTTCATCACTCACCGCAAGTTTTAGCCGATGTTTATGGCCACGCTTTCCGGCCAGAAACAACCGCTTATGCCGGAACCCGCTCACCAATGACTCAATATCCTCTGCTCGACACCATCAGCAACCCGGCTCAACTGCGCGCACTGGATCGCAAGCAGTTACCGCAGCTTGCCGATGAGTTGCGCAGTTTCCTCGTCGAGTCCGTATCCAGAACTGGAGGGCACCTTTCATCGAACCTTGGCACGGTCGAATTGACCGTCGCCCTGCACTATGTCTACAACACGCCAGAAGACCGCCTGGTCTGGGATGTCGGCCACCAGACCTACGCCCACAAGGTGCTTACCGGGCGTCGGGCGGGCATGGCCAAGCTGCGCACACACGGGGGCGTTTCGGGCTTCCCCAAGCGCAGCGAAAGCGAGTACGACACCTTCGGCGTCGGGCATTCATCAACCTCGATTTCTGCCGCGCTCGGCATGGCACTGGCCGTCAAGCTGAAGGGCGAAACGCGCCGGACCGTGGCCATCATCGGTGATGGCGCGATGTCCGCTGGCCAAGCCTTCGAAGCCATGAACAATGCCGGCGTGGCCGATGCCGACATGCTCGTCATTCTCAACGACAACGACATGTCAATCTCGCCGCCCGTTGGCGCACTCAACAAGTACCTCGCTCGCCTTTTTTCCGGCAGCACCTTCAATGCGGCACGCAAGGCCGGCGAGAAAGTGCTGAAGGTTTCCCCTTCGCTGCTTGAATTTGCCAACCGTGTTGAAGAACACGTCAAGGGCATGCTGACGCCGGGAACGCTATTCGAAGAACTCGGTTTCAACTATATCGGCCCGATTGACGGTCACGACCTGGATTCGCTGGTGCCCACACTGCAAAACCTGCAGAAGCTCAAGGGGCCGCAGTTCCTGCACGTAATCACCCGCAAGGGGCAAGGCTACAAACTGGCCGAGGCCGACCCGATCCTTTACCACGGCGTCTCGAAATTCAAGCCGGAGGTAGGTATCGAAGACGGCAAGCCGGGCGGCAAGCCAAGCTATACGCAAGTATTCGGCAACTGGCTGTGCGACATGGCCGCCGCCGACTCAAGGCTGGTCGGCATCACCCCGGCCATGGGCGAAGGCTCAGGCATGATGGGCTTTGCCGAACGCTTCCCTGAGCGCTATTTCGATGTCGGCATCGCCGAGCAGCACGCCGTGACCTTTGCCGCCGGTCTCGCCTGCGAGGGAATGCGCCCGGTACTGGCCATCTACTCGACTTTCCTGCAGCGTGGCTATGACCAGTTGATTCATGATGTCGCCCTGCAGAAGTTGCCGGTGGTCTTCGCACTCGACCGCGGCGGACTGGTCGGCGCCGACGGCCCGACACACCACGGCACGTTCGACCTCTCTTATCTGACCTGCATTCCGAACCTGGTGGTGATGACGCCTTCAGACGAAGAGGAATGCCGGAAAATGCTGACCACCGCTTTCCGCATCGACGGCCCGAGCGCCGTGCGTTACCCGCGCGGCTCCGGCCCCGGGGTTGCCACACAAAAGGCGCTGCTCGACCTGCCGATCGGCAAGGGCGAAATTCGGAGGCGTGGCAAGGGCGTTGCCCTGCTCGCTTTTGGCAGCATGCTTACACCGGCGCTGGAAGCCGCAGCTGAACTCGACGCCAGCGTAGCCAACATGCGTTTTGTCAAACCCATCGACCGCGAACTGATTATTGAGCTGGCACGGGAACATTCCCTGCTGGTCAGCGTCGAAGAGAATGCCTTGATCGGTGGTGCAGGCTCCGAAGTGGCGCGTGTTCTGGACGAAATTGCCAGCACGGTAAAATTTGTTCGCATGGGTCTTCCCGACCATTTCATCGACCATGGCGACCAGGCGCTCCTGCTGGCCGAAGTCGGTCTCGACAAAGACGGCATCGTCCGCATGGTGCGGACACATCAAGACAGCACAGAACAGGAATTGCAATGAACGCACCCCAGGCACCACAAATTACGAACGCCATGGTGGATGTTCAGAACTTGGCAGACACCCGGCAGATCGCCATCAATCGGGTCGGCATCAAATCGATCCGTCACCCGGTAAAAGTGCTCGACAAATCGGGCGGCATCCAGCACACCATCGCCGTATTCAACATGTACGTTGGCCTGCCGCACAATTTCAAGGGCACGCACATGTCGCGCTTCGTGGAGATCCTGAACAGCCACGAACGCGAAATTTCCGTTGAAAACTTCCCGACCATGCTGCGCGAGATGGTTGAGAAGCTCGAAGCGGAAACCGGGCATATCGAGATGAATTTCCCGTACTTCATCAACAAGTCAGCCCCGGTCTCCGGCGTGCAGAGCCTGATGGACTACGATGTCACGCTGATCGGCGAGATCTGCCACGGCGAAATCGCTTCGACGATCAAGGTCGTGGTGCCGGTAACCAGTCTTTGCCCCTGTTCGAAGAAAATCTCTGAACGCGGCGCGCACAACCAGCGCTCACACGTCACGGTGACCGCCAGAATCAACGATCACCTGTGGATCGAGGAGATAGTCGAGCTTGTCGAATCCGAGGCCTCCTGCGAGCTTTACGGCCTGCTCAAGCGCCCTGACGAAAAGTTCGTTACCGAACGTGCCTACGACAACCCGAAGTTCGTCGAGGATATGGTGCGCGATGTGGCGGCCCGCCTGACGGCCGAACCGCGCATCTATTCGTACGTGGTCGAATCCGAAAACTTCGAGTCGATCCACAACCACTCGGCCTATGCACTGATCGAAAATACAAATTCCACACCGGCCTGAACCCGGCAACCAACAATAACAACGGGGCAGAGTCTTTCGACTCTGCCCCGTTTTTTGTTTCAGGAATACTGGCGATCAGACCTTCTGCTTGCGCGTCAGCTTTTCCTTGATACGTGCGGACTTGCCCGAACGCTCACGGAGGTAGTACAGCTTGGCGCGACGCACATCACCACGACGCTTGACTTCAATCGCAGCGACCAGCGGGGAATAAGTCTGGAAGGTACGCTCAACGCCTTCACCGGACGAAATCTTGCGTACGATGAAATTTGAATTGAGGCCACGATTACGCTTCGAAATTACAACGCCTTCGTAAGCCTGCAGACGCTCGCGCACGCCTTCCTTCACCTTGACCTGAACGACAACGGTGTCGCCCGGCGCGAATGGTGGAATGGTCTTGCCCAGACGGGCGATTTCTTCTTGCTCAAGTTGCTCGATCAGATTCATTTTTTAACTCCGTTTTACAAACATTACGTTTTATTATCCTGACCGCATTGCTCCTGTAACTGCACCAGGAGTTGCGTTTCCTCTTTAGACTGCGTACGCCCCAACAGCAAATCAGGGCGTCGCTGCCTCGTCCGCCCCAGCGCCTGTGTCAGACGCCAGCGACGAATCTTCTCGTGATGACCGGACAACAACACCTCCGGCACCCGCTGACCTTCGTACTCCTCAGGCCGCGTAAAATGCGGGCAATCCAGCAAACCCGCAACAAACGAATCCTGTTGTGCCGACTCGGCGTCGTTCAGGACGCCCGGCAACTGCCTGACAACGGCGTCCAGCAAGGCCATTGCCGGGATTTCACCGCCCGAAAGCACGAAATCCCCGATCGAAATTTCCTCATCGACACAGCGCTCGATCAAACGCTCGTCGATTCCTTCGTAACGCCCGCAGAGCAAAACCACGCCTTCTTCGCCCTGCGCTGCATCCTGCACAAACTGCATCACCCGCCGATGAGTCAGTGGCGCCCCCTGCGGCGAGAGATAAACCACCCTGCTGCTGACCGAGCCCGCTGCGGCTTGCCGTGCCTTGGCGGCAGCAATTGCCGCTTCCAGCGGCCCCGGCAGCATCACCATCCCCGGCCCTCCGCCATAGGGACGATCATCTACAGTGCGGTGATTGTCCTCGGTGAAATCGCGCGGATTCCAGAAATCCAGACTCCAGCGACCTTCTTCCAGCGCCCGCCGCGTAACACCCGATTGCGTCAGCGCAACAAACATTTCAGGAAACAGCGTCACCACATCGGCAATGAAGCGCTCCTTCCGTGGCAGCCGTGTTACCAATCGGCTTCCCAATCAACACGAACTTTCCTTGCCACCAGATCAACGTCAAGAATGACCGCCGCAACAAATGGCAGAAGCTGCTCGGCTTTCTCACCATTGCCAACCCGTACCACATCGTTGGCGGGCGTTTCGATCAGCCCGAGGACCTGGCCCAGCAACTCGTCCCGCGTATTAACCACATCAAGACCGATCAGATCGGCCCAGTAATACTCATTCTTGCCTGCCGGTGGTAGCGCAGCGCGCGGCACCCCGACCAGCACCCCATGCGCCGCCTCCGACGCATTGCGATCGGGCACGCACTCCAGTTCGGCAATCAGAATGTCGCCATGCGCCTTGCAATTCAGCACGCGGGTCTGTCGCCAGAGCTCGGGGGCAAGTCCCTCTTGTCCGACCCACCAATGCTTCAGCTTGGCCCAAGCCAGAGGATCGTCGGCAAAAGGATGAACCTTCACCGCACCGCGCAAGCCATAGGGACCTACGATCTTGCCGAGCACAACAATATCGGCAGGAGTTACCGAGCCAGCAGATTCAGGCAAGAGAACTTCAAGCAACCGCTACCGCACCCTTGATGCCGGACTGCTTGACCAGGCGGGCAACGGTCAGTGACAGTTGAGCACCTTGCTGTTGCCAGTAGCTCAAGCGATCAGCGGCAATGCGCAGGCCTTCTTCCTTGTCCGTAGCGATCGGATTGTAGAAGCCAATCCGCTCAATGAATCGGCCATCACGGCGGGTGCGGGAATCAGCCACCACCATGTTGTAGAAAGGACGCTTTTTCGCGCCACCACGGGCGAGACGAATAACTACCATAGGATCTATTCCAAATTCAGAAAAAGGGCGAAATTATAACAAGAAAGCACGAAAGAACAAGCTGATATTTAATCGCCGACATGTTTTCGACGGATGAAGGGGATTTATTCATGCGCAGCAACAGCGCCGTCAAAATCTTACAAACCTCTGATGCGCAAGCTATACTCCGCAAGTTTATGATGTGATTTTTTCACTAGGCGCCATGATCGATTCGCTTTCAGGTTCAAACCGTATCGAGCCCACTGCTTTCTCGCAGGCAGGCATAAACGCCATTTCCACTTGGCTGGATGCGCCACCACCGCTTAGCGCGAAAGACGATCTGGCGCCCCTGCAGGGCCACCTGGGGACTTTGCGCGCCAGCCAGATATCGCCTGAGCTACACGCTTCTATAAAGGAGCGGTTATACACGCGCAGCATCTCTGTTGTCACAACCCTGCTCCCCATCCTGTCCGGTGCTGTACTCCCCATCCCGATCCCACGTAATACGAGGCATCTGATACGCAACCTCCAGGATTTGCTTCGAACGTTGGCGGAAGATTTATTGACCACACCAGAAATCATTGACGATCACTTGAATCGCGAGCCACTCCAGGCACAGGACCTCGCCCTCTGGAGAGACCTTTACGCACTCTCACAGCATCTGTTGATCAGCAATCTGGCGGCATCTCCAGCGGGTGTCGGAATCTGGCAGCAACTGCATCAAGCTTACGACACAGCCCGTCGCCTTGGGCTCGCCAGCAATACGCCGGAAAACGCTGCCAGCACTCTGCAGAACATCTATTTCTCGGCGGTTCTGCTTGGCTGCGCACAACCTGCGTCTTTAACCTCATGTGAAGTGAATTTCGTCGCTGCATATCTTGGAAACTTTGCTGACTGGATCGATTCGACCAACAGCATCCCAGCCAAAACGCCCGCCACGTTCTGGATCGACCCGGCGTGTGATGCAGCGGCATTCGCCTGCTCGCGAAAAACAGCGCCGCCAGATACACCCGTTCTCTACTTTTCCTGCGACCGACTCGCGACGCTACTCAAGACACAACTCGCTTCGCTCGAAGCCGGCGGCGCACCACAGCAGATCAACCTGCCGGACTTCGCCGGCACACCTGCCGGACATGGTGTCCTGCGTCGGCTCATCACCTCCTGGGGCGAACCAAGCAAGCGCCGTTTCCCGCGCCGCCGGCAGAACTACCGCGCAGTCCTTTGTTCCGGTCTGGACAGCCTGTGGCGCCTGTTCCAGGATGGAGATGCGGCGGAGACCATCGAAACATCAAGCTGGATGATTACCAACGAAAGCCCCGATGGCTACACTGCCATGCACGTCTCGGGGAAAACAGGCGGCATGTCTGTCGGTGATGTCACCGCGATCCGGACTGAAACCGGGGATAACTGGCAAATCTGCATAATCCGCTGGGCACTGTCCGAAAATCAGGAACATCTGGAACTTGGCCTGCAGATTCTGGCGACATGTGCGGTGCCAGCCCTCCTTGCCCTTCCTGCCGAAACCGGCGGATTCGGCCGCCTGCCTGTTCTTATCCTGCCAAAAATCCAGGCGCTACGCTCGACCGAAATGCTGGTTGTCCCTTCGGGCGCATTGGTGAAGCAGGCCAATAAGCTGGTTCTTGTCGTCGAAAAGGAAAATATTGAAGTAAGGGAGGTGAGAAGCACCCGCCTTGACGAGCAAAACAGCCAGATAGCGGTTTTCTCAATCGAGCCCGACACACTTCCTGCTTAAACCGGGGCCCCATCCTGGCTACATTTACCCCTGAACTCGGGCAATGTCGCGGCAACCAAAGCACCAAGCAACACCACTGCCCAGGACAGATACAACCACAGCAGGAAAATCGGCACGGTGGCAAAAGCGCCATAAACAAGGGTGAAGGACGGAAAGTGTGACAGGTAGAAGCCGAATGCTTTTTGCATCAACAGAAAGCCAAAGGCCGCAAACAAGCCAGCCCATAGCGCGTCACGCAGTTGTACCCGGGCATTGGGAACGGAAAAATATAGCCCGGAAAAGAAAATAGCCGCAACTGACAAGCCGGCCGCCTTGAACAGTAAGTTGCGTAGCCAGGGGGGCTCATCCACCAGCCCGAGCGATTCCGTCACCGCAAAGGAAATGGCAACGACCACGCAGGTAACAATCAGCGGCCATAAGGCCAGAACTGCCGCATACAGCCTCACACGGCGCCACCACGGGCGATTCTCCGTGACCGACCAGACGTGATTGAGCGCTCTCTCGATGCTCATCAGCAACAAGGAGACCGTCGTTAGCAGCACTGACAAACCGACCAGGGTGACATCCGCCGCTTTTTGCGAAAATTGCAATACGTACTTGATAATCATCCCGGCGCTACGCTCCGGCAGCAGGCTGCGAACGACAAACTGGTCGAGTTGATCAATCATCCCGAGAAAGCCGGGTAGCACAGAGATGACGCCAAGAACAACGGCGACCAGCGGCACCAGCGAGAGAAGCGTTGTAAAAGCCAGGCTGGCGCTGATCTGATCGAAATTTTCTTCGATAAATCGACGGAAAATACGCGCTGCGAAAGCACGGAAAGAGGAAAGCCGTAAAAGCATAAGTTCTCTATAATGAACCGCCGTGCCGAGGCTCCGTTCTCGGCCACAGTCTGAATAACACGACAGATACCGGCAGAGCAGAGAATGCTTTGCCAGTATCTCACTCCAAAACTACCCCGATGACCATACGCAATCTCTATTTAACCTCCTGCATCAGCCTGATCGTACTGATCTTCCTTTGCCTGGCTTGGGAATTGCGCCTCGCACCAATTCAGCCCGGAGGTTCCTGGCTGGTCCTGAAATGCATTCCTTTGCTGGCCCCACTCTTCGGCATCCTGCATGGTCGCCGATATACTTACCAGTGGTCATCGATGCTGATACTGCTTTATTTCACCGAAGGCGTCGTGCGCGCCAACACCGAAACAGGCACAAGCCAGTGGCTGGCTGTGATCGAAATTGGGCTTTCACTCATCTTCTTTTGCGCCGTGATCGGCTATGCCAGACTTAACCGCCCGCGCAGCAATCAAGTCTAATCAGCCTTAATGGGCGCCTTTCAACGCAAGAACCGCCCCAGCGCAAGAACATAACCAGAGAGTGCATAAACTACGAACAGCCCGAACAAGGCCATCGACGGTTCGGAGGAAAGAAGCGCGATACCCAAGGCGATGGCCACGATACTGCCCGGCTAGTACCACTTCTGCTGCAGAGCCCGGCAAATGACATGAACAAGAGAGCCGGCAATGAACGGCCAGCCTTCCTTGGCAAGAATCGGATGCGGATAACTTGTAAGGAGTAAAGGGTGAGGAGCGAGGAGCGAGGAGCGAGGAGAAAAACAAAGGGCAAGGCGCGAGGTTGTTACCCCTCACTCCTCACCCCTGACTCCTCACTGCATCAATCAGTTCTTGGTCTGGTCGACCAGTTTATTCTTCTTGATCCACGGCATCATGTCACGCAGCTTGGCACCGACCGTCTCGATCGGATGTTCTGCCATCAGACGGCGACGCGCGGTCATCGAAGGATAATTGGTCTTGCCTTCCAGGATGAACGCCTTGGCGTAGTCACCGTTCTGGATACGCTTCAGTGCTTCACGCATGGCCTTGCGCGACTCTTCGTTGATCACCGAGGGACCGGTCACGTACTCGCCGTACTCGGCATTGTTCGAGATCGAGTAGTTCATGTTGGCGATGCCACCTTCGTACATCAGGTCCACGATCAGCTTGAGTTCGTGCAAGCACTCGAAGTAGGCCATTTCCGGCGCATAGCCGGCTTCAACCAGCGTCTCGAAGCCCATCTTGACCAGTTCGACAGCACCACCGCAAAGCACGGTCTGTTCACCGAAGAGATCGGTTTCAGTTTCTTCACGGAAATTGGTCTCGATCACGCCGCCCTTGGTACCACCGTTGGCTGCCGCGTAGGAAAGAGCGATGTCCTTGGACTTTCCGGAAACATCCTGATGCACTGCGATCAGGGAGGGAACGCCCCCACCCTTGAGGTATTCCGAACGAACGGTGTGACCGGGGCCCTTCGGCGCAACCATGATGACATCCAGATCGGCGCGCGGCACCACCTGATTGTAGTGAATGTTAAAGCCGTGGGCAAAGGCCAGCGCGGCTCCCTTTTCGATGTTCGGCTCGACATCGTTGTAATACACGGCCGGGATGTTCTCGTCCGGCAACAGCATCATCACGACATCGGCGCCCTTGACGGCCTTGGCGATTTCCTCAACCTTGATCCCGGCCTTCTCGACCTTGCTCCAGGAAGCGCCGCCCTTGCGCAAGCCAACCGTTACATTAACGCCGGAATCGGTCAGATTCTGAGCGTGGGCATGACCCTGCGAGCCGTAACCAACGATCGTGACTTTCTTGCCTTTGATCAGCGAGAGGTCAGCGTCCTTGTCGTAGTAAACCTTCATGGTGTTCCTTTCGTGCGAAATATCTGGAGAAATTTCTGGTTAGACTTTAAGAATTCGATCGCCACGGCCAATACCGCTGACGCCGGTGCGAACGGTTTCGAGGATCAAATCCGCATCGATGGCCTGGATAAAGGCATCGAGCTTGGAACCACTGCCGGTGAGTTCAATCACGTAGGTCGACTCGGTAACGTCGATGATGCGCCCACGGAAGATTTCCGCCATGCGCTTCATTTCCTCGCGGTCCTTGCTGGTGGCGCGAACCTTGATCAGCATCAGCTCGCGCTCGATATGCGCGGCTTCAGAGAGATCGACGACCTTGATGACGTCGATCAACTTGTTCAATTGCTTGGTGATCTGCTCGATCACTTCATCGCTACCGCTGGTGACGATGGTCAAACGGGACAAGGACATGTCTTCGGTTGGCGCCACCGTCAGCGACTCGATGTTGTAGCCACGCGCCGAGAACAGGCCGGCCACACGCGAAAGCGCGCCGGATTCGTTTTCCAGCAGAATTGAAATAATGTGTCGCATGATGTATTTCCCTTACAGTTCTTCGGCCAGAATCATGTCCGACAGGCCCATGCCTGCCGCCACCATCGGGAATACATTCGCTTCCCGGTCAGTAAGGATGTCGAGGAACACCAGATCGTCCTTGTGGTCGATGAAGGCTTTTTTCAGCGCCCCTTCAACGTCCTCCGGCCGCTCGACACGAATGCCGACGTGGCCGTAAGCCTCGGCCAGCTTGACGAAATCGGGCAGCGAATCCATGTAGGAACCGGAGTAGCGGCTACCGTAGAACATTTCCTGCCACTGACGAACCATGCCCAGATAGCGGTTGTTGAGGTTGATGATCTTGATCGGCAGGCGGAACTGTTTGGCCGTCGACAGTTCCTGGATGCACATCTGGATCGAGCCTTCTCCGGTGACGCAAGCCACCTGCATACCCGGATTGGCCAAAGCGGCACCCATGGCGTAAGGCAGGCCGACACCCATGGTGCCCAGACCACCGGAGTTCAACCAGCGCCGTGGCTTGTCGAACTTGTAGTATTGCGCCGCCCACATCTGATGCTGACCGACGTCGGAAGTGATGATCGCGTTGCCGCCCGTCACCTCGTATAGCTTCTCGATGACGTATTGCGGCATGATCACGTCGTTCATCTTGTACTTCATGCACTGCTTGGAACGCCAGCCTTCAATCTCGGTCCACCAGTCGGCGATATCCGGCTTGCCCGGTTCGCTCTCAAGCAACTTGATCATCTCCGCGAGCACATCCGGAACGTTGCCGACAATCGGCACATCGACGCGAACGCGCTTGGAAATCGACGAAGGATCAATATCAAGGTGAATGATCTTGCGCGGCAGTGAAGAAAAATTCTCCGGGTTGCCGATCACCCGATCATCGAAACGGGCGCCGACGGCCAGCAAAACGTCACAATGCTGCATCGCCATGTTGGCCTCGACCGTGCCATGCATGCCAGGCATGCCAAGATACTGAGGATCGGTCGCCGGGTAGGCACCCAGCCCCATCAGGGTATTGGTAATCGGGAAGCCAAGGCGCCGCGTAAGCGTGGTCAACTGTTCGGCCGCATTGGAGAGAATCACGCCGCCACCGGAGTAAATCATCGGCCGCTTGGCGCCAAGCAGGAGTTGTACAGCCTTCTTGATCTGCCCCAGATGCCCCTTGACGACCGGGTTATACGAACGCATCTGGACTTCTTTCGGATACTCGAACTTGCATTTCGCGGCGGTAATATCCTTTGGAATATCCACCACCACCGGACCCGGACGACCCGTATTGGCGATGTAGAAAGCCTTTTTCATCGTCATGGCAATGTCGCGCACATCCTTGACCAGGAAGTTGTGCTTGACGCAGGGCCGGGTAATCCCGACCGTGTCGCACTCCTGGAAGGCATCCTGACCGATATAGTGAGTCGGCACCTGACCGGTGATGATCACCAGCGGAATCGAATCCATATAGGCCGTCGCAATGCCGGTCACGGCATTGGTCGCACCGGGGCCGGAGGTCACCAGCGCCACGCCGACCTTGTGCGTCGAGCGAGCCAGGCCATCGGCCGCATGCACTGCCGCCTGTTCGTGACGGACCAGGATATGCTTGACCTTGTCCTGCTTGAACAACTCGTCGTAAATATGAAGAACCGACCCGCCGGGATAGCCGAATACATATTCGACCTTTTCTTCCTGCAGGCACCTGATTACAATCTCCGCACCGGTCATCATGGTCATCATCCTCGCCTTACCAAGCAAAATGCTCGAAAAAGCCTGTAACGTTAAAGCCTAGACCACAATTGGTCAAGGCTTCCACTGAAACGGCCGATTACCAAGGGATTTAATCCCGCCCGACAATAACAAGGATCTAGTTCTGGCCAGCCAACGCGAACTTTCGGATTTTCTCGCCGCTTCAGAGCGTCGCGCTTTCAAGCAAGCGATGTTTGCCGTGCGTAACGAAGAGTCAGCACTTGATATCGTGCAGGACTCGATGATGAAACTCGCCGAAAAATATGGCGACCGCCCGGCCGAAGAACTGCCGCTGCTCTTCCAGCGCATCATGCAAAACACGATTCGCGACTATTATCGGCGCAGTAAAGTCCGCTCGCTGTGGACCACCCTGCTTTCGGCACTGTCGCCGAGCGATGACGAGGACTACGATCCGCTGGAAACCATCGCTGTCGAATCGGGGTCTTACACGCCAAATACTCCCGACGGGCAGTTGCAGCAATCCCAAGTCCTTGCAATCATTGAAAAAGAAATTAAACTGCTTCCTGCACGTCAACGGGAAGCCTTCCTCATGCGTTACTGGGAAGACATGGATGTTGCGGATACCGCTTCCGCAATGGGCTGCTCGGAAGGCAGCGTAAAAACACACTGCTCGCGTGCCACACACACACTGGCAGTTGCCTTGAAAGCAAAAGGAATCACGCTATGAACGAACAACATTTCGCCTACCGGGTCCGGCAGCACCTGAACCGCAGCCTGCACGAGTTGCGACCCGAAACAGTAGACCGGCTCGCTGCGGCCAGACAGAGTGCTCTGGCTTGCCAGAGACAGGCGGTAAGCCAGTCGGTACTGGCCAGCGCGGGCAGTTTCGTTCATCACCACTTTGGCCACCAGCACATAACGCAGGTGGTTGCCGCGCTCGCCTTGCTCCTGTGCGTCGTTTTTTCCACTTTCTGGATGGCCGATCAGCGTGTCACCGAACTTGGCAACATCGATAGCGCCCTGCTTGCCGATGATCTTCCCATTGGCGCATTTACCGACAAAGGTTTTGATGCATGGTTAAAACGCGCCTCGCCGGAATAATTTTAAGCTTTTTTCTCGTTACCTCGGGCTGGGCGGCAACGTCCAGCCCGTCGCTCATTGCAACGCCGCCGCAGCCGAAGTGGAGCGAATTGACGGTGCAGCAGAAAATCGTCCTCGCACCATTGAGTGACGACTGGGATTCGCTCGAATACTACCGCCAGAAAAAGTGGCTCGGCATAGCCGAACGTTTTTCCACAATGACGCCGGAAGAACAGCGCCGCATCCAGGGTCAGATGCAGGTATGGGGAAAGCTCAAGCCTGAACAAAGGGAGTTGGCGCGTGAAAACTTTAAATCGGCCAACCAGCTTCCAACCGAGAAAAAACAGGAACTCAAGCAAAAGTGGGAAGAGTATTCCAGCCTGCCGGAAGACGAAAAGGAAAAACTGAAACAGCAAGCGGCCAGCAAGCCCGTGTCCAAACCCGTCCGGCCGGCGACAACTGACCCTTTGCTGCCCATTCCTGCCCCCTTGGCAAAGCCTGTCGCTCCCGCGCCAATTCCGCCCGCTCTGCCTACACCTCCCGCCAGCACGGCGGCAGAAGAAACGGCGAAGTCTTCCGCCGCACCGGCGGCCGCTGACACGACGACCAAACCCTGATGCCTGTTCAAGAGAGCTTCGCCCGTCCAGGAATCCTGCGCCGGTTGGCCGGGATGTTTTACGAAATTTTATTACTGTCAGGCGTGCTTGCGATAACACTGATTCTTCCGCATGTACTGATCGGCGCTTTCGCGCATCGCGTCGCCACAGCGACGGTTTTGTGGGCGCACCTCTTTCTTGTCCTGCTTGTCTATTTCATCTGGTTCTGGAGCAATGGCGGTCAAACGCTGGCCATGAAAACCTGGCGCATCCGGCTGGTAACCAGCGCTGGGCTCCCTGTCCGGCCGACACAAGCGCTGCTGCGCTACCTTCTGTGCTGGCCTAGCCTGGGGTTTGGCGGAATCGGCATCGTTTGGGCCTTGCTTGACCGCGACGGGCAGTTCCTGCACGACCGGATCGCCGGCACACAGCTTGTCACGGGATAGTGCTTCTGCAAGCCACGCCAGCCGGTGCTCTACAAGCAGGCAGCCCGCATAGCCAATAAGAAAGCCACTCTTCAGGCGCATGGCTTGTAGAACGCCTATTCATGAGCCTCGCGAGACCCCCATATGAGCGTCAGCTGGCCAGCAATCAGCGCCGCTCAACCCACCAGATCATTGCCGCCGCTGCCAACATGAATAATGCCGAAGGCGCCATCGCGCTGATCACCGGCGACCAGCTATTGATCGCTCCAAGGTTGGAAAACAGCCCGTTGAGCATGTGAAAGAAGACCCCGATCATCACCCCGGAAAAAATCTTCAGGCTGACGCCGCTAACCCGGTTATGGCTGTAGCCAAAAGGCAAGGCCAAGGCGACCATGACCAGCGCCGCCAGCGGATAGATTACTTTTTTCCACAAGGCGATATCGTAACGCTGCGTCTTCTGACTGTTTTCCGCCAGGTGCCTGGTATAGGCCGACAGATGCAGCAGTGACATTCGCTCAGGCGAGACCATCAGCACGGCGAGGATGTCCGGATTGAGTGCTGAATGCCAGTCCATATCCGGCATTCTGACCACCTCGGATCGCTCACCGTGGAGGACGGTCTGAACGACGCCACTAAGCCGCCAAGTGGCTGGCGGAACATATACGCCCTCGTCAGCCTCGGTGACCGAACGCAGTTGTGCGTTTCGGTCAAATTCATAGATGCGAATACCGCGCAAACGCGTGTCCGGAAGGACAAACTGGACGTTGATGAAACTCCGCTCATCCTTGACCCACAAGCCACTGCGCAAGTCCTGCCCGACCATCTGGCCTTTCTCCTTGAGACGCAACTGCTGGGCAGCACGCTCGGATGGCGGGACCACGACTTCACCAATCACAAAAGTAATCAGGGCGAAAACTGCCGCCACCTGACACAGCCCTGCGAGCAGGCGCGCGGTGGACATTCCCGAGGCACGCAACACGGTAATTTCCGAATGCCTGGCCAGCGTCGACAAGGCATACAGCGTCCCGATCAGAACGGCAATCGGCATCAGTTCATAAACCCGTCCTGGCATCCGCAACGCAACAAACGCAACGGCGTGGTGTAATTGATACGTTCCCTGACCAACATTCTTGACCTCGCTGATCATGTCGAAGAAACCAAACAGACCCAGAAATCCGGCGAGCACCAGCAGTATCCCGCCAGCCACCTCACGCGCCAGATAACGACGATAAATCTTCATCGTAAAAACCGAACAAAGGAAAGCACCGCAATGCGCCGGTAGAAAAGAAGCGGCAGCAGACACAGCATGAACAGATGGACGGCCAGCAGGCCCGCCACAAAGGAAATTTTTCCGCTGGCCACCCACGCCTGGCTGATGGTTAGCAGGTTGTTGTACATGAGATAGGTAAACAACGCCAAAAGCATGTTTGCCGAACGGCCGGCACGCGGATTGACAAACGATAGCGGGATAGCCAGCAGCGCCAGAACGATGGCCGAAAGCGGAACACTGAGACGCCAAAGCAGTTCAGCCCGATAGGCCGGCAGATCCCTCATCATCAGATCCAGCGTTGGCGTATTCTGCGGAGTCCGCTCTATACCGCGTGCCTCCTTGGTCTCCAGACGAATGGCATAACGCCCATATTCCAGGATACGGATCTCCGGCGTACCCGGTTCAATCTCGTAACGGCGACCGTTCTCCAGAACCATGAAACGATCCCCGTTCTCGGCAATTTCCTGGTGACCGGTCGCGGCCATCGTCACCCCCAGCCGCTGGTTCTGGACCGAACTGACGAATACGTTTTTTACATAGCTCTCATCCTCGGCAACGGCCTCGACGAAAACGACCCGCTCCCCCGAAGAAGTTTCCTGAAATGCTCCGGGAGAAGCCTGCCCGGTATCCTTGCGCGTATCGAGATTACCCCGGTAATCAGCGCTCTGCGACAGCGCCCAGGGAGAAAGGAATAGAGACATCCCGGCAATCGCAAACGCCAGCGGCAGGGTAAATACCAGTACCGGTCGTATCCACGCCGCAAGTGACTGCCCGGAAGAAAACCAGACCACCATTTCGGAATCACGATAACTGCGCGACAGCGACAACAGAATTGCGATGAACAAAGCCAGTGACAGTAACGCCGGAATGTAGTTGAGCGCCGAAAAACCAAGCAGCGCGATCACCGCTTCCGGCGCAATCGAGCCGCGTGCCGCTTCGCCCAGCAACCGGATCAGCAGGGTCGTCAGCAAAATAGCGAAGAGCGCAACAAAAACGCCGGCAGCAGAGTGGGTAAACTCGCGCCGAGTGGCACGCTGAAAGATCATTTTTTGACTTTAACGAAAAACTGCAGTGATAATCGACTTTTGGTACGAAACTGCATTGTTTAGGGAGTATCCAGTGGAATTTAGCATAAAAAGCGCAAGCCCGGAAAAGCAACGCAGTGCTTGCGTCGTCGTCGGCGTTTTCGAACCGCGCAAACTGACTCTTGCCGCCGAGTTGATTGACAAAGCGTCACACAACACCCTTTCCGACATCATTCGCCGCGGCGACATGGAAGGAAAAGCCGGCTCAACACTACTCCTGCACAATGTTCCATCCACCCTCTGTGAGCGAGTTCTGCTCGTCGGGCTAGGCAAGGAAAAGGAATTCCACGAGAAAGAATACTGCGCGGCACTTCGTAGCGCAGTTAAAGCGCTTAATGAAACGGGGGCTTCTGATGGCACAATCTTTTTGACCGAAACTGCAGTCAAGAAACGCAGCATTGCCTGGCGCATCCGGCAGGCAGCGATCATCACCCAGGAAACCGTCTATCGCTTCGAGCAGTTCAAGAGCAAAAAAAGTGAAGTTCGCCGCCCTTTACGGAAACTGACATTTATCATTGAACACCGAAATGCACTGGCAGAGGCGGAAGAAGCAATGGCACAGGGGCTAGCCATCGCCGCGGGCATGGCGCTGGCCAGAAATCTCGGCAACCTGCCCGGCAACGTGTGCACTCCGGGCTATCTGGCTGAAACGGCGCAACAGATCGCCAGCGAGCATGCCATCGAGTGCCAGATTCTCGAACGTGCCGACATGGAAACGCTCGGCATGAACTCGCTGCTCTCGGTGGCCAAAGGCTCGCACCAGCCACCGAAGCTGATCGTCCTGCACTACAAGGGCGGCAAGAGTGACGAAAAACCGCTGGTCCTGGTCGGCAAGGGCATCACCTTTGATTCCGGCGGAATTTCGCTGAAACCGGGCCCGGAAATGGACGAAATGAAGTTCGACATGTGCGGCGCCGCCAGCGTGCTCGGCTCAATCAAGGCGGTGGCGCAAATGAAGCTTCCGCTCAATCTCACGGTGATCGTTCCCGCCTCCGAAAACATGCCCGGCGGTTCTGCCAGCAAGCCCGGCGACATCGTCACCTCGATGTCCGGCCAGACCATAGAAATACTCAATACCGACGCCGAAGGCCGCCTGGTCCTCTGTGACGCGTTGACCTACGCCGAACGTTTCGACCCGGCAACCGTGATTGATGTCGCCACGCTCACCGGCGCCTGCGTGATCGCCCTCGGCCATGTCGCCACCGGCCTTTTCGCCAACAACAACAGCCTCGCCCGCGATCTCCTGCAGGCCGGCGACGAGGCGCAGGACCGCGCCTGGCAGATGCCGCTGTGGGAAGACTATCAGGAGCTTCTGAAAAGCAACTTCGCCGACATGGCCAACATCGGCGGACGGCCCGCCGGCAGTATTTCTGCCGCCTGCTTCCTCTCGCGGTTTACCAAGAAGTTCGAATGGGCACACCTCGACATCGCCGGCACCGCCTGGAAATCGGGAACAGACAAAGGGGCCACGGGGCGACCGGTCGCGTTGCTCACGCACTACCTGCTGAAACGCGCCGGAAAACTCCATTGACCCAGATCTTCTTCTATCATAACGCCGCCGACCGCATCGCCGCCGCCGCCGCGCTGATCGGCAAGGCGTATCAGCAACGCAAGGCCTTGCTGGTCTTCGCGCCCGATGCCGAAGTCGCCGACACGCTCGACCGTCACCTGTGGATGCACCCGCCAACCGGATTCGTGCCGCACGTCCGCAGCAATTCACCGCTGGCGGCTGAAACGCCGGTGCTGATTACTGACACGCTTGAATCGTTGCCGCAAAACGAGCGACTGTTCAATCTTTCCGCTGAAATCCCTCCCGGGTTTTCTCGTTTCACCAGCATTATTGAAGTCGTTGGGAAGCAAGAGGCAGAGCGGCTGGCAGGTCGTGAGCGGGTGAAGTTTTACAAGGATCGCGGCTACGAGATCAAGTATTTCGACCTCGCGGAGAAACACTGATGGCCGAATTTTCGGATATTGTTGAGCGCGCCGACTCGTTGATGCGGCGTCGGCGAAGTTTTGTCGCCACACCGACCAGCAAGGCAGAATCCGCCAGCGTACCTTTGCTGGAGAATGACGATGATGATCTGCCGGTACTTACCGAGGTGGTTTCTGAAGCCGCCGTTTCTGAAGCGGCGGCAATCACCACGGAGCGCTTTGACGAAACCCAGGTTTCGCTGCTGGCCTCGGAAATCGCCCACGCCATCGGGCAACAACTAACCTACGAACTGCCGACGCTGCTCGAAGCCACCCTGATTACTGCAGGTGAAGAACTGCGCGCCGGCATCACCGCGACCATGGAAACCGCCCTGCGCGATTTCATCGCCCGACGCAAGCAACTGAGCCTGCCGCTCGACGAGCCGAATCGCAACGACTAGAGAATACTCATTCAAGAGCATTTTTCAAATTCTTACAGCCAAACACAGTGCATAGCGCATCCTGCGGTGTAATCAAGCCTTCAAGCCTTCATAACGCCGTTGTCAAACCACTGCTGCCAACGCGCCGCCTGCTTGAAAACCGAATCCAGCACACCGGTCAACTCGTGCAACCCGCCGTGCGACAAAAGTTTCAATTGCCAAGCCACCAGTAGTTTTGTCGGGTGTGAAACGCGAAGCGTTGCGCCCTGAAGGATGGCATCGCCAGCCTGAAGAAGTACTCTTGGGGTGCGCCCTGAAGGATGGCATCGCCAGCCTGAAGAAGTACTCTTGGGGTGCGCACCTCCAGGCAGATCAAGCACGTCGATGCATGAGGGGAATTCCGCGTGCGCAAAGAAAAGAATTTGCGCACCCTACCGGGCTGGCAGGGAGGGGTGGTTGCAAAGTGCTTCGAGCTGCTGCAAGCGTTCGTTCATGTTGCCTTGGGCATTTAATTTGTCGGGCATTTCTGGAATGCTGGCAAAGTGGTTACGCAACTTCGGTGTCGGCTCATGACAAACAACGCCGGATAAATTCTTCCGCAGTCACAATCGGGCAAACGAACGTACCCGCAAGACTCAACAAATCGGCATCCCCGCTGACCAGAAAGTCCGCCTTGCCCGCCAGAGCCAAATGCAAAAAAGGCAAATCATTTGCATCCCGGCACTGGATTGAGCTTGGCAACATCTCCGGCAAATTCACGGTGGTGCAATAAGGCAAATAATCAGCAAGCAATTCCTGCCGGTCTGTAGCCGAAAGTTTAAACTTGGGATACGCCAACACCCGAATCAACTCGCTCACCGAGTGGCTGCACGCCAGAGGCACAAATTGACCACTTTGCCATGCGCAGCGTAAGGGTTCGAGACGCCCGCCAGCAAACACCAAGGCCGACAGCACCACATTGGTATCCACCACAACGCGTGGCGGAATTTTGGCAGGGCTCATTTTGGCGTTCGCGCCCACGTCACGGCATCGGCGATATCGGCCTCGTTCAAATTCAACTCGGCCAATTTCGCGCGGACAACATCGCCGCGCTGAATGCGAACGGGGGTCAATACCAGTTGCCCATTGCGGGCTTCCACATCGAAATAGTCGGTAGCACCAACCTGCAACACAAGCGCTTTGGGCAAGGTGAGTTGATTCTTGGAAGTCATTTTAGCCAACATCGCTGCCTCCGTGGAATGTAAGGAATCATTACTTTACTCTGCCAAAGCTGTTTCATCAACCTAGAAAACTCAGTTGGATGATATGCCAATGTCGCAAGCCCTCATCCCCGGCCCTTCTCCCGCAGGGAGAAGGGTGTAAACCCCCTCTCCCCGCGGGAGAGGGTTGGGGTGAGGGCTAAACACGCGTCAGATCTGGCTTTGCGGTCAGTTTGTCGCGGTCAACTGAGGTTTTCAGGATCAAACAAACGGCGAGATGAGGTTTCTCACACATTATTTTTTGGATGCAGGATATTCCCGACAATCGCCGGGTGTGGTTCATGCCGCCTGAGCGTGGAGCTTCAACCCCAGCGCTTCTGGCTTGCCGGAATTGAACCGCCCACCGCCCCGAGACACTGATTGCCCATTCAAATTTCAAAAAAGGCTAAAAATTCACAGTCTGGATTTTGCCGTATCATAAACTTTCATCTTGTTCCGCTTGCCAACGGCGATGACGGTAACAAAAACGATTTCATTCTCAACCCGGTAAACCAGCCGATACCCGACGCGCAATAGTTTTATCTTGTAACAATCCGACATTCCGGCAAGAGCGGCTGCAGGAACATGGGGATTGTCCAGCCGTTCAGCCAGTTTCTTTTTAAGTGGTTCGCGAACGCTGTTGTCGAGCTTGCTCCACTCTGCCAGTGCCAACTCATGAAAACGGAGCTTATAGCTCATCCAGAGCCACCTCGACGAAGGGACCACTGGCACGTTCCTGAACCAGTTTCGCATCCTCCAGGTCTTCCAGATAAGCCATCAACCGCTCGTAATGCGCAGCAGGCAATAGATAGGCTTCCGGCCTGTTGTGATTGAGAATGGCCACCGGACACTCATCGGCCTGCTTGATGATTCCTGCAAAATTGCGCTTTAACTCCGTGACGCTGACGGTCATGTTGCTGTAGATGATGTCCATGGCGTTCTCCCAATGAATTATTGATACTTTATTAGACGTCTAATTTAGCACTTAATTCACCACACTTCCAGCTTTCTCCCATCCAGCACGGGTTATCAGGCAAAAAATCAATGGAGGACTCCAGCGGTTTGAAAAATTAAAAGTGGATCAATGGATTCTGACACCATTGATCCACAAGTGGATCAAGTACGTCGATGCACGACCAAAGGGGTCAGACCCATTTGATCGTTCGACCCGCCAGCGCCGACTTCAGGGCTGGCGGTAATCGGAACGGCTGAATAATTACTTTTTACTGCATTGCGAAGAACCCATGCTCGATGTGGAGGCATTGCCAAGTTTGGCGGCTTGGCAAATTTGATTGACAACGGCCTGACTCGAATCGAGTTGTTTCGCGGCATCGGAAGAGGAGCTTGCATTTACTACCGACTGCGTCTTGCCATTGTTGCAATACACCGTGCAGACATAGTCGGCGGCGACAGCCCACGAAGAGACAGCGGCCAGTACAACAGCAACGAGGATTCTTGTTTTCATTTTATGATTCTCCTACCCCAAATTGAGAGAAGGCAGATCGGGTGGGGCTTTCCCGAGCAGCCAAGAAATCAAGCGCGGTTAATCTGTACTTTTTGGTTTGATGAAAACCCCGGTCGCCTCGCGGCCAAAACCGGGGGATTTTGCTGCACTCATCATGACGGCCCGTGGACACCTTCGGGCACACCCGCCTCTCCCGTAAGAAAAGCGGTTCTGGCGCGTGAAGGCGTGCTGGCGAGACGGAACCCGTTGTTGTTGTTCCGGTTGCCGGGCGAGTTGTTGTTGCGATTGGCGGCACGGGTGTTTCTGGCGTTGTTGTTCCAGGAGCCACCGCGCAGCCCGCGCCCATCAGGCGAGCCGTCAGGCTCCCACAGCGGATCGAACCACCCGCCGCGAAAGAGGGCATGGCGCAAGCGCCAGGTATCGGCGTTTTCAGCATGGGCAATCCATGCCGCTACGTGTTGGATGACCGCATCGGCTGCCACCGTACCAGCCTGCCAACGGTCGCGCAGGCCGCGCAAACGGTTGCGAAAACGGCGGACGTTGGCTTCCGGAAGGCGGCGATGATCACCCGGCAGCAGCACGTAACCGAGAAATTCGGCGGCCTCGGTCGTCGGTACGACAAAGGTCTTGATCGGATGCAGTTTCAGACGGCGACGGGCAAGAAAAGCACCTATCTTTTCCTGCCAGACCGCCAGAACACTGATGTCATCATGAAACAGCGCAAAATCGTCGACATAGCGCACATAGGGCGCTTGCAGCACTTCCTTGACGAAATGATCCAAGGCATCGAGCATGACGTTGCCAAACAACTGGCTGGTCAGGTTACCGATCGGCAAGCCCCGCCGCCGCGCCAGCGGCGTCAGCAAGTCGTCACCGGGAAAGTGAATATCCACCGGTTCTTGCGCATTGGAACCGTCGATGATCGTATCGAGTAAGCACAGGGTTTGCGGGCAGGCAATACGGCGGCGCAGATCGGCCTTGAGAATGGCGTGGTCGATGGCGGGAAAATAGCGGTAGATGTCTGCACGCAGCACATGGCGATGGCGGTTGCGGAAGTGCTCGTAACGCGCCACGGCGCGGTGCGTGCCTTTGCCTTTGCGATTGGCGAAGGTATCGTCGATGAAACCTCGCTCGAAAATCGGCCCTACCACGGAGCACAGGGCGTGATGCACCACCCGGTCGCGGAACGGCGCAGCCGAGACGATGCGCCGCTTCGGCTCATGCAGCTCGATTTCGGTGTAGCCGCCGCTGTGCCAGCGGCCCTCTTGCAGCGCCCGTTCCAGGCGCAACACATTCTTTTCCAGATTGGCCATAAAGGCAGCCACGCCTGGCTTGCCGCGCTTGCCCAAGGCAGCCTTTAGCGCCGCTTCGCGCAAGGCGGCGAAGTTGGCGATGCCAGCGAAAAGATCAGTGTGGCGCTTCGGCACGTGGCGCGCCTTGGGCTTTCAACCAACCACCGACCAGCCGGCCCACTTCATCGATGGCGCGGGCTGCGAATTCGTAGCGGCGCAAATCCAGCAAATGCAAATCGGCGGAAAGGCGGAATAGAAAACGCAGTTTTTCCAGACCGAGATTGGCCTGCACCAGGATTGGCGCCGCCTGGCGGCTGTAAGTCGCCTCGATCAGGCGTTCCAGCACATCCAGTGCGCCAGACTGAATGCGATCACCCAAGGTGAATTTCTGTGCCTTGGGAAATTTTTCTACCGTCGGTACCAGCCAGCGCAGGAACTGATACCACTTTTCCAGTGCCGGGCCAGTGCTGCGGCTGTGATCTCGTTCGGTCATAAAAAAATTTCCTTGGGGGCTGCGCCCCCAAACCCGCACTATAAAACCTTGCCCGTTTCGTGATTCTCGATGAAGCGGTAAAGGAGTAAAGGAGTAAAGGGGAAAGGCTTAACGAGTCCTGGCGAGACGGAACCCGAAGCTGCCGTACCGGCCTCCGGGCGAGCTGAGGCTGCGATCGGCGGCACGGGCGCTTCCGGCGATGATGTACCAGGAGCCACCGCGCAGCCCGCGCCCATCAGCGCTACAGCCGCTTGCCCAGGCGCTGCCGTCGCCCGGCGCACCACGATAGCTGTCGTGCCAACAGTCCTGCACCCATTCAAAGGCGTTGCCGCTCATGTCGTGCAGACCAAAAGCATTCGCCTGCTTGCCGCCCACCGGTCGCTGATGACCTCCGCTGTTGCCGTCATACCAGGCAACGGCGCCAACGTTATTGCTGCCACAATATTTGTGGTAGCCACCCGCACGGCAGGCATATTCCCACTCCGCTTCGCTGGGCAGACGAAAGCCGCCTCCGTCGGTCTGGTTTAGCCAGGTGATGAACGCCTGGGCATCATTCCACGACACCTGCACCACCGGCGCACCCTCACCGTAAGCGTTGTATTTGATGAAATCGTCGTCAACCAGTTGGGTGTTGCCGGTCGCCTTGATAAAACGCTTGAACTGCCCCAGCGTCACTTCCGTCTTGCCCATCTGGAAGGCGCGGATGCTGACCCGGTGCTGCGGGGTTTCGGATGTGGAAGCCTCCGGGTCGGGGTTTGAGCATGTACTCTCCCCGAGGAAGGCCGATTTTTTGTCTTGCAGACAAGAACCCATGACAAAGCTGCCGGCGGGGATGTCCACGAGTGTCATCCCGATCGAATTGGTGGTCTCGCCGGCCTGAGCCAGAGTGACGGCCAGGCCGAGGGCCGCAACGGCAAGACAAGGGCGGAGACGAACACGGGCAGCCGCCCGTTGCAGGAGTTGCAAGCAACACATGGAAATTCCCTCAATAATGGTCAAAAAAAACCCCGTTGCGAATTGTCACGACGAGGCGATAGCGGAAAGCGGGGAAATCCCAAAAGAAGCGAAGCAAAAGCGAGCGGGGTGTATTTCATGAGGTATTTGCTGTGCTGTGCTTGGAATAAGCTAGTTTTTTATTTCCCTGAGTAAGCCATGTATATTATCATGCCCTTGACACAAAATGACGTTATCGATAGTTCCAGCAGATCACGCTGGAGATGCGCATGAATATTGGCTTCCAGCCTTTCGGGGGTGCGTACATTTCACTTGCGCACATGTGCCGGTCGTCAAAATGATGCTCACCGGGCCTGCCGGACGATGGCGTGCGCAAAGAAAAGATTTTTGCGCACCCTACGGGCTGCTAGCGAATCCTGGCTGTAAGCGGCGGCGCCCAGCGCGCCGGTGCGATCCGGTATAATCGCCGGTTTTCGCCACCCCTTACTACTGCCCCTATGGAACTCGCCAAAAGCTTTGAACCTGCGGACATCGAGCGTCGCTGGTATCCCGAATGGGAAGCCAGAGGCTACTTTGATGCCGGCCTCGATACCGAAAACCGCAACGCCTTCTGCATCCTGCTGCCGCCGCCCAACGTCACCGGCACGCTGCACATGGGGCATGGTTTCAACCAGGCGATCATGGACGCGCTCACCCGCTACCACCGCATGCGCGGCGACAATACGCTGTGGCAGCCGGGCACCGACCATGCCGGCATCGCCACGCAGATCGTCGTTGAACGCCAACTCGACGCGCAGGGCATCTCGCGCCACGACCTCGGGCGCGAAAAGTTCCTCGAAAAAGTCTGGGAGTGGAAAGAGTTCTCGGGCAACACCATCACCCGGCAGATGCGCCGTCTCGGCACCTCGCCGGACTGGAAGCGCGAGCGCTTCACGATGGATGCCGGCCTCTCGAAAATCGTCACCGAAACCTTCGTTCGCCTGCACAAAGAAGGCCTGATCTATCGCGGCAAGCGACTGGTGAACTGGGACCCGGTGCTGCACACCGCCGTCTCCGACCTCGAAGTGGTGAGCGAGGAGGAAGACGGTTTCATGTGGCACATCCGCTACCCGCTGGCCGATGCAGATGGAAAAAATGCGGGTTCGCTGACGGTGGCTACGACACGCCCGGAAACCATGCTCGGCGATACCGCCGTGATGGTGCATCCGGACGATCCGCGCTACAAGGACATGATCGGCAAGATGGTGAAGTTGCCGCTGTGCGACCGTGAAATCCCGATCATCGCCGACGCCTACGTCGACCTCGAATTCGGCACCGGCTGCGTCAAGGTCACGCCGGCGCACGACTTCAACGACTACGCCGTTGGTCAGCGCCATAACCTGCCGATCATCTCGATCCTTACGCTCGACGCCAAGATCAACGAAAACGCCCCGGAAAAATATCTCGGCATGGATCGCTTCGACGCTCGAAAGGCTGTCGTTGCCGACCTCGAAGCTCTCGGGATTCTGGAAAAAACCGACAAGCACAAACTCAAGGTGCCGCGCGGCGACCGTACCGGCGTCGTCATCGAGCCGATGCTCACCGACCAGTGGTTCGTGGCCATGACCAAGCCCGGGGCAGACGGCACCAGCATCGCCGGCAAAGCCATCGAATGCGTGGCCTCTGGCGAGATCAAGTTCGTTCCCGAGAACTGGGTCAATACCTACAACCAGTGGCTGAACAACATCCAGGACTGGTGCATCTCGCGCCAGTTGTGGTGGGGGCACCAGATCCCGGCGTGGTATGGCGACAATGGTGAAATCTTCGTTGCCCACGACGAAGCGGAAGCCAGGGCGCAGGCGGCGGCAGCCGGCTATACCGGCGCTCTCAACCGTGACCCGGACGTGCTCGACACCTGGTACTCCTCGGCCCTGTGGCCTTTCTCGACGCTCGACTGGACTCCTGAGTGGCCGGAAAAGTCGAATCCGGCACTTGACCTCTACCTGCCGTCGACGGTGCTGGTCACCGGCTTCGACATCATCTTTTTCTGGGTGGCGCGCATGGTCATGATGACCAGGCACCTCACCGGCAAGATCCCGTTCAAGCACGTTTATGTGCATGGCCTGATCCGCGACGCCGAAGGCCAGAAAATGTCCAAGTCGAAGGGCAACGTGCTCGACCCGATCGATCTGATCGACGGTATCGGCATCGAAGATCTGGTCAAGAAACGCACCACCGGCCTGATGAATCCGAAGCAGGCGGCGCAGATCGAGAAGCACACGCGCAAGGAGTTCCCGGAAGGCATTCAGGCTTTCGGCACCGACGCCCTGCGCTTCACTTTCCTTTCGCTGGCCAGCCCCGGCCGCGACATCAAGTTCGACCTGCATCGCTGCGAGGGCTACCGCAACTTCTGCAACAAGCTGTGGAATGCCACGCGCTTTGTGCTGATGCACACCGAAGGCCAGGACCTCGGCCTGGAGCACCGCCAGAACGGCCCGACCTGCGGTGGTGGCGCCCCGCTCGCCTTCTCCTTTGCCGACCGCTGGATCGTCAGCAAGCTGCAACGCAGCGAGGCCGAAGTTGCCCAGCATTTTGCCGACTACCGTTTCGACCTGCTCGCCCGTTCGATTTATGAATTCGTCTGGGACGAGTTCTGCGACTGGTATCTGGAACTGGCCAAGGTGCAAATCCTGAGCGGCAGCGAGGCCGAAGCCCGTGCCACGCGGCGCACCCTGGCGCGAGTGCTGGAAACCGTGCTGCGCCTGGCGCACCCGCTGATTCCCTTCATTACCGAAGAACTGTGGCAGGCCATCGCCCCGATTGCCGGCCGCAAGACGCACGACTCCATCATGCAGGCCGCCTACCCGCAAGCCGAGCCGGAGAAAATCGACAGCGCCAGCGAAGCCACCATGCAGCAACTCAAGGATCTGGCCTATGCCTGCCGTAACCTGCGCGGCGAGATGAACCTCTCGCCGGCGGTCAAGGTGCCGCTGATCGTTTCCGGCAATGCCGAAGCGCTGGCCGGTTTTGCACCCTATCTCAAGGTTCTCGGCAAGCTTTCAGAGGTGCAGATCGTCGACACCCTGCCGGAAGACGCCAGCGCGCCGACCGCCGTTGTTGGCGAAACACGCCTGATGCTGAAAATCGAGATCGACCTTGCCGCCGAATGCGAACGCCTGGGCAAGGAGATCGCCCGGCTGGAGGGCGAAATCGTCAAGGCACATGCCAAACTCGGTAATGAAAGTTTCGTCGCCCGCGCCCCGGCAGCGGTCGTCGAACTGGAAAAGAAGCGCCTCGCCGACTTTGTCGCCACCGTCGAGAAACTGAAACCCCAGTTGGAACGTCTCAAGCGCGGCTAGACCGCTCCGGCAAGCACCTTCCCGGCAACCGGCCGGGAAGGTGCTTGCAGCGGTCGTCTTGGCACACAATGCCGCGCAAGCCAATAAATACGGGCATCGCCAATGCCTATGCTCTGCAATGGCCGCAATACGGGCATCTCAGGCCACATCGCGCCGGAACCCGAGCCAGACGGCGACACCCAGGAGACCCAGAAAGCAGCCCACCGACCAGTTGGCCAAGGTGAAGCCAAGAAAAATCCACTCCTTGTCAGTGCAAAAACCGGTAACCATGAACATCGCCGGCCACTGCGTACCGAGCCAGTTGATGAGTTGCTCGGCCAGCGTCGGATCGCCAAAGCCGCATTCGATCGACTCCTGCGGTACGTACTGCATCCAGCTCTGCTGAACCGCGGCAATCACCCCGCCTAAAGCGGTCAGACCGACGAGGACGCACCATAGCCTGCGCCAACCCGGCAACAGCACACCGCACAAGGCAAAAAAACCCAGCATCAGGTAATACAAACGTTGCAAATTACACAAATGGCAAGGATGCAAGCGGGCCAACTCGCCAACAAGCAGACCGGTCGCCAGCAGGCCGATTGAGGCGGTGACCAGCAAGGCAAACACACCGCGGGGGGAAAGTCGCATGAATACTCTCGATCAGGTCAGCGAATAGCTGCGCAGGCGCAGCGAAAGTTCCTGCAACCGGCGCAGGGAAATGGTCACTGCGGCAATCGTCACATGGGTCAAACCCAGTGTCACCAACACATTGATCCACCACGGCCAATCGACGATGCCAGCGTACATAATCCCTCCAACCAATCAAGCCAAGAATTCTAAGTCATTTAATTGCTCAGGAAATACGATAGCCGATCGCTTCAGCAATATAAAGAGCGTGTGCAGCAGTTTCCGATTTTTCCCGGACAACCCTTCAACGTGTATTTTTTCCGGGGAAGTTTATCCTGCGCCCGCAACCCGTTATTATTGCGCCATGAAAATACGCATACTGCTGGTCGAAGACGATGAGCGCCTCGCCGACCTTACTGCCGAATACCTGCGCAAAAACGATTTCGAAGTCACCATAGAAGGCCGTGGCGACACCGCCGAAGCCAGGATACTGAACGACAATCCCGATCTGGTGATCCTCGATGTCATGCTTCCTGGCAAAGATGGTTTTGAAGTCTGCCGTGCAGTACGCGCCAAGTACAAGGGCGTGATCCTGATGCTGACGGCGCGCGACGAAGACCTCGACCAGATTCTCGGCCTCGAACTCGGCGCCGATGATTACATCGCCAAGCCGGTACAGCCGCGCCTTCTGCTCGCACGCATCAAGGCCCTGCTCCGACGCTCGCCCGGCTCCGCCAGCCCGGCGGACGCAAACTCAGAAACCGGCGAGACGGCGCAACTTTCCTTTGGCAGCTTCCGCATCAGCCAGTCGACGCGCAGCACCCACCTCGGCAACGAAACGATCGACCTGACCACTGCGGAATTCGACCTGCTCTGGCTGCTCGCCCGCCACGCCGGAAATATCCTGTCGCGCGATGACCTGCTTCAGGAATTGCGCGGCATCGGCTTCGACGGTCTTGACCGTTCGATCGATGCCCGCATTTCGCGACTGCGTCGCAAGCTTGGCGACGACCCGGAAAATCCGACACGCATCAAAACCGTCCGCGGCAAAGGCTATCTGTTCAGCAAGCATGACTGGCAATAGTCGCAACAACACAAGTAACAACAAGCTGCTGGCCATCCTCGGGCGCTACAAGCCGGCGCCGTGGCGCGGTCGCTACAGCCTGACGCGCCTTTTCTTCAATTTTTACATGCTGGTAATGGGTTCGTTCATTGCCATCGCCTTTTTCGCCGATTTCGTCATTTCGACCGCCGTCAAGGGCATTACCGACGACTACACCAGCCGCTTCATGCGCGGCACCATCGTCCTGATCGAAGACGAGCTGTTTCGCCGGCCACGCTCGGAATGGCCAAAAACCATCAAGGCACTCGACAACAAGTTTTCCTACAAACTTGAGATCGTTGAACGCTGGACCTTAAAACTGCCACCAAAACAAGCAGAAAAACTCGACTCAGGCGAACTGGCGATTGATTCCGATGGCGATATTCTCTACCACCGGCTGAAGCAAACTCCGCAGATCCTGGTAGTCGGGCCGCTATCGCCCGACGCCAACCCGGATCGCCCGCGCGCACTGCCGCTTGAGTTACGCATCCGCCTGCTGACTTGGAGCCTGATCGGTCTGTGCCTAGCCATCGCCGTCTGGTTCTGGGTCCGCCCGGTGTGGCGCGACCTTGAAGCACTGCGTCAGACAGCGCGATCACTCGGTGAAGGCCACTTTGAAACACGCGCCCCGGAAGCGCGTAGCAGGGCCTTTGAACTGCTGACCGAAACCCTCAACGGCATGGCCGAACGTATCCAGCGCCTGATTGCCACGCAGAAGGAGTTATCGAGTGCGATCTCGCACGAACTCCGCACCCCGATCGCGCGTATGCGCTTCGCGCTCGAAATGCTGGCCGAAACCGACGAGCGTGCCGAACGAGAACGTCTGTGGCAATTGATGGAAGTCGATCTCGATGAACTCGACAACCTGATCGACTCCAGCCTCACCTATGCCCGCTTCGAACGTGAGCAACCGGAACTGCACCTGACGCCGGTGGAACTGGCGCCATGGCTTGAAGAAGAAGTTGAATCCATGCGCATTCTCAGCCGTTCGCTCGAAATGACCGTCGACAGCAGCGCACTGCCTGCAGCACAGCAGGTAGAACTTGATTTGAAGAGCATGCCGTATGCCGTAACCAACCTGCTGCGCAACGCACTCAAATATGCAAAAACAAGAATCGCCGTCAGCGCCGAAGTCGTCGGAGACCGCGTTCAGATCCATGTCGACGACGACGGAATCGGCATCCCGCCTGACGAACGCAAGCGCGTCTTCTTCGCCTTCACCCGGCTGGATCGCTCGCGTGACCGTGCTACCGGCGGCTACGGCCTTGGACTGGCTATCGTCCGGCTGGTTCTTGAGCAGCATGGGGGCACAGCAAGCGCGGATGAATCACCGCTCGGCGGAGCACGTTTTACCCTGAGCTGGCCGCTGTTACAGAGCGTCACCCAAACCTGACGAAAGCACTGATGACGCACGCTATCCACCCAACTATCATTGCTTCACTAAATGATCATACAGATGGAGAAGCTCGTCATGTACCAATTCAATCAGATTCGCGAACGCTTTCTCGCCAACGCCCGCCAGCATTTGCTTGTTCCAGACAAGAAGGCGTGTAACTGCAATTTTGATTGCTGCCAGAACAGCCTTGCTCGCCGCACCAATGAATCCGCACCGCGCCCCGGGAAAATCGAAGAGTGATTTTCATGGCAACGCCCCCCACGACTTTCCCTGTCGCCGAAGGTTTAGGAATCTTCGTCGGGATTGTTTCCTGGGATCTGCTCGCTGATGGACGCATGGAAATCATGCGGGCCGTGCTGATAGCCGGATGCTGTTCGCTCGCCTGGTTTGGCTTGCGCTGCTGGAAAGAGAAAACCCGAAACAGGCGTCACTGAATGATGCTGCTGAACAAGGAAAAGCCCACCGATAGCGTGGGCTTTTCCTTGTTTGAAAGGCGAGTTACACAACGTCACGCAAACGCCGAACATGCGCAACAGACACGAAGTAGTCGAATCCCTAGTATTGCATTGTTGCTTCAGCGACCCCCTCGCTGGCAATGTTTGACCCTCCCTGACCCATCGCCAATGATGGGACTTTTAATCCCGCGCCCAACGGCGTGGGATTTTTTTTGCCTGAAACAGTCAGATCAAACTGGCGCCGCCGAGACTGGGGCCACCGCTTCGCCAAGCATACGAATCTCGCGTTGCGGGAAGGGAATTTCAATGCTGTTCTCGCGAAAAACTTTCAATAGCGCAAAGCTGATATCCGAACGTACATTGCCCGTACCCGCTTCCGGGTCAGCTAACCAGAAGCCGAGTTCCAGATTGATGCCGCTATCGGCAAACCCGGTAAGCAACACCCCCGGCAGCGGTTCGGCCAGCACCCTGGGTTGCTGCCGTGCCGCCTCGACCATCAGTGGTATGACTTTATCAAGATCCGTGCTGTAAGCGACCTGAATGCTCACCGCAACGCGGACGCGGGTATCGGTGAACGACTGGTTACGAATTATGTTGTTCACCAGGTATTCGTTCGGGATGATCACTTCGGTGCCGGTCAGCATGCGCAGGACGGTATAGCGCGTGGTGATCTGCGTCACCGTACCGGATGTCTTGTCATCAACGGCCACCAGATTGCCCAATCGGATCGAACGATCAAGCAATATGATGAAACCGCTTACGTAGTTACTTGCTATTTTCTGCAAGCCCAAACCGAGGCCTACAACCAAGGCACCACTGAAAACCGAGAGCGCCGTTACATCGATGCCGACCATCGACAGGCTGATAAGCAGCGCGATCACGGAGAGTATCGCCTTTGCCAGCCGTACCAGCACTTCGCGTACATTGCCGTCCATCTGCCCGGCGGCCATCAGGCGACTCTCGATCAAGCTGGCAATCCAGAGCGCGAGCAGCAGCGTAATACCCACCGTCACGGCGCCATGCAACAGCATCCAGAGATTGAGCGACTGCTTGCCGACACGGAAACTCACCTGTTCGACCATCTCGATCATTGGATCGGCAATGCCAATGAGATCCAGCGCCACACCAACCCATATGGCCGAGGTAATCCAGCGCTCGAAACTGCTGAGAAAGCCACCATGGGGAAAAACACAACGGAGTATATAGACCAGTATTCTGACCAGCGCCCACGAGACGAGCAGCGGCCCGGCCAGATAGAGCAGGCTGAGATGCCCCCACTGCAAGGCCAGCAGCGTCTTGCGCAGGATCAGCACAAACACCAGTGCCAACAATGGGAAAGCAATCCGTTTCAGGCTGCCGACACCAAAGGCTTGCAGGGCACTTCGACCGGATATGTCTTGCCGGCTATCCCGCTCACGCAGGCGGAAGGACAACCACCAGGCAAGTGCCAGCACCAGCACCAACGCCAGCGCGACCCAGTAGAACTCCGGGTGCTGTAAATCGCCCCAAAGTTTATTGAGCAATGCGAACATCTGCTTCTCGTTCATCGACGTTCCATTACGGCCGCAAAAAAGCCATCGGTACCATGGCGATGCGGCAGCAGGCGCAAGCGCTCACCACTCTCCTGGTCACAATCAATTTCGATCTCCTGTTTGCGCAACACTTCGGCGGCAGGCAGTGAAACGAATTCCGGATGCGCCGCCAGGAACGGCGTCACCACCGCCTCGTTTTCCGCATCGAGCAAACTGCAGGTCGCGTAAACCAGACGCCCGCCCTTCTTCACCAGACCCGAAGCGGCATGAAGAATCGCCGCCTGCTTGACGCTCAGTTCGGCGACGCTTTCAGGCGTCTGCCGCCATTTCAGATCGGGGTTACGGCGTAAAGTTCCGAGGCCGGAGCACGGTGCATCGACCAGCACGCGATCCAGTTTGCCGGCCAGTCGCTTGATCTTGATGTCGTTCTCGGACTCGATGCGCGCCGGATGCACATTCGACAGCCCGGACCTTGCCAGACGCGGCTTCAGCTTGGCAAGTCGCTTCTCGGCCACATCGAAGGCATAGAGCCGGCCTTGCGAGCGCATCAGGGCACCGAGCAGGAGCGTCTTGCCACCGGCTCCGGCACAGAAATCGGCAACCATCTCGCCGCGCTTCGGCTGCAACAGGAAGCCGAGCAACTGGCTGCCTTCATCCTGCACTTCAAAGCTGCCATCGAGAAACAAGGGATGGCGCGAAATCGACGGCTTGCCCACCAGGCGGATGCCAATCGGCGAATAGCGGCATGGCTCTGCTGGCAATCCATCGGTTTTGAAACGAGCCAGGACATCATCGCGTGAGGTCTTGAGCAGATTGACGCGCAGATCGAGCGGCGCCGACAGATTGAGGCCGCCTGCCAGCGCCTCCAGTTGCGGCGCATCGAACTGCGCGGTCAGCGCTTCATACAGCCAATCCGGCAGATCGAGGCGAACCGCTGGCGGCAGATCTTCCAGTTTGATCGCCTTGGCCTGCGCCAGCCATTTACCCTCGACTTCGTTCAACACCGCATCCAGTTCGCGCCGGTTCAAGCCTTGCAGGCAGGCCAGCGTAGCCAGCAGCAAACGCCGCGACGTCACGTCATCAAGGCATCTGGCGGAGAGTGAGCGTTTGCGGCGAAGCACGGAATAAACGGTTTCCGCAATGAAACCACGCTCGCTATGACCCAGTTCGCGATGCTGACGAAAGTAGCGCGAAACCACCAGATCAGCGGGAAAAGTAGAACGTAGCAACTCAGAAAGCAGCGCTTCGGTATGGTTAAACAGGGTGGGCGTAAAGCGCATTATTCTGGACTCAGTTGGATTTTGGTGGCGACCTGGACGAGACTATCGCCCTTACTGTCGACATAGCGGATTTTAACCGGCAGCAGCAGATAATCATAAGCCAGCCAGAGTTCGGTCGTATTCTCGCCGGGAGCGCGCAGATGCAGCGTGCGCATTACGCCGGCCGGCACCTCGATTTCCTCATCGCCCAGCACCTCAAGGCGATAGATTCCGTACTTGCGGCCGGTGGCAATCGGCAACGTACTACCGGCTTCGGGATGCGGCAGGAAACCGAGCTGATAATTGAACGACAGCAGGTCCTGTGCGCCGTAGTCGAGTGCCTGCTCGCCATGATCTCCGACGCGCACTGTCATGTTTTCCCAATCGAACAAGGCCTTTTCCTTTACCTCCTGACCGTTGCGCCGAATGGCAAAGCTTTCCGGTTGCAGGCCTTCAGCCGTCATCAAGCCACGGCTCTCCATTTCGATGCGATAGGATTTGAACAGCCAGACCAGGCCAGTCGTTTCGACCACCGAGCTCAGGCGGTAGTGACCATCAAAGACGCTCCATTCATGCCGCGAAACACCGATCTCGAAATTCGAATCACCGCGATCGACGCGATAGCTGATTCTGCCGTGCTCCGGCAAACGCGGAGCAACGGCCGGCAACAGCGCAGGCTCAGGCGCGACAACAGACGCCTGCTTGCCTGCGGCATCGACCGTAGGCGCAGCAACCGTGTCGCTTGAAGCCTCCGGCACGCTCAGCACTGGCGTGGCAATAGCAACCGTTTTGGCCACCGCTGCCGCTTTCTGACGTGGCTGCTTCGCCTTGGCTTTAACTGCGGTCGGCTTCTCGGATTTTTTCGGTGGCTCGACCGGCGCTTGCGGCCTGGGCATCGGCTTCAGTTCCACCATCACCGGCATCGATTCCGGCTCGGTCGCCAGCTCGATATCCGGCCCGAACAGCGCGGCCACATGAATACCGAGCGAAGCGGCCAAAGCAATAATCAGTGCGAAGGGCATGCAACCCTCAACGCATCAAAGGGGAAATCAGCGCTCCGGCACTGTCCTGTGGCGCATTGAACTCGACCCGCCCGTCGACCAGTCGCAGACGTCCTTCGGCAAACCAGCGCACGGCCAGCGGATAAACCTGATGCTCCTGCGCCAGCACCCGTGCCGCCAGGCTGGTTTCGTCATCGCCATCAAGCACCGGCACCGCAGCCTGCACGATGATCGGGCCATGATCAAGCGCTGGCGTCACGAAATGAACCGTACAGCCATGCACCCGCACACCCTCCACCAACGCGCGCTGGTGTGTGTGCAGACCAGGAAAGGACGGCAACAGCGAAGGATGGATGTTGATCAGCCGCCCCGCAAAATGCCGCACGAAGACATCGCTGAGAATCCGCATGAACCCGGCGAGCACCACCAGATCGGGCGAAAAAACATCAATCGCCTCGGCCATGGCCGCGTCGAAGGCTTCGCGACTGGCAAACTGCTGGTGATCGACAACACGGGTCGAAATACCCTTGGCGGCGGCCGTTTCCAGCCCTTTGGCGTCCGCCCGGTTGGAGAAAACCGCCGCCACGCATATCGGCAGCGAGCCCGAAGCAACCGCGTTGAGCAGCGACTCCATATTACTGCCCCGGCCGGAGATGAGAATTACGATGGATTTCATTTGATTCCTAAGGCACCAACGGGCAGGAAAACCGCCGTTGCAATGCTTTGCGTAAAACGCGTGATCGATCTTCCCTGCTTGTCGGCCACCACTTTTGACAGAAAATCCAGAAGACCGATGACACGACCGAATTCACGCTCGAAACTCAGATTGGGATTATTCAGATCCAGTTCATTGGAAAGCAGCAACGGCTCGCCATTGGCGATTCTGGTCGAAGACATCTTCCAGATGGCGATCTCGATGTTGCGGGCGCAATTGTAGAGCTTCTGCTCGTTCAGGTCGTCAAGCACGTAAAAGTCGGACTTGTGCTCGAAGGCGGCATAGACCATCCCCAGCACCCCGGCCATCACGCCCAGCACGCGGTCACCCTGATAGTTCGGGCTGAAAGCGTAGAGCGCTGCCGCGCCTTCCCGTCGCCCCTCAAGTTCGGGGAAATCCACACCCCCGACGAAGAGGCGGTCAAGCGCGGCCTCCATGCTCGGCTGCCCACCCTTCTTCCACTCCCTGGGGTTGCGCTTGTAGAGCTTTTCCGCGATACGGCGCAGCCCGGCCATCACCTCGGCACGATCCGTATCGATGACCCGGTCGATCTCTGTTTTAGCCAGCAGTCGCGGATCAAAACGAGTTTCTTTCTGCCCGCCTGTACCGACGCGAGTCGCGCAGGCGGTGAGCTGAAAAACCAGCAAAACAAGCAGTGAAACGGCAAAACGTCTATTCATGGCCCATGATAACGCACAAGCCGTCATTCGGACTTGACTTGAAAACGACCGCCAGAAAACCGCATTTGAAATCCCAAACGCTCAACTTGGCCGATGACTTATCCGGAACACTCCTGGCTGGCGCGCCGGGTATTGGGCCTGAATTCCGTGCGACTCCGAGCACAACTCTTTCGGTCGGATTAACGTGAAAGTCGCGCCAGCGACTCTCGAACCTCCCCTCGCCCCTTGGGAGAGGGGGCGGGGGTGAGGGAAACGGGCAGGGCTTTCATAATTTGGGGCGTCTATCAAAGCCATGCCTGTTAGTCCAGTCTGAACCATCAGCGTGAGTTAAACTTCAAAACTTCAAAACTTCACAGCAGAGCGCAAAGCGCCGAGCCTTCTGGCCACCTCTTCGAATCGAAGGAATCCATGCTTCCGACAAGTTGGCATATCTATGACCATTACGGCTACGCATTTGTCGCGGTGGTCGGGACCTTCGCTGCAGTGGCCTCCATTCAATGGCTGATCCAGGGATCACGCTGGGCAGCCTGGGCCCGCTCTCTGCAGGGCGTAGCGCCGCCATTCATCAATATCATTGGTGTGCTTTTCGGCTTGACCATGGCCTTCCTGGCAAACGATACGTGGAGCGCACATGACCGTGCGATGAAAGCTGTCTACAAAGAAGCCGATTCGCTGCACAGCATTGCTGCCTTGTCGGAGCCCCTCCCTGTTTTGCTCAAAGCTCGCTTGCGCGAAGCCCTTGTCAGCTACGCCCTGGCCAGCGCCGATGAATGGCAACTGCTGGCCCAGCGCGAAGAAAGCCGAGAGGTGGTGGAACGTGCCGATGCCCTGCTCATATTGCTGGCCAGCAGCGAGGTCGGAAGTGCTGCGGGCGAGAATGTGCAAGCATTGATGCTGCGTAAGGCGAGCGAAATCCGCGACGAGCGTAACCAGCGTGTGGCGCTTAGCCAGACCCATGTAAATCCGCTGAAGTGGCTGGGAATGGCTTTTCTCGGGCTTCTCACCTTGCTATCGATCGCCGTGGTGCACGTCGACCGGCCACGGGCCGCCTTTGTTTCAATCATGCTGTTTGCTCTGGCAGCCGCGCCAACCGCAGCCATCGTGCTGATCCAGGGCAACCCCTTCCAGCAACCCACTGACGTCACACCCGCACCAATCAAAGCGGCGATTGCCGGAATACACCCAAGGTAATTCCGGGACGCTATCTGCGTGCTTTCGAATCAGTTTCCCTGGGCAGCACGGCACAACAATGGCGAGTTGGGGGCAGTCGAAGCACTATTCGAAGAAAGCGCTGGTTCATTCTCTCGGGAACCATCACCTGAAACGCTCAATTCCCTGAATGACGTCGCCCTCGGTACGATACGTTTGATGCTCCGTAATCGATGATAATCCCAAAAAAACCTCAGTTAACATCGACAAATTGACCGCAACGCCAGGTGTGACGGGTGTTTAGCCCTCACCCCAACCCTCTCCCGCGGGGAGAGGGAGTTTGCACCCTTCTCCCCGCGGGAGAAGGGCCGGGGATGAGGGCTTGCGACATTGGCATCACATCCAACTGAGGTTTGTAGGATAATCGTGCGTACAATATTTTTGGCATCAACTCCTGCCGAGAACCAGAAAATTAACCAACCCGAACAGGAAAGTGGTTGATTAACAGCAGGCTAATGCAGCATTTCCCAGACCCCAGGACTACGGTAAGCCTCGGATATTTTTGCGAAACAGCCGCCCAGTGGGCAATCACGCCCTTGTTGACACCCGTGCTCCAGCGAACACTCACGCTGCGTCTGATTGGTCAGGACCATTGTGTGCTCGGCTTCACAGCGGACTATCGGGGAATAGCAATAACTCATGATTCACTCCTTGCAAATGTTGACTTGATCACTATAAACGTGGCTTCAATGGCTTACCATCCGTAATGACCGCTAATCGGATGCAATCCCCTCTCCGCTGGTCTGAAGCATTCGGCCGCTCGCAAGATTCGTTTTGTTGGACACCCGTGATGCGAGACATGTTGGTCGTTAGCGCAACAGTCTGAGTGGCCGGAGTTATTCTGCTACCGCGTGCACCCGCCGTTTGAAAACCCGAGACTCGAACAGTCTAAAGGACGTAGAAGGCGACGGCGATGTAGTGCGCCAGGCTGCCGCCGATGACGAACAGATGCCAGATGCCATGCCAGTGCCGGAAGCGGCTGTCGAAGGCAAAAAAAACAATGCCAATGGTGTACAGCAGTCCGCCGGCGACAAGCCACACGAAACCAGCCGTGTTGATACGCTCGAGCAATGGCTTGGTGGCAACGACAATGACCCAGCCCATGACCGCGTAAATCACCAGCGACATGATTCGCGCTTCGGAACGTGGCTTTATTTCCTGCAGCATACCGATCACGGCCAGCCCCCACACCACGCCGAACAGCGACCAGCCCCACGGGCCGCGCAGCGTTACCAGACAGAAAGGGGTATAGGTTCCGGCAATCAGCAGGTAGATCGACAGGTGGTCTAGCTTGCGCAGGATGTCCTTGGCACGTCCGCGCATGCTGTGATAGAGCGTTGAGACGCTGTAGAGCAGGATCAGCGTGGCGCCAAAAATGGAGACGCTGACGATCTTCCACGGATCGCCGCTTGAAGCCGCGATCACGATCAGGATCACGGCGCCCGCCAGCGACAGCAGGGCGCCGACCAGATGAGTCCAGGCGTTGAATCTTTCTCCGTGATACATGTTTCCTGTCTTTCGCTCAGTGCTGAAAGGTTTGCCGTGAAAAGGCTGGTTCGTCGCGATATAAAATGTCCATCCCCAGGCGCTAGAATGCGATGATGCAATTCGCACAAATTCTTCCGGCTGGTTTATTCATGACTATTGCACAAGCTGAGGCGGCTGGGACTTCACCGGCTTATGGCTTGTTCCCGGCTGACGATTTTCGCCTCACGACCGGTGAATGTGCGGATTGTGCCACCATTGAACAGGCGCTGTGGTTCTTTCACCAGGAAACAATTGCGGTACCCAAACCCGGGCTTCCGGTGGCCGGATTCGATCCTCGGTTGCGGGCCGCAGAGGATGTGCGGCGCTGGAATGCCGGGACACCGCCCGGTTCAGCACGGGATTATCCCGGCCTGGTCTGGGTCGGTTCTCCTCAAGTGATGGAACATGTGCGGCTCGATGCCAGCGGCGAGCAGTTGCAAACGGATGAGGAGCTGATCGGCTTTGCTTTGGCACCGCGTCTCGATTCCAATCGCTCGTATTACAACGCGGATAGCAAGGCCTTCTTCAACCAGCGCGAACTGCGGCTGCGTGGAAAAAAGAACGAGAAGCCGATTCAATTTGTCGCACGCACCATCTGGCCGGCAGATTTCCGGCTTGACCCGGCCGCGCCGCTGAAGCCTATTGCCGCAACGCCGGTCGCACTGCGTGAATTCGTGCGCAACGAGCCGCAAGGCGGGGCGCAGAGCGCCTTTGCTACCCAGGTGGTCTGGCAGCGCAACCCGGGTGCGGCACAGCAGCGTGCCGGCCGTCCGCTGATCGGCATCATGCTCAACGGCGCACAGGGCGACGACGACGAGGCGCACGGCGGGCATTTCGGCCTGGTCACCGGACGCGTTGGCCCGCAGGGGCAAATGCACGACTGGCTGATTGCCAACTACTACACACTCGATTCGGAAAGCGAGAAAGGCATTATCGCGGCCATGCTGCCGATGGATAACTACCTCGCCGATCTCAATAGCGGACAGGCCTGGTATCGACCCTCCTGGATGCTGGTCGCTACCTTGCGCGACGAGCGGACCGCTGCACATCTGGTTTCCGCGCAGGCGCGGGTGTTCAACCAGTTCTACCGGCACCAGTTTGTTTACCAGCATGCGGCTGCCAACTGTACGGGAATCAGTATTTCGACGCTGCGCACGCTCGGCTGGGAGGTTCCGGTCTTGGGGGCGAGCAGTTGGTGGAAGGCGATTGCCGGCTTGCCCGCCGTTTCGGTGACAACCGGCAGCCTGACCAAAGGCAAGGCAATTTTCGATTATTTCACCGAAGATCAGACCCGGCTCCTTCCGGCGGTCGCCTTCGAACAGGCCGGCGCCGATCTGCTGCAACTGGTCAGCGGCATGGCAACTCGCGCATTGACTCCTTACGAAGAAATGCTCAAGCAGGATGTCGAGGAAATCATCCTGGTGCGCATCCCGCAACTGCCGTCGAGTCGCGCCTGGGGCGACTATCCGGTGGCTAATGTCGACGAGTACCGCAGTCGCTTGCCACAAGACCCGGCCATGCACCAGATTGTTCCGGTCGGCCCGCGCCCCTTCCCGCCAGGCCTTAAAGACCCGGCCATGCCTGACTTGAAACCCTTACGTTCGGATTATGCGGTGGCCGCTTATGCCGCAGGTTTGCTGCTGCTCGGCGGCTTTGTGTTGCGCTATCTGTTGCGCAAACGCCGTGGGGAAAATGAATCCGTGGCGAAGCAGCGCGATGAGTGAGCTTATGAGCCTGCTTATCGAATTGATCAGCCGGCACTGGGAAATTCTCCACAGCCTGCTCGTTGTAGTCGGCCTGGCCATCTACGTCGCTGCCTCCCACACGCTTAACCAGCGGCGCCACCCCTCGGCAGCCATCGCCTGGGTGCTCGGCATCGTGCTGCTTCCCTACCTGACGTTGCCACTGTATCTCGCCTTTGGCAGCCGCAAGGTAGTGTCTTCCCGTTTGCTACAAGCCACCCGGCGGGTTGCTGTTGCGGCCCACTCAAAGTACGAGACAGCAACGAACGCCACGGCAACCCGCGCCCAGCAACTTGGCATGGCGATGGGCTTGCCCGACCCGGTGACCTACGCAGGGCTTGGCATTCATGAAGACGGCTCTCAGGCGCTGAGCGCATTGCGACGCATCATCGACGGGGCCAAAACAACACTTGAATTATCCACTTTCATTTTCGGTCGTGATGTTCTGGGCGACGAAATTGCGGAAAGTCTCAAGCAGCGTGCTCTGGCCGGTGTCAAAGTCAGGCTGCTGATCGACGGCATCGGGATCTATCTTGGTGGCTATCCTGATCTGAAGAACCTTGCCGAGGCGGGGGTCGAGGTAGCGCGTTTCGTATCGCCGTTTGGCTCTCCCAAGCGCGGACGCACCAACCTGCGCAATCACCGCAAGATGGTCATCGCCGATGGATTGCACTTGTGGTGCGGTGGCAGGAATCTCGCAGCCGAATACTTCGAGGGCGATCCGCGCCCGATTCTGGGCAGCAAGCCCTGGCTTGACCTGAGCTTTGATCTGGACGGAGAACTTGCCGGGCTGGCGCTACACCAGTTCGAGAAGGATTGGGCTTTCGCCACCGAACGTCCGTCGCCCGAACCCCTGCCATCCCAATCCCCAGCGCCTGCTTCTGCAACCTTGGCGCAGTTGGTGGCCAGCGGCCCCGATCAGCCCGATGACACATTTTTCACGCTGCTGGTTTCCAGTTGTTTTACCTCCGAGCAGCGCATTCTGGCGGTCAGTCCCTATTTTGTTCCCGATGCCTCGTTGCTGACCTCGCTGATGCTGGCCTCCCGTCGCGGCATCGAGATCGATCTGGTCTTGCCGGAACGATCCAATCATCGCCTGGCGGATTTTGCACGCCACCGTTCGTTGCGCGATCTGGTGGCGGCAGGAGCCAGAGTCTGGCTGCATCCGCACATGATTCACGCCAAGGCGGTGGTGATCGACGACCAGCTCGCATTCGCCGGCTCGGCCAATCTCGACGGCCGCAGCCTGTTCCTCAATTACGAGATGATGGTTGCCTTCTACGATCTGGAGGCTGTGCGCGGTTTCTCGCACTGGATCGACGCGCGCAGACAGGAGTCAGCGCCCTACATTGCGCGCCGACCGGGGATGCTGCACGAACTGGCCGAGGGCTTGCTTCTTTGGCTGGCTTTTCAGCTTTGATGAGTCTGGGGAAGGGTGTGTTCAGCCTCAGACAGGCCGCCCTCTGAGTCTGAACTGCTGCCAACCCCCCCAGCCCCAATGCTCTCAACCTAACAGACCGTTTGCATATTTCGTTGAATTTCTGAAGATT